>CAYPDV010000049.1:4654-16097 GCA_964409525.1 uncultured Gemmatimonadaceae bacterium
GACGTTTACGTCACCACGTTCAGCCAGCCACCATCAACATAGTACGACGAGCCGACGCAGTAGCTCGCCCTGGGTGAGCACAAAAACACGAAGAAGTCTGCGAGTTCTTCCGGCGTGGCGAAGCGGCCGATCGGCGTTTTGGATTCGGCGATGCGCTCGAGGTGATCTTTCCAGTCGGACCCGGCGGCGTCTCGGGCAGCGTTTTCCCAGGCCTCCGTCTGAATCAACCCAGGGTTGACGCAATTGACGCGTATTCCGTCGCCGATGACCTCCTCGGCCAGGCACTTAGAATACATAGCGAGGGCCGATTTCGTGACGTTGTAAATGGGCTCATGATGCATCGGCTGCCGCGCGCAGATCGAAGCGTTGTGGATAATAGCTCCCCCGCCCCTGCGACGCATCGCCGGTACGAGCTCCCGGGCGAAGCGGACAGCCGCCATGACGTGGAGGTCCCAGAAATATTGCCAGCGTGCGTCATCGGCCGTCAAGACGTTCTCATTTGTGCCTTCTCCTGCGTTGCTGAGCAGAATGTCGACGTCCCCGAAATCCGCCCCCACGGCGTCCACGGCCGCACGAATTTCGTCCGGCCGGGTGACGTCGCACCGATAGGCGCGCGCCTCGACGCCGTACGTGTTATGGATGGACGAGGCACTCGCCCTCGCGCGCTCTTCGTTGCGCGCACAGAGCGCAACGTGCACGCCCTCACGCGCGAGTCCGCGGGCGACCGCGAGGCCGATACCCGCACTGCCGCCGGTGACGACGGCCCTCTTGTCTTTCAGATCGAGATCCATTGGTCGATGCCCCGTTAGCTGCTGCTCAATCCAACTCCGGCAGCGCGAAGGCCACAATCGACCCGCCGGCCGGACGGTTCGATTTACCGCCGCCTGCGGAGATCACGACGTACTGCCGCCCGTCCACCATGTAGGTGCTCGGCGTAGCGTTGCCGCCGAAGGGAAGGTCGTGCTCCCAGAGGATCTCGCCGGTCACTGCGTCGAAGGCGCGGATGGTTTCGTCGGCGGTGGCGCCGATGAAGAGCAGTCCGCTCGCAGTAGCCACGGGCCCGCCGTAGTTCTCGGTGCCGGTCACCGGGATGCCGCGTTCGGTGAGCTCGTCGTATTCGCCCAACGGTACTGTCCACTTGATCTCGCCGGTGTTCAGGTCCACGGCGTTGAGCGTGCCCCAGGGCGGATCGATCGCCGGGTAGCCTTCGTGATCCAGCCAGCGCTCGAACCCGCGGAAGGCGTAGGGCTGGGTGTCTTCGCTGGATTGCGCCGCCGATTTCGCATCCTGGATCGGGTCGATCTCGGATGGCGGATCGGCCTCGGATGGCGGGTCGGGCTCTGATAGCGAATCGGGCTCCGCATTTCCAGCCGCTTCTCCATCACCGGCCGCCCCTTCATCCCCAAACAAATAATCTACGATCGCCTCGCGCCGCCGCTCGGGCATCGTGTCGAAGGCGGGCATCCGGCCGCCGCCGTGGATGATGATCTGGTGAACGGCCTCTTTCGGAAGCCGCTCCTCGACGTCGACCAGCGGCGGGAAGGCCGCGCTGCCGGAGCGGTCCAAACCGTGGCATGCCGCGCATTCGATCCGATAAGCCCGCTCGCCCGGCGGAAGCGGCGAACCGTCCGCACGCGTCGTGGGAATCAGCTGGTAGAACCACGGGATCTCGTTGATGTTGACGTAAAGCATCCCGTCGGGATCGGCAGCCGATCCGCCCCGCTCGAAGCCGCCGTCATAACCGGGAAATTTAATGATCTGCTCGAGGCTTGGCGGCGGGAACGATCCGTACGACCCGGACTGCGCCAACAGCTCCATGGTCATCAGGCGCGCACGGGGGGAAATGCTCGAGACGTCCTCCTCCGTGTACGACTGTCGCATAAGTGGGGCGGGCCTCGTCGGGAAGGGCTGCGTCGGCCACGTCCGCACCTCAGGGAGCCGCGACTCGGGAGCCGGACGCTCCTCGATCGGCCAGAGCGGCTCGCCGGTTACGCGGTCGAAGACGAACAGCAGGCCCATCTTCGTGCCCTGCGCGACCACATCCAGCATCTCCCCCTCGTGGCGGACGGTCAGCAGCGTCGGCGGCGTCGGGAGATCCATGTCCCACAGATCGTGATGTACGAGCTGTCGGTGCCAGATGCGCTCTCCCGTTTCGGCATCCAGCGCGACGAGCGAGTTCGCGAAGAGATTCTCTCCGTAGCGATCGCCGCCCCAGAAGTCGGGGCCGGCCGTTTCGGTGGACGTGTAGACGATCCCGCGTAGCGTGTCGATGGCGATGCCGGACCAGTCCGACGCGCCCCCGGTGTACTCCATGTAGCCCTCCGGCCAGGTATCCGAACCGAATTCGCCGGGGCGCGGCAGGGTGTGGAAAATCCACCTCCGCTCGCCCGTTCGCGCATCGAACGCGCGGATCGCGCCGGGGACGTCCTCGCCGACGTTGGCTCCCATGATGATCATATCGCGGTATATGTACCCCGGCGTGTTGAGGCCGACGTTCGGGCGTCCCTCGACGTCCATCGCGTCGCCGAGGTGTATCCATCCCCCATCACCGAACGTCGGGATGAGCTCGCCGGTCGCCGCATCGAGTGCGAAGAACCACGGCCCTTTGACGGTGAAGATGCGCCCGTCTTGCCCATCCTCCCAGTACATCACGCCGCGCTGCCGGCCGCCGCCCTGGAATTTGTTGCCGCCATAGGGGTTGACGTCATCCGGATCGAAGGTCCAGAGGTGCTCGCCGGTCGCGGCATTGAGCGCGGTCACGCGGCGGGTCGGGGTAGCCGTGTAGAGCACGCCGTCGATGACGAGGTTGTTGGATTGATACTCCGCGCTGTCGCCGGTCACGTACGTCCACGCAACCTCGAGGCGCTCGACGTTCTCCTTGTCGATCTGATCCAGCCGAGAATATTGACTGCTGTGCGGATCGCCGAGATAGTGGGGCCAGCCGACGTCGGGAGCGCTTGCCGCCGGCGGAGCTTCGATGGAGTCCGTGGCGGGAGGTCGCGAGCTGCAGGATGCAAACGAGAGAACAGCAAGAACGATGACGAGATACGAAGAGCGATGCGCCACAAATTCGCGGGTCTACTTGCGGGATGGAAACGCCCGAAATATAGCAGCGGCCACGTTTCCTGTCAGTGTGCAAGAAATTAGAGGACGACACCGCTACGTGAAGGACCGCCTCTACCTCAGCTCTTCGGCGGTCCAGGGCTCTGTCCTGGAGCCGACCTCGCTTCTAGTTTCGCGAACCTGGCTCGGCTGCAAGCGGGGAGCGTCGTTCTGCCACGCCGTTCGGATGTAGCTCGTTACGGCCGCGATTTCTGCGTTGCTGAGCCGTGCGCCGAACGCGGGCATGTTGCCGTCGTACGTTTCTCCCCGTACCCGGATCGGCCCCTCAAGCCCGGCGAGCAGAATGAGGACAGGTACGTCCGGATCGCCGGTCACCCACTCAGAGCCGGACAGCGGCGGAAACATACCCGTGAGTCCTTCCCCGTCGGAGCCGTGGCACGCAGCACACTCGCGGGCATAGATGGTGCGGCCCGACGGCTGGCCGTCGGGCGATTCTGCTCCCTCCGCCACATCGTCGTCACCCTCACCCGTGCGGTCCTGGAAGGAGTCCGGATCGGGAAGTTCATCTACGGCCTCTTGGAATCGTCCGGCCATTTCATCGTGAATTGCGGCCATCTCTTCGTAGCCTTCCGAGCGCATGTAGGTCGCCATCTGCGCGTGCATGGCGGCCATCTGCTGATCCCATTCTCGCGCGCGCCGGATGTTCATCATTCCTTCGGGCGTCATGCCACCCCGCATCATGCCGTCATGGCTACTCCTCCGTTCTCGATCCATCATCCCATCTCGGCCCGTCGTCCCATCGTGGTCCATCATCCCATCGTGGTCCATCATCCCGTCGTGGTCCATCATCGCCCCTGTGCCCATCATAGCGCTGTGCATCCGCGAGGCGGAGCCGTGCATCTCGTTCATCGAGCCGTAGAGCCGGCGCATCGGTTCGGGCATCTCGCCTCCCGCTGCATCGTACTGCGCCATCATACGAGTGTGGAGGGAATCAATGTCTCGATAGCGGGCGCCGATGTCGGACGTGTCGATTCTGAGCTCCGCCGTTTCAGCGGCGCCCTGTTGCCGGCCCGCGTCCTCCGTCCGATCTTCGCAGGCGGAGAAGACGACCAGTGCGCCGATGATGAGTGCTGCCAGAATTCCTGCTTTCATCTCTCAACCCCCTCCTTTCTATTCCTCTCACGACTTCCAGATACTCTCCTGTCACTATGTAGCGATTCGCTATGTACCTATACGTTCCGTTCAGATGACGATGCGACCGGCAGCTCCACGTCGAACCGGCTCCCCATCCCCTTTCCTTTACTGCGGGCGGAGACGCGACCTCTGTACAGCTCGACGATCGCCTTTACGATAGCCAGTCCAAGTCCGCTTCCGCCGCGAGCCTGCACCTCGGACAAGTCGGCCCGATAGAATCGGTCGAAGAGGTGCTCGCCCTGCTCCGGCTCGAAGCCGACTCCCGTATCTGACACCGCCAAGTGCGCCGTGCCGTCCTGTCGCTCGACGGAAATGCTGACGCGGCCTCCCGACGGGGTATACTTAATGGCGTTGTCTACCAGGTTCTCGACGACTTCACCAAGGTGGCGGGCATCGGCCATCACCATGACAGGCTCATCCACCTGCGCATCGACGATAATAGCCTCGCGCCGGGCACGTTCGCGTAGCCGATTTGTGTGTTCCGCTACGACGAGTGCGTGGTTCACCTCGTCTCGCGGGAGTTCCTCGATGCGATCGATGCGTGCGAGTTGAAGCAGACCGCGGACGGTGCAGGTCATTTCGGCGGCATCCTTCAGGATGTCACCGATCACCTGCCTGTAGCTCTCCGACGTCCGCTCGCGCCGCAGCGCGATCTCGGCGCTGTTCTGAATGGTGGCGAGCGGCGTTAGGATTTCATGGGCAGCATTATTCGTAAACCGGCGCTCTCGCTCGAACGATGCTTCGATCCGCTCGATCATGTTGTTGAACGTCTCTGCGAGGTCGGATAGCTCGTCTCGCAGGCCGAAACTCGTCGGCAGGCGCGTGCTCAGGTCCATTGCATGAATCTGCCGTGCCGCCTCCGTGAGCGAGGCCACCGGCTGTAGTGCGCGCCTCGCCAGCAGGTATCCGCCGCCAATTGCCAGGAGAACACCGAGCAGAATGCCCGCCAACATCGATGTGCGCAGGTTGGCAAGCTCCTGGTGGAGTGTCCACTCGAATCCGGTTACCTCGAGCCAACCCTGTATGCCGTCTCTGTCGCCCGGGAGGGGGGTATAGACGCTCCGAACCGCCACACCCTCCCAGGTTCGGCTAACGGTCCTCTCGCGTTCTGAATCCGGCACATCAAATCCCAGCGGCAGGTGGCCTTCGAAATTGGGGCTGCGATAGACCACCTCACCTTCGGGCGTCGCGAGCCGCACGAACGTGCCATAGACGCCGTCGGTCTGGTAGGCGACCGAGTGCAGTTCGTCGAGTCCGGCAAAAGCTGGAGCGTCGCCCGAAATTCGGACGAACGGCAAAAGCTGGCGTTTCTCGTGAGCGAGGTGGCGATCGAAATCGTGATCCAGGGTCGTCTGGAAATACACATAGCTGAAGAGTGCGAAAAGACTCAGCAGAATAAGCAGTGTGAGCCCGTACCAGAGTGTGAGGCGTGTGGAGATTCGCAGTCGGATACCGGAGAGGAGCTTTGGCATCGTGTTATGCGGTCGGCACCGTCGCCAGCCTGTAGCCGACGCCCCGAATCGTTTCGATCCGCACGTTCGGTTTTTCCGAATCCTGCGCATCGGCCAGCTTGTGTCTGAGGCCGGAAACGGTAACGTCGATCACGTTGTCGCTGACGTAGAACGGATCGCCCCATACGCGTTCGGCGATCACGGTGCGCGAGAGCACTTCCTCTGAATGACGCACGAAATCTTCCAGGAGTGCGTACTCCTTTGGACGCAGGTCGAGGCGGCTTCCGTGCAAGGTGACGTGGCGGCGACGAGTGTCTACCTCCAGCGACCCCTTTCGGAGGACGTCTTCCTGGACGGCTAGCGGCGGTCGGCGCTGTAGTGCGCGAAGGCGCGCGAGCAGCTCTTCAAACTTGAACGGCTTCGGAAGATAGTCGTCAGCCCCCGCATCGAGACCCGCAACCCGGTGCTCGACATCGCCAAGCGCCGTCAGCATGAGCACAGGAACAGTGCGTCCGGCCTCGCGAAGATTTTCGATAATCGTTTTGCCGTCACGCCCCGGCAGTCGCCAGTCGACGATCAGCGCATCGTAGGCGTTGTCCATCGCCATGGACTGCCCCTCGATACCGTGCTCCACCACATCGACGACGTGCCCTTCCTCTTCGAGGCCGTTCTTTAGCGAAATGGCGAGCCGCTTCTCGTCTTCGATCAGGAGAATCCACATGCTTGCCGCGTGCTATGCCTGGTGAACGGCAGTTCCTCGCCTACGTACTACCAATACCAGAATCGGCTAGCGCATCAAAGTTTCAGACCTTAAGGAAGTTTAAGGACGCATACCGATCGGTTTGCGTCGCGAGAAGCACGGAATTCGAAATAGCCCGGCGGCGTCACGGCTCGCGCGCGCTCCACCGGCCTTAAGGACTTTTAAGCAGGAATTAAGGCTCGTTTAAGGGGCGCACACCGACGTTGGAGAGCGCGGGTGATATTCGGTGCAACAGGGGATAGTTCTCCACGACAAACGAACTAATGGAATAACGTGACGTGGTTTGTCCTTACGCTCGCATTATGGATCGCACTGCTGCTGATTTGCTGGGTATGGCTCGATTTTTCCATCGAGTCGGGAGGATCCGGACGAAATCGTTCGACATAGCCGCGACCGCATTCATTTCGCACGTCAAGACGTGCGCCGTATGCGCAGACGGAATGATAATAGACAACAGGGTGACAGGTGATTCCAATGAAATTACTGATGAGCATCGCACTGGGGCTGGCCCTTTTCATCGCCACACCGGCCGCGGCACAGCAAGACGAGGACCCGATGAACCAGCATGCGATGGGACCCATGCCGGACGGCGGTATGATGCAAGCCATGCAGGCATGCATGATGATGATGCACGGGATGCATTCCGGCGCCACTACGAAAGGTACGCCCGGCGGAGGCATGATGCAGGGAATGTCGAAGGGCGACGGTATGATGGGCATGATGCAGGATCCGATGCACCATTCCCTAGCGCTCTCCCACATTCTCCCCACAATGCAGGAGCCGCTTAACCTCGACGATGCGCAGGTCGACCGGCTACAAAGGATTCATGAGGATCACCAGGCCGTGCAAGCTGATCGTATGGAGCGTGTACGTGTAGCGCGCGCCGAGCTGAACAGCGTGATGGCGCAGGAAGACCCTGATGCCTCCAGGCTTGAGGCACTCCTGAAATCGGCGGCCGAGGCCCACGCAGAGATGCAAGCCTCCATGGTTTCAACGGCGCAGCAGATGAAGGATGTTCTATCTGCCGAGCAACGCGCCGCGCTCGATGAAATGGAGCCGTCCGAACTGCATCGTCACATGATGCAGAACATGTCGATGATGGACATGATGCAGATGATGAAAAGGATGCACGGCGGCATGATGAGTCAACACACGGGGCACGGCGGCATGATGGGTCCGGGTGCGATGCCCGGAAATAACAGGTCGCAGGAGTAGTCATCAACACCTCATTGGAATGTGAGCCGCTCGGCAACCTTCCATTCAACAGGACGGGGCCTTCACATGATGATCTTCTGGTCCATACTGCTGGTTGTCGTCCTCGTCATGCTGCTTCGATTGATGCCAGCCATTCGGTCAGAGATTGACGCAGCGGAAACGCCATTGGAGCAGCTGAAGTATCGCTACGCAGCTGGCGAATTGACGACGGACGAATACGAGAAGCGGAGAAGCCGGCTTCACCGCCAAGAGCAAACAGCAAACCTAGATCAATAGCTCATCGCCATGTTTGACGGACACGATTGGATGTGGGGAATGCACTGGGGATGGTGGATCTTCTGGATCGCGATCACGGTGGTGATTGTCCTGCTGTTGACGCGCAGCAAACTGGGCGGCTCGCACCGTGAGACGCCGCTCGAAGTACTCGAGCGGCGATATGCCGCCGGCGAGATCTCGACCGAGGAATACGAGGAACGAAGGGTGCGGCTCCAGCAGGATGGACGCTGAACGAGCCCCGACGGGCCGGTAGTGAACGACAGGTTTACACGGTGATCGCACGTCGGCGCGGTGACGGCTTCAGCGCCAAATCCTCACGCCGAACGTCACGAAAAGTGAGCTTACCTCTTCGCCGGCTTCCCGCGCGAGACCGGCGGTATCTCCTGCCCTACGGAACCACGAGAGCCCAACGTAGGGGCTGAGCTCGCGCCAGATCTCGTAGCGGAGACGCAGGCCCAGTTCCATATCGTTCAGGCCCGAGCCAATCCCCCATTCGGGCACCTCCTGCAATGCTGCATTTAGCTCGATCTCCGGCTCTGCAAAAACGCGCCGGGTAACCAGGAACTGATACTCGGCCTCCAGTCTAGTCGATAGGTCACCGGTGTGGCTGAGAAAGACGGCCGGCGAGAGTTCAAAGCGCAAAGGCGTCAGACCGATGAAGCCGAGGGCGAGGTACGCGCGCGGGCCAACCTCGTCGCCCCAACGGCCGTCGATCCGGATACCTCCCAGGGCGTCCCAGAATGGCGAGACGAGACGGCCGTAATAGGCGTGCAGTTCGCCATCTCCCGCCCATTCGGCCATAAGCTGCTCCGCTTCGAAGCGAAACCAGAGCCGATCGTAATCGCCTCCGTACCAGCCCACGGCCTCGAGCTCGACCGGATGCCCCTCCACCCCCGAAACGTACTCTGCCTTGTCGAGCAGTACGAGGCTTCCCGTCCCCCAATCCAACAGTTCAAGGAGCTGCTGCAGGCCAATTCCTTGTGCCGGTGCCGTATGGGTAAACATGAAGCAGAGAAAGAGCGTGATACCGAAGGAAGCAGGGATCCTGTGTCGAAGTCGTCTACTCATGGAAATGGTGTTCCTCCATCTGAACAGGCGTTTCGGTTTCGGGCTCCGAGACTTTCACGACGCGAAACATGCCTACATCCATGTGATAGAGGATGTGACAGTGAAACGCCCACATCCCCGGGGCGTCCGCCGTCACGAGCAGCGAGATGCGTTCGGCGGGCTTCACGTTTACGGTGTGCAGGCGCGGAATGCGCTCTCCCTGTCCGTTCTCCAACTCCATCCACATGCCGTGAAGGTGCATGGGGTGGTTCATCATTGTGTCGTTCACCATCGTCAGCCGAATTCGCTCACCGTATTCGAAGGGAATCAGTTCGCTGTCGGTGAACGCGACGCCGTTGATGGACCACATGAATCGCTCCATATTTCCGGTAAGGTGCAGCTCGATCTCGCGGTCGGGCGCACGGCGCGGCTCGGGTTGCATCGCCCGCAGCTGAGCGTAAGTGAGAACGCGCCAACCGTCCTCGCCCAGTCCGGCACCCGGCTCGTGCAGCCGGCTGCGCACAAGGTCCGGGACGGCGGCATTACCCGGACCGTGCTCGTCGGATTCGTGCGGAATTGCGGCGGGTATCGCACCGGGCGGGCGGAGCCCCGACGTGCGCACGTTGCCCGCGATAGCGAATTCCGGGTCGCCCCTCGTAGAATCCGGCGACATGGCCATAGAATTGTGTCCGTTTTGACTGTGCCTGTGGGTGGTGTCCACCTCTTGCGGCACGTCCATTCCGCCATGATCCATCCCGGCCATCTCCCCATGTGTCATGCCCATATCGGCCATTGTAAGGCGCGGTCGTTTGCGCAGCTGGGGCACCCGGCCACTCATGCCCTCTCGGGGTGCGAGTGTACCACGGGCGTAGCCGCTGCGATCGATAGCCTCCGCGAAGAAGGTATAGGCCCGATCTTCCTCCGGCTCAACGATCACGTCGTAGGTTTCCGCGACCGCGATGCGGAATTCGTCCGTTTCCACCGGTTCCACATACTGCCCGCTGGCCTGGACCAGCTTCATCGGTAGATCCGGAATTCGGACATCGAAGAAGGTGGCCGCCGAGGCATTGATAACGTGCAGCAAGACGCGCTCGTGAGGATGGAATAAGCCCGACCACTCTGCCTCGGGCGATAGGCCGTTCAACAAATACGTGTAGGTGGCGCCCGTCACGTCGGAGATGTCTGTCGGGTCCATCCGCATTTCGGCCCACATAAGTCGGTCTTGAATCGTGCGCCAGAGACCCTGGTTGGCGACATCCTTCACGAAGTCGACCATTGTCAGACGTTGTCGATTGTAGTAATTACCCTGCTTCTTCAGCTTGGCCAGCACCGTGTAGGGATTTTCGAAGGTCCAGTCGGAGAGCACGATCGTATATTCCCTGTCGTACTCGTACGGGTATCCGTCGGCGGGATGGATGATCAGTGGACCGTAGTGTCCCAGCTGCTCCTGCAGGCCGGAGTGGCTGTGATACCAGTACGTCCCGTACTGGCGCATCGGGAAATGGTACTCGAAAGTCTGTCCGGGCTCGATCCCAGGAAAACTGACGCCCGGCACCCCGTCCATCTCCGGAGGCAAAAGAATGCCATGCCAGTGAACGGAAGTGTCTTCTTCGAGGCGGTTCGTGACTTGGATAATCGACTCCTCACCCTCGTAGAGGTGGAGTAGCGGGCCCGGCACGGATCCGTTGATGGTGACCGCTCTGGTGCGCCGGCCGGCGACGGTAAGAGGTGTTTCGGCGATTTCAAGCTCGTACACCGCCGCGCCTCCTTCCCAACGGGGATACAGGTCTGAGGGTGCGTCGGTACCTGGGTCCGAAAGGGCATACCGTGGCAGAAGCGACTGGATACCGGCCGCGACGCCGGCGGCCCCCGAATACTGAAGAAATCTCCTGCGCGTGAGCTTATCGCTGACACCCGACGGGCACAGATACGGAGACGGAATTTCCGATGAAGATCTCATGCCGATGAGGACCTCACGTTTGATCAGGTGCTTCTCGCGCGTTCGATGAACGGCCTGTGCTTCACTACGCTCAAGGAGCGCGCATGCCAGCCATGCGATCCAGATCTACGCTGGAGAAGTTTCGGCCCGCCGGTTCCGTCGATGCGAAAAAGAGCGGACACGGAGGCAATGCACGCCAGAGTGGGATCCGACATGTCGGACGCCTGCGTCGCAGGTCCCACGAGCAATGTGACATAAGCCCGGCGGGCTGAATTGATCTGCGGTGGACGGCATTCTCACACATCTTAAAGGATTTCAGGGTTAGCCCACCCAGCGATGTACGATACTCCTCAAGCGCACGAGCTCTTTCCGGCTGCACCGGAATCACAAGGATCCGGTCACCTGTATCACGGTCCGATAGCCTAACGCTAGCCTTAGGTGCTTATCGTGTGAGCACCGACACTTCGGTGCATTTCCGAGCTCGCGGACTCGATTTTA
>CAYPDV010000049.1:16197-17253 GCA_964409525.1 uncultured Gemmatimonadaceae bacterium
TATCGTGTGAGCACCGACACTTCGGTGCATTTCCGAGCTCGCGGACTCGATTTTACAGACTACTATGCCCAGGTCAGTGATTGTCACACTTGCGCTCGTTGGCCTTCTCGCAGTCCTAGCGGCCGTCGGCTTGCTCGCGATGTATGGAGGGTGGTACAACGTCGCAGCCACGGACGAACATTCAGGTCTCGTTCAATCGGTGCTTCAGACCACGAAAGATCAATCGATTCGTGCGCGAGCAGAGGACGTGTCGATCTCCGTTCCGTCCGACACTTCCGCTCTCATGCGCGGGTACCGTTCGTACGAGGAAATGTGCGTCATCTGCCACGGCGCTCCCGGCGTGGAGCTGGGATGGATGGGCAAGGGGATGAATCCCCAGCCGCCGGATCTCGTAGCGTCTGGAGAGCAGTTTAGCGCCGATGAGATTTATTGGATCCTTCGGCACGGCATCAAGCTCGCCGGCATGCCCGCTCTGGAGCCGACGCACTCAGAAGAGGTGATGCTCGAGCTCACGGCATTCGTGAAGGCTCTCCCCGAAATCTCGGAGGAGCAGTACGCAATGCTCGGTCGGGAGGATACGACAAGCGCGCCCGACGACGGGCATGCGGGCCACTCACATTAGCCGGTGTGTCCTATTCATAAATGGTCGCGCGCGGCCTAATGGTGGCCATGACGGGCGACGGCGTTATATGACGCGCCGGCGCTCGCCCGGTCGGACGTGGGGATCGCCATCAACGCCGGAACGGATATCGCGGTTACGACGGCGGAGATCGTCCTCGTGCGAGCAAGCAACGGAAGAACGGCGATCCTCAAGCGGCTGAATTTCGGGCTAGGATGGGCGTAAATTGAGTGTCGGCGAAAGCGGAGATGCATTAAATTCAACACGGGAATGACCGAAAACCGAGCAGAGCGCAACCAGGCAGAGGACAGCAAGGGGGTGTCCGACAGGCGCCGGCTTGCAGAGAAAGTGCGCAACGCCTGCGTGGGGGTGGCGCTCGATGCCTACGAGCAGGCCAAATTTAGCGGCCTCTGTGACGAGGGAGCGTGGGAGGCTGC
>CAYPDV010000049.1:17353-19882 GCA_964409525.1 uncultured Gemmatimonadaceae bacterium
GTCGCGTTCGGGGAACGGCGCGGCAGCAAGGACCCTGGTGGAAGTAGGATTATGTGGTGCGCGACATGGAACGGGAACCGCTGCAGCAGCTCATCGAGCGCTCGATACGGAATAATGTGATTGACGGGCACGCGATCGATCAAGACGGATCGAACGTGCTGATAATCGGCGAAGAGATTCACTACTGCTCCGATGAGGGAGCTCGGGCATTCCTCGTGTCTCGTTCGGAGCGCCCTACGGCCGCGCCTCAGTCCGGGAATGGGCAGACGACGACCGACAACGAGGCGCAGGAAGCCGAAGACGTATGGCCGGATTCAAACGGCGACGGACCGGAGACAGACGATGAGGATTCGGACATTTCTGCAAAACGGCGCGGCGCCGAGGAGACCTATCGCGATAGCGGACGGCCGGAGGCACGAGGCGCGCAGCCGGGTGCACCCGGCCTCGACCGCCGGCCCACAAGGTCGGAGGCAAATCCGCCCGAGGCCCGCAATGGCGCGGCCGGGGCGAACGGCATGTCCATTGGCGGGATCGTTTCGCGCGCTCCGACGGGAGCAATCGCGTAGCACGATTTAGCTACGGCGTAGGCCGGCCTGGGCGGAAGGTCACCGAATCGAGGTGTATCCGCCCGGCACGCCCCTTTTGGAGAGAACGATCTGCCAGAGCTGCATTTTTCGTGCCCTGAACGAGCCCGCGGACGACAAGAGGAAGTACCGCCACATCCGGTAAAACGTCTCGCCGTATCGAGGGCGGAGCGACTCCCATCCCGCCTCGAAATTTTGATTCCACGCCATAAGCGTCGGGTCGTAATCCGGGCCGAAGTTGTGCCAGTCCTCCATCACGAACAGGCGCTCGATCGCCCCTCCGATCTGTGCGACAGACGGTATGACGCTGTTCGGGAAGATGTATTTTTCCGTAAACGGGTCGGTCGTCGTGTCGGAGAAGAGATTGCCGATCGTGTGCAAAAGCAGCAGGCCGTCGTCCTTCAGGCACTCGCGCGCCTTCTGGAAAAAGGGGCGGTAGTTCTTCGGCCCCACGTGCTCGAACATTCCCAGTGACACGACGTGATCGAAGCGGCCGGTTACGTCGCGATAGTCCTGCAGCCGGATTTCGACGGGTAGTCCCTGGCAAAGCTCACGGCCAAGGTCGACTTGTTCTCGAGAAACCGTAACGCCCACACCCGAGGCGCCGTAGTTCTCTGCCGCAAACTTCAGGAAGCTCCCCCAGCCGCATCCGATGTCGAGCACCGTCTGGCCCGGCTTCAGGCCGATCTTTCGGCAGACGAGGTCGAGTTTCGCCTCCTGCGCTTCGTCTAGGTTCGCGGCGTTCTTCCAGTAGCCGCAGGTATAGGTCAGCCTGCGGTCTAGCATCACCTCAAAGAGATCATTCCCGCGGTCGTAGTGCCGTTCGCCGATGAGCGAAGCGCGCGACTTGCTCTGGCGGTTCACCAGGCGATCTCTTGCGATCGTCCACTTGCGCTGCCAGGACATTCGCACGTCGCTCAGATCGATCCTTACGAGCCGGCAGAAAAACTCGTCGAGCTGCTCGGCATCCCACCATCCTTCCATGTAGGACTCGCCGAGGCCGAGCGCGTCCTCCGACAGGACGCGCCTGTAGAAGCGGTCGTCGTGCACCTGAATATCCCAGGGGCGCGAGCCGTCGATCCGGATGTCACCGGCTGCGAGCGCATCGGCGACGATCGATCGCCGGCCGGCGGACTCGCGTGCAGCCGTCGCGCTTTGGTCTCTCATGACGAATTTGGATTGGCTCATGCTTCGTCGCCCAGTGGTCTGTTCGTCAGTGCCGGATGTCGAAACGTTGCCGCATAGGCAAGCGCGGATCCGAGCGCGAGAATGCCGGGAGCGAGCAGCGGGCTCGCACCGCCCAGGGCATCCCAGATCACGTCGCCGGTCGTGGCATTCGGCCGGATCTCCAGCTCGAACGCCAGGTTGTGGGCGACGTGTTCGTACCAGCCGTAGATGCTTCCAAGGGCGACGACCGCCAGGACCACCCTGCTTGCGAGCAGTACGCCGCGCTTCGGCCGCCACACGAGCGCAGCCACGGCCACGATCCCGATTCCGCAGAGAATGTAGGGGACGAGCTGCACGAAGCTTTCATCGTGCTCGACCAGGGCGAGCTCGGCCGTCGTGGCGGTGAACACCAGACCCGCGACCACCAGTAGAAACCTTCGCAGCTGTTCCTCGGCAGTCGGACTCATCAGTCCGCCAGGTAGCGCTCGGCCGTTGCGACCTGGTCGGGAGCGATGCGCTGCGAAAGGGCATCGAGGAACTCCTGATTCGACGCGTACGGCCGGCCATTCGTCAGCTCTGCGGCCACCGCCTCATTAACGCCCGGTATCTGCTGCAGCGTCGCCTCGTCGCTCTCGTTCGGATCAATGGGGACGAAGACGTGCTGTTCGTAGGTGGCTACCTGCTCTTCATCCACGTATTTACCGATCTCCTCGCGGAACTGACGTATGCTGACGTAGGGTCGATATTCGATGAACTCGCCGATCATGCGCTCGCCGAC
>CAYPDV010000050.1:0-19384 GCA_964409525.1 uncultured Gemmatimonadaceae bacterium
GGACCGGAAGACATCTGGGCCCTGGAGGGTCTCGGGAGATTCCTGCGCTACGACGGCGACCGATGGAACCGCGCCGCGGAGTTCCGCGAACAAAGTCCGGACGCGATGTGGGGGAGCGCACGGGACGACGTCTGGGCGGTCGGCGGTCAGCGCGTCGGACCGATCGACGTGGAGAGCACGGTCCTCCACTACGACGGGTCCGCATGGACGGAGGTGGAGAACCCGGGCGAAGGGTTCCTCTTCGACGTATGGGGCAGCGGACCGGACGACATCTGGGCGGTCGGAGACGTGATTCTCCACTTCGATGGCTCCGAATGGGAGGAAGTGGAGAGCCCGGTCACTCACCGCCTCGTCGGGGTCTGGGGCAGCGGACCGAACGATGTCTGGGCCGTGGGGACCGGGAACACGACCATCCACTTCGACGGCACCACGTGGAGGGAGGTCCCGAACCCCACGCCCGAAAACCTGGCAGCAGTCTGGGAGATGACCCCCGGCGACCTCTGGGCCGTCGGGCTGAACGGCGAGATCCTCCGCGGGATCCGGTGAAGGGGCGGTTGCCCGCCCCCGCAGCCCGGACTCCGCATCGGCGAATGAGGGCTGGACGACGATGAGCATGCATTCGACGTACCCGTCCGCACGCCCCTGGATGGCCGCACTGATCGCCACGGCCGCCGTCCTGGCGCTCGCCACCTGCGACGACCCGGTGGTCCCCGACGACGATCCCTTCGAGGATCTCCCGGAGGTCACCTTCGACGACGGCACGCTCCTCGGCGTGTTCCAGGGCGACTCCCTCGCGCTGCGGCTCTACGAGGGCTCCACGGGGCGGCTGCTGGACGAGATCGTCGTGGGCTCCGAGGCCGAATCGGGACAGGAGGCCTTCCGCTTCATCAGCGGAGTGGAGGTGGACCGGACCCGGGGCGAGGCGGTCTTCACGGCGCGGAGCTCTCGGGGCACCCCCCCGAGATCGCTCTTCTCGGCGGATCTCTCGCGCACGGAGATCCGCTGGGGGGAGCCGCTTCACGAGATCGAGGCCCGCTCGGGGGGCGAGATCGGGCTGGCCACCACCGACGTCCCGCTGTCGGGCGGGCGCCGGTGGATCTTCCTCAAGGGCCACCGCACCCTCGAAGGCGAGGCGGAGGTGGATCGGGGCGTGGCCGTCCTCGGTCGGCGGAGCCGGAGCATCGAGGCCTACCTCGGGGGCTTCCGCTCCACTCCGCCCCGGATGGTTCGGATCGGGTCGCCCGGGGCGGAGGACGGTCTCCTGGTGGTGGGAGGGCCGCGCGGCCCGGAGGCGATCCGCCTCCTGGTCTACGACGCCGGCACCCTCGCGGTGCGGGACTCGGTCCCTGTGGCCGAGGGGGACGTGGACGCGGTCCGCCTCCGGCGCATGATCTCCGCGGGCGACGGACGGCACGTCTTCGCCGTGACGCACGACTCGATCTTCCGGGTGGACGCCCGCGAGGGGGCGGTCGCGGCGCGCGCCCGGATCGCACACCCCTACACGCGCGGGACGGTGCCGCCGCCGGTGGTGGCGGGCCGCGACCCCCACCGCTTCTACCTCGCCGATCCGGGGGGCGCCGACTTCCCCGGGGCGGGGCAGCTCCAGGTCTACGACGGCCGGACGCTGGCGGACCTCGGCACCGTCGACCTCCGTTCGGACGACGTGCCCACGCTGAACGGCGCTCCGGTGGCGCGCGGGGTCGCGGTGGACGACGCGGGGGGGCGCCTCTACGTGGCGGCCGGCACGGGGAAGTTCTGGTTCGGCTTCACCGCCGAGAACACCCTCTCGGTGGTCGACGTCCACGCCGGCGCGCTGGTGGAGACCCACGACCTCGACGCCTGGGACGTCCAGGATCTCCTGCACATCGGGCGCTGAGCCCCCTCACCGCACCCGGAACCGCTCGCTCCTCAGCCGGATCCTGCGCGTGGGAAGGTCGAGCATGCGGATCATGAGCTGGCGGAGCCCCCGCGTCACGGCCCCGCTCACGTTCCCTTCGCCCCCGACCGACGGCGCGAGGTCGCCCCGCAGCCAGCGCTCCAGCTCCTCGAGGTCGGAGACGGACAGCGTCTGCACCTCGACCGTGCCCAGGTAGTAGTAGGTGCCCGGTCCGGGGTCGGCCATCCGCGTGGTGAAGAGGCCCTCCAGCGCGCGCGCCACGGCGGGCAGATCGTCGAGCACGACCGGGGCCTCCCGGTCCTCTCCGAGGCGGAGCAGGTAGCGCTCCTGGAGGGGGTCGTGGAGCACGGTCGCCCGCCACTCGGCCTGCCCCTCCTGCCGGTCGAAGAAGCGATCCTTCCAGAGCTCCACCCGCGCCCGCACACGGAGCGGCAGCCCCGAGCGGAGGCCGGAGCGGAGCGCGGGCTCCTCCAGCAGGCCGCCGAGCCGCACTCCCACCCGCCCCTCGCTCCGGTCCACCCGGAGACGCACGTCTCCCGCCTCCTGCGCCGCCGCGGGCGGCGGGGCGAGCAGGAGGAGGACGGCGAGGAGGACGGGCGAGCGGATCAGGGAGCGCACCGCCGCTCAGAACCGCCGGCCGAGTCGCAGGAAGAAGTTCACCGACTCCTCGCCCCCGCGGAGGGGCACGGCCAGGTAGATGCCGAGATCGCCCAGGAGGAGTCCGCCGCCGACGTCGAGGAGGGTGGAGGTGTCGTGCCCGGCGACCGGCGAGGCGCCCTCCTCGCCCAGCCACCAGCCGCGCCCCGCGTCCGCGAAGAGGCTCCAGCCGGGGCTGAGGTCGATCCTCGGCGTCCAGCGACCGCCCTCCTCCTCCGGATCGCCCCGACCGAGCGTCCAGTCGGTGAAGAAGTGGCCGCGGTACTCGAGCTGGACCACGGCGATGCGGTCGCAGCCGTAGCGGGGAAAGACCTCGCGCTCCGAGCCCTCGCCCCCGGGACGCACCGGCCCCGCCAGCGCCCGCTCCCGGGCTCCGCAGTCGCCGGAGAAGAGCCGGTAGCCCGGCAGGGAGCCCTCGCCCCCGATCGCGCGCTGGAACTGGGGTGGGAGCGACTCGCCGTCGATCGACCCGCCCGCGAGCGCACGCACGCCGAGCGTGGACGAGGGCGTCACGCGCAGGTAGGTGCGGGCGTCGACCAGCCCCGCGGAGAAGGAGGTGCTCACCCCCTCGGCGGGGAGGGGGCGGTCGGCGCCCGGCTGGGGCTCCAGCAGGAGCGGCCGCTCGAGCCGCCCGCCGATCCCCATGTTCGCGCTGGCCCGGAGCCACCAACCGGCCGACGGCTCCTCCACCGAGTTGCGCGTGTCGAGCTCGAAGTCGGCGGCGACCGAGCGGAGGGCACCCTCCGCGACCACCGGCTGCGGGCGCCACGGCTCGTCGTTGTCCAGGAGCGACCAGGGACCCGTGATGGGAGCGAAGACGTGCTCCTCGTCCCGGTACGCCACCCCGAGCGAGAGCGGCGAGCCGGCCGGGTCCCACCGGACCGATCCGCTCCACCCCTCGACCTCGTAGTAGTCCCGGAAGTCCTTGTGGAAGAGGAAGGTGCCGAGCGAGGACTCGAGATCCGAGAGCCCCCACCGCTCGATGCCGGCGACCCGCGAGTAGAGCTCGAGGCCCGCGAAGATCTCCCGGTGCCCGCCGAAGGCCTGCTCTCCCCGCAGCCGCCAGCCGAGCTCGTCCGAGTCGAGCCCGCGGCCGGTGCGGTAGATGCCGAGTAGCTCCACCAGGGCCGGGTTCGAGCCGGAGGTCTCGAGCACCGGTCCGAAGAGGACGGGCAGGCCCTCGGTCCGGTTGTAGTTCGTGCCCGCCCGCAGGGTGAAGCGGGAGCGTCCGGGGCCGAGGGGCGACGAGATGCGGCCGAGGCGGCCCTCCTCCTCCCGGCGTCTCGGGACGACCCGTCCCTCCCGGCGGATGTACTCGAAGCGCTGGCGGTAGACCACGACCCTCCCCGCGACCTCCGCGCCGTCCGCCCGCGAGATCGAGCCGTCCACGACCGTGACGTCGCCGCCCACCGCCGAGGCGGGACCGAGCTCGAGGTTGCCGTTCACGACGACCAGGTCGCCCGACACCGCGCCGGCGAGCACGAGGGATCCGCCGAGGACTCCGACGTCGCCGTCGATCCGGGTCCCGGCGGGAATCCGCGACGGCCCGGAGAAGGTGAGCGTGGCGGGATCGTTCAGGAACTCGGCGAGCCGTTCGACGACGGCCCGCGGGAGATCCTCCTCCACGACCGGCTCCTGCGCGCCGGCTGCCGGCGGGAGGAGCAGGATCAGGGAGAGGAGCGGGATCGAGCGCTTCCGCATGCGGGTCCTCCTTGAAGGCCTTCGAGTCGGCACGTCGGGTCGGGGTGGGTCGGGTGTCGGGCTCGGGTCGCGGACGGCTCCGGGGCGGCCGGAGCGGCCCTACTCCCTCAGCCCCAGGCGGCGCATCCGTCGGTACAGGTTGGCGCGGTCGGTCCGGAGCCGGCGGCTCGCCTCGGCCACGTTGCCCCCCGCGGCGTCGAGCGCGCCCCGGATGAGCGCCCGCTCGTGGTCGTCGAGGCGCTCGGAGAGGTCGCGCTCGTCGTCGTCGCGGTAGGGACGGGCTCCGCCCGGCCCGCCGCCCCCCGCCGAGGCGTCCGGGAGCACGGAGCGCACTCCGGCGGCCCCGACCTCCTCGTCGTGCAGGATCGCGATCCTCTCCACCAGGTTCAGGAGCTCGCGGACGTTCCCGGGCCATGCATACCCCCCGAGCACCTCCATCGCACCGTCGGTGAAGCGCGGGGGCCGGATCCCCTTCCGCTTGCGGAGGAGGTCCCGCGCGTGCTCCACGAGCAGGGGGATGTCGTCACGGCGATCCCGGAGGGGCGGCAGCCGGATCGGCACCACCTCCAGCCGGAAGAGGAGGTCCTCGCGAAAGCGGCCCTCGGCCACCTCGCTCCGGAGGTCGCGGTGGGTCGCCGCCACCACCCGCACGTCCACCTCCACCGGCTCCGAGCCGCCCACCCGCTCCACCACGCCCGCCTCCAGCGCCCTCAGGAGCTTCGCCTGCGCCTCGGGGCCGAGGTCGGCCACCTCGTCGAGGAAGAGGGTGCCGCCCGACGCCAGCTCGAAGCGGCCGCGGCGCCTCTCGGTGGCCCCGGTGAAGGCGCCCTTCTCGTGTCCGAACATCTCGCTCTCGACCAGGTCCCGGGGGATCGCGGCGCTGTTGACCCGCACGAAGAGCCCGCCCCTGCGGGGCGAGAGGCCGTGGAGCGCCGCCGCCACCAGCTCCTTGCCCGTGCCGCTCTCGCCCATGACGAGGACCCTCGCGTCGGTGGGGGCCACCTTCCGCACCGTCTCGCGCACCTCCTCCATGGCCGGGGTGCGCCCGATCAGCCGGGCGCCGGGGCCGAGCTCCTCCCGGAGCGCCCTGGAGAGGTCCCGGGCGCGGCTCACCTCGAGCGCTCCCTTCAGCGCGGGGAGCACGGCCTCCGGGCTCAGCGGCTTCTCCAGGAAGTGGAAGGCGCCGAGGCGGGTCGCCTCCACGGCGTCCGCGAGGGTGGCCTGCCCGCTCATCATCACGACCGGCGTGCCGGGCGACTCCTCGAGGAGCTCGGGGAGCGCCTCCAGCCCCGAGGTGCCCGGAAGCGCGAGGTCGAGGAGGATCACCTCGGGGCTGCTCTCGGCCATCTCGGCCAGTGCCTGGGCGGCGGTGCCGGCCTCCCGCACGCTCCACCCCTCCGACTCGAGGAGCGCCCGGAGCATGCGGCGGATGTTCCGCTCGTCGTCGACGACGAGGACGTTCATGGCCCCTCGTCCGCCGGGCCGCCGACGGGCAGCCGGATCCGGAAAAGCGCGCCGCCGGCCGCGCCCTCGGTCACCTCGATTCGGCCCCGGTGATGGCGGATCGCCTGGAGCACGAGGGGCAGGCCGAGACCGCTGCCCCCGGTCCGGGTGGTGAAGTCGGGCTCCCAGATCCGCTCCCGGAGCTCGGGCGGCACGCCGGGGCCGGTGTCCTCCACCTCGATGAGCACCGCGGGCCCTCCTCCGGCCGCTCTCTCGCCGTTCCCTCCCTCGCGGGCCACTCGCTGCTCGGCCCGGGCGCGGAGCACGACCCGCGCGGGTGCGCCGGCCTCCGGGCCCGCTACCCCGCCCGCCGTCCGGCCCCCGTCCCCCGCCGCCTCGACCGCGTTCACCACCAGGTTCTCGAGCGCGCGGTGGAGCGCGTCGTGGTGCGCCTCGACGAGCGGGAGGTCGTCGGCGGCCTCCACCCGGATCTCCACACCCTCGCGGCCGTGCAGCCGGGCGAGCCGCGTCAGCAGCTCCTCGAGGTCGACCTCCGAGGTCGGGCCCTCCGGGATCCGGCCGAGGCGGGAGAAGGAGCGGGCGAGGTCCTCCAGCCGCTCCACCTCCTCGAGGAGCACGCTCGCGGCCTCGGCGGTCGCCGGATCGTCCTTGCGGGACAACGAGGTCGCTGCCATCCGCATGGGGGTGAGGGGGTTCTTCAGCTCGTGGGCGACCCGCCGGGCCATGTCGGTCCAGCTCCGGAGGCGCGCCGTCTCCACCTCCTGGCGCCGACTCGCCTCCAGCTCGCCCGCCATCCATCGGAGCGAGCCCCGGAGGCGATCGAACTCCCGCACCCCCTCCTCTTCCCGGTCCAGGGGCGAGGGAAGCGGCTGACCGCGCGCGATCCGCTCCGTCCAGCCGACCAGCTCCTCCAGCGGGCGGGACAGCCCCCGGGCGATCCAGCGGGCGGCCAGCAGCGAGATCACGGCGAGGAGGAGCGCGGCGCCCAGCGCCAGGAACGGGAGCGCCCGCTCGAGACGGAGGGTCAGCTCGGAGTAGAGGCGGGACAGGCGGAGCGACGCCGAGAGCGCCTCCCGATGCTCCCGCATCGCCCGCTCCAGCTCCGGGTCGGCCCGCGCCTCCTCGTCGACGGCTTCGATCAGGACGCGTCCGGACTCGGCCACCTGGGCCCACGGTCCCGCGCTCCCGGAGACGCTCACCGTCTGCCGGAAGGCGAGCGTTCCGACGACGAGCGCGAGGACGGCCGGAACGACGGCCACCGCGGTCACGGTGAGGAAGATCCGCCTCTGGAAGGAGCCGCGATCGAGCATGCTCGCCGGTTGACAGGGGGCGCCGGGGCGGGCAAGGTGCCCGAGGGAGGAGGCGGTCCCCGGCGGCCCGGCCGCGAATCGCCCGCCCTTTCACGGTGTAGGACACCGCACGAGACCGGGAGAACCGCGGGGAAAGGTAGGAGCGGGCCGGATCGGCCTGCAAGGAAGCACGGGCTCCGCTCCCGCGCGGTCGGGTGCGGATCCGCACCCGGGCCCCGGTCCGCCTCTTGCCAGAGGAGGAGACACCATGATCCTGCCGATCATCCGAGCCTCCTTCGGACGGAGCGACGCGCTGCACCTGGTCGAGCTGCTCGGCCGGAGCGATCCCGAGCTCCGGGACGCGGCCCGGAGGCGCCTCGAGGAGGAGGGCATCGACGCCCTTCTCGACGACCCCCGCGTGCTGAACGCGCTGCTGACCGAGGCGGACGTACGGGCCTCGCCCGAGCTCGTCTTCTACGTCCTGGTGCGCCACGCGCTGCTGGAGGGAGGCGTCCACGACGTCGCCACGGCGGACTACGTGGCCTCGCTCGTCGCGGCCTTCGGACGGAGCGGCCGGGCCTGGAGGGTCTCGGACGACGACGAGCGGGAGTTCCACTACCTGGTCGACATCGTCTCGGCCATGGGCGAGGCGTCCGAGCGCCGGGACTTCATGCTGCGGGCGCACCTCGGCAACTACTCGCTCTGGATCACCGGCCTCTTCCCCGACTTCGTCGAGGCGCGGGTGCGCAGGCGGGGCGCTCCTCCGATCCGCTACTACGAGGAGCTCGGCTCCGCCGGCTTCCACCAGGCTTCCCGCAGCCGTGAGGCGGAGGGGCTCGGGGTGGCCGACCTCTTCCAGGACATGGCGCGGCTGTTCAGCGACGTCCGGGTCGCGCTCAACCGCGTCTCGGACCGGCACCTCTGGCGGCAGGGCGGCGATCCGATCGGCCGGCTCCTGCGGGAGGTCCAGCGGGGCGGCGCACCCGGCGCGGGCGAGGGAGGAGGGTGAGGTCGCGGGCGCGCCCACCGGCGGGCACGGGCACGCCCGCGACTCGGCCGGCGGAGGGTGTGATGACGCCGCCCTCCGCGCCGGCCGGCCGTGTACCCGCCGTCTGCCCCCACTGCTGGATGGTGAACCCGGGTCCCTTCCGCCTCTGCGGCCGGTGCGGGGCCGACATGGACACCCACCTCCAGGAGTCGGGAGGGCTCCGCCGCACGGCGCCCGTCCAGAGTCCGGTGCCGGTGGGCGGAGGAGCCCGTCTCTCGCCGCTCCAGCGGGGGCTCCTGGGCGCCTTCGTCGCTCTGCTCGCGCTCGGCCACCTCGCGCTCCTCCTCCCCGCGTCGGCCCCCGATCTGGCCGGTCAGGCGGGAGAGACCGCGCGGGCGGGCGCGGAGCGGTAGCCTTCTAGCGACCCACCGGCCGCAGACAGCCGGGGCAGAAGCGCCAGCCGGCCCGTAGCTCCCTTCCGCACCGGCACCTCGCCACCCGCGGCCGGCCGCACCCCGGGCACCCGTCCGCGTCCGCCGGCAGCTCCCCGCCGCAGTGTCCGCAGGGCAGCACGCTTCCCGGATCCTCCCGCAGCACCCGTCCGACCTCGTGCGGGGTGCTCACGCCCTCCGCCACCTTCCTTCGGGCGTCGTCGAGGAGGCTGCCCATGCCTCCCCGTCCGGAGAGCCGGCGGAGCTCGGGGGTGGAGACCCCCCGCACCACCGCCTCCCTGAGCGCGTCGCTCATCACCAGGATCTGGAAGACGCCGGTCCGGCCCCGGTAGCCGCCCGCGCACCGGGAGCACCCCGCGGAGTCGCCCCGGCAGGAGGGGCACGCCCTCCGGACCAGCCGCTGGGCCACCACGCCCGCCAGCCCGCCCGCCATCAGGTACGGCGGCACGCCCATGTCCAGCAGGCGGGTGATGGCGGCCGGGGCGTCGGTGGTGTGGATGGTGGACAGGACCAGATGGCCGGTGACCGCGGCGGCCATCGCGATCTCGGCCGTCTCGCGGTCCCGGATCTCGCCCACCATGACCACGTCCGGATCCTGCCGCAGGACGGAGCGGAGCGCAGCGGGGAAGGTGAGGCCGCCCCGCCGCTCGACCTGGACCTGGCAGGCACCCGGGAGCCGGTACTCGACCGGGTCCTCCAGCGTCGTCACGTTGAGGGCCTCGCGGTCGAGCTCGGTGAGGGCGCCGAAGAGGGTGCTGCTCTTTCCGCTCCCGGTGGGACCCGCGACCAGGATCACCCCCTGGCCTGCCGAGAGGAGCGACCGGAATCGCCCGAGATCGGCGGCGGAAAGCCCGACGGCGGCCAGGTCGCGGGGAGCCTCGGACGGATCGAGGATCCGGATCACCGCCTTCTCGCCGCCCTCGAGCGGGAGGGTGGAGACGCGAAGCGCGAGGGCCGAGCCGCCGGGCCGGAGCTGGAAGCCGCCGTCCTGCGGGCGGCGCTTCACCGAGATGTCCATGCCGGCCATGATCTTGATGCGCGACAGCACGGCCGCGTGGCTCGCGGGTGGGAGCCGGAGCGCCGTGCGGAGCACTCCGTCGACGCGGAAGCGCACCCGGGACTCCCGGCCCACCTGCTCGATGTGGACGTCGCTCGCTCGCTCCGCGACGGCGCGCTCCAGGACGTGGTCCACGAGGCGCACGACCGGCGCGGAGCGGGCGGCCCGCTCCAGGTCGTCCTCCGCGCTCTCGACCCTCCGGTCGGGAGGGAGCGATTCCAGGAGATCGCCCAGCTCGGCGCCGTAGGCCCGGGCGAGCCCCTCCGCCACCGACCGCCCGCTCGCGACGACCGGCTCCACCCGGTGCCCCGTGCGGAACTGCACGTCGTCGACCGCCGCGAGGTCGAGCGGATCCGCCATCGCGAGCCGGAGGGACCGGCCCGAGAGCGCGAGGGGGAGGACCCGCTTCTCCCGGGCGACCTCCGCGGGCAGGAGGCGGGCGGCCTTCTCCTCCGGCTCCAGGGGCGGGGCCGCCACCGGGAGCGCGAGCTGCGCGCCGAGCGCCCGCACGACGGCCTCCTCGTCGGTCGCGCCCGCGCGGACCAGGATCTCTCCCAGCCGCCGCCCCCCGCGGCGCTGCTCGTCGAGCGCCCGATCGAGCACGGCCCGGTCCACGGCACCGGCGGCGAGGAGGAGCTGCCCCAGCACCCGCGGGCTGGATGGGGCGGAAGCCGGAGCCGGATCCCGAGCCGGATCCGGATCCGGGGTGGTGCGGGGGCGGGTGCGCGTCGAGCGCGAGACGGCGCTGGTCGGAGCCGCGGGCGGGGTGGACACGCCCGAGAATGCGCCCCGAGCCGGGGCGACTCCATGGCCCCTCCGGCACCCGCCCCGGCCGGATGTCTGCCGCGTGGCGCGGTGCGGTGCGTGCCGCGGGCAGGCCTGGACGAGACCGGATCGGCCTACGGGGGCGGCTCCTCGCCCTCGGAGCCGACGCAGAGCACGCCGTCCCCCTCCACCCACCCCACGTCGGGCCGGCTCCGGAGGGCGGCGATCGAGCGGTCCGGGAGGATCCCGGCCAGGGCGTCGATGAACTCCCACCGGTGGGTGACGCGGCCGCCGAGCTCGCCGAAGAGCTCGACGTCGGACTCCTCCAGGGCGCGGGTGAACCCGACGCTCACCTCCACGTCGTAGCGGGTCGCGTCCGGCACGTCCCGCACGCTGACCCAGCGCCCCTCCTCGACCAGCCCGGGGATGCGCGAGAGGAGCATGCGGGCGCGCACGGCCGGGACGTCGAAGGTGTGGAGCACGCGGCCGTCGTGCGCCCGCACGAGCCGGACGTCCCGGAAGGTGGGGCCGTCCCGCGGCCCCTCGGGCGAGTCGTGCCCGAAGAAGACGTCCACCAGCGCCCACTCGTGACGGTCGCGCAGGTGGTCGAGCCCGGAGCCGTGGATCCCGAGCGCGCACGGCGTCGCGATGTACTCGCCCACCGAGAGGCGGTCCGGATCCAGGCTGGTGTCCGGAGCCGGAAGCTCGAAGTCGTCGGCGGGAAGGCTCCCGTCCGGCGCCGTCGCTCCGTCGCATCCCGGAAGCCATGCGAGCCCGATCCCGAGAGCCAGCGTGAGACTCGCCTTCGACATGGCACTCCCCCTCTCACCGCCGTGGGACCCCGCTCCATCAAAGGAACGAACGCGCCCCGTCATCTGTGACGGCCCACCCCGAGCACGTCCAGGATCAGCGGCGCGACGTCGGTGATCCGCGTGGGCGGCTCGAGCTCCTTCGCGCCCGCCCCGGCCAGGATTCCCAGCGCCGGGTTCCGTGTGTGGCCGCCGCTCACGTCCTCCACGTTGCCGTGGTCGCTCGCCACCACGAGTAGCGCGTCGGGGGGCAGCGCCGGCAGCAGCCCCGCCAGCAGGCCGTCCACCCGCTCCAGCGCCTCCACGCACCCGGCCATGCCCGCCCGGTGGCCGGCCCGGTCGGTGTCGTAGTGGGCGAAGAGGGTGAGGTCGTGGTCGGACGCGATGGCGGCGAGGTTCCGCCCCGCCTCCTCCGGCGTCACCTCCGGCACCTCGGTGTGGCCGAGGACCTCCCGCCACGCCCGGTTCACGATCCCGCTCGCCACCGCGCGCCCCTCCGCCAGCTCGCCGGCGTGGCGGGTGAGCGCCCCCGCCGCCCGTGCCGCCAGGGGCGGGCCCGCCGTGCGCCGTCCCCGCCTGCTCTCCAGGAAACCCGGGGGATACGCGTTCGCGAAGGCCACCGCCCTGCCGGCCTCGCGGGCGGCGACCAGGAGGTTCTCCCGCTCCAGGAGCGGCCGCAGGCGCACGGGCACCCAGGGGCCGAAGTGGTCTCCGTGCAGCTCCGGGGCGTTCCGGCCGGTGAAGAGCGCGGTGTGGCCGGTGCCGCTCCGGGGCAGACCCTCCACGCCGAGGGTGGCGTCGAGCGCGAACGAGCGGGCGTCCGGGCCCTCGAGGTGCGGGCGGTCGAGCGTGGGCGCGCCGCCGAGGAGGCCGGTGAGCGCCGGCAGCCGCGCCCGCAGGAAGGGGTTCCGCTCGGCGTCGTCCGGCCCCACCCCGACCCCGTCGAGGAAGAGGAGGAGGACCCTCATCGCTCCGCGGCGGTCAGGGCTCGAAGCGGAGCTCGTCCCGGGTGAGGATCTCGCCGCCCCGGACCACGAGCCGCACCCTCCGGAGGTTCGAGACCGACTCGAGGGGGTCGGCGTCGAGCACGACGAGGTCGGCGAGCTTCCCCTCTTCCAGCGTCCCGAACTCCTCCTCCCGCCCCATGGCGCGGGCGCCGTTCCGGGTGGCGGCGACGAGGAGCTCCATGGGCGAGAGGCCCGCCTCCGCCATCGCCTCCAGCTCGAGGTGGATCGCGGGGCCGTGCAGGGTGAGCGGGTTGCCCGCGTCGGTGCCCACCACGACCGGGATGCCCGCGCCATGCACCCGCTCGAGGTTCCGGAGCACGAGGGCCCTCCGGTCCGCGGCGATCCGCGCCGACCGCGCCACCTGCTCCGGATCGGGACGACCGGGGATCGAGTCCGTGAGGCGGGCCCGGCGCAGGGCCTCGGGGTCCACGCACTCCAGGTCCCACCCCTCCTCGATGAAGTGGCGGGCCGCGATCTGGCGGTACCCCTCGAGCACGACGACGGTGGGGGTGTAGAGGGTGCCCGCCTCCCGGGCCAGGCGGAGGAACTCCTCGTCCACCTCGTCCTCGTAGACGGAGTGCACGAGGAGGTCGGCGCCGAGGCGCACCGCGTCCTTCGCCTGCCGGAGCCCGGTCGCGTGGACGATGAGCGGGAGCCCGGCCTCCTCCGCCTCGGCGGCGGCCACGCCCAGCATCGCCCGGTCGTGGGCGGAGTCCGCCGCCTCGGCGCCCGCCAGGTACCAGACCTTCACGGCGTCCGTGCCGTGGGAGACGAGGTGCCGGGCGCCGGCCCGGGTGGCCTCCTCGTCGGCGGTGTGGATGAACTGCCGCTCGCCCGGGAGGTTCAGCCAGTGGTCGCGGGTCGAGAGCAGCGGGCCGGCCACGGCCAGCCTGGGGACCAGCGGATCGGTGGCCTCGCGCTCCCGGAGGTCCCACGTCCACGGATAGCCGCCGACGTCGAAGGTGGCGGTGACCCCGGAGCACAGATAGGCGCGGAAGAAGCGATCGGGGTCGTCCCGGAGCCCGGCCACCACCTCTTCGTAGGGGAAGTCGGAGCGGAGGTCGAAGGCGTCGGGGCGTCCGTCGACCCAACCGGTCTGGGAGTAGTGGACGTGGGCGTCCACCAGTCCGGGTACGATCCAGCGGCCGGAGGCGTCCACCAGCTCGGCGTCCTCCGGGAGGGGACACTCGTCCCGCGCGCCGACGCAGGCGATCCTCCCCTCCCGCATCACCACCACGCCGTCCGGCACGGGCTCTCCTCCGGTCCCGTCCAGCACCGTCGCGCCCACGAGCGCGTACGGTGGCGGCGGCGTGCGCGGCGGTGAGGGGAACGCCGTCGTGACCGCGACCTTCCACCCCTCGGGCGTGCGCACGAGCACCCGCTCGCTCACGCCCCGCTGGCTCCCGCCCTCGTCCACCACCCGGTAGTGGTAGGCTCCGTGGGCGACCCCCTCGGCCACCGGTGTCACGCGGAAGTGGCTCGCCGCGAGCGTGTCCGGCCACGTCTCGCCCGCCCCGGCGGCGAAGTCCTCGAAGCCGCGCTCCACGCCCCCCGGCCCGACGCGAGCGAGCCGCGGCGAGCGGAGGTAGTGCGAGAGGTAGGCCGCGCGGTCGCGCCGGTGGATGGCCCCGATGTTCGACCGGAAGGCTTCGAGCGCCGCGGCGGAATCGGCGGCGCCGTCTTCGGCCGCGGCTTCGGCGGCCTCGGCGGCAGGGGCCCCGGCGTCCGGCTCCTGGGCGGGGAGCCCCGTAGGCAGGACGCCGACGAGCGCGGCGGCCGCCGCCAGGAGCGGGACGGTGAGGAGGTGGGCCGTCGGGCGGGGTCGTCCCGGCGTCCCGGAACCTGGAGGAGGGCCGCTCACGGGCTCGTCCTCAGAAGGGCCGGACGTCCACCGTGACGGTCGCTTCCACGTGCCCGAGGTCCGCCCGCTCGCGGATCGCCTCGCGCACGCGGGGCTCCACCTTCCGGTACGCCGCGATCACGCCGCCCCGGAGCTTCTCGCGGAGCACCTTCATCGCGTTCACGTCCGGCCGGCTCGTGTTCGTCTCCTTCTTCGCCTCGGCCACCTCGTCCGGGCGCACCTCGAACGGAGCGACCCCCTGGTCGTCGGGGCGGTCGTGGTCGAGGTAGCGGATGGTGACGGAGATGTCGCCCCGCGCCCGGTGCTCCGGGATGTCGCCGACGGCGCGGAAGCGGGAGGCGAGCTTACCGAGCTCATCGCGGCGGGCCGCCTTCACGTACGCCCTCTCCACGAGTCCGAAGACCCGCTTCGTACGCTCCGGGTCGGTGGCGTCGTCGTCGGGGACGGCGGTGTCGAGCTCCCTCCCGGCGGCCGGCTGGTCGCGACTCTCGCGGAGGTGGGCCTCCTCCTTCTCACGGGCCCGGTCGATGTTCTCGAGGATCCGATCGGGGTTGGTGCGCATACCCATGGTGCCTCCGCGGCGGCGAAGAGTGGTCAGCACTTGAGAATAACCCAACTCGAAGACCTCCTCCACCCCGCAGGAGGTTTTCCCCCGCCCTGCCGTGCCTTAACGTGCCCTCATGGAGACCCCACCCCGCACCGACGGCCCGAGCGACCCGACGCCCCGCCCCCTCGTCACCCTGGCGACGGGGCTCCTCACGCTCGCGTCCGTCGCCGCGTGTGCCGCCCCGGAGCCGGAGCCGCCCGAGGCGGAGCCGTTCGTGTACCGCGCTCCGGATCCCGCTTCCGTCACCTACCTGAGCGCCGACACCAGTGAAGTCTCGATCCGCACCCCGATGGGCGACATGGAGGTGCGCGGACCGAGCACGATGACGCTCGGGCTCGTCTTCACGCCCGCCGAGGAAGGAGTCCTGCGGGTGGAGATGACGATCGAGGATCTGGAGATGACGATCACGAACCCGATGTTCGGGGACCTCACGCTCGACGAGTCGATCGTGGACGAGCCGTTCGTCTTCCATCTCGGCCCCCGCGGCGGGATCGAGATCGTCGAGGCGCCCGAGGTCCCGGCGGCGGCCGGAGGGTTCTTCGACGGGAGTCAGATCGCACACGGCCTCTTTCCCGCCCTTCCGCCGGAGGCCCCCTCGCCGGGTGACCGCTGGACGGACACCCTGCGCCACTCCGGCGGCGAGGCCGGGATGCGGATGACCACGACCACCGTGGTCACCTACACCCTCCTCCGCGTCGACGCCGGACCCGCCGGCGACCTCCTCGAGGTCCGGGCCGAGGGTACCGCGGAGTCGAGCGCCCGGGGCGAGAGCGAGGGCGTGGAGATCGCCCAGGAGATGGAGGGCACGCAGGAGGGCACGCTCCTCCTCGATCCGGCGACGGCGATGCCGGTCGAGGTGGAGTGGCGCCGCTCGTTCTCCGGGGCCATGGAGATTCCCGACGTGGGCATGAGCGGGATGGAGATGACCATGAGCGCGCGCTCGCACGTCCGGAGGGTCGACGTTCCACCCGAAGAAGGAGGGGGAAGATGAGCAGGGAGGACGAGACGCCCGGATCGACGGTCTCCGCGGTCGCTCCGGAGCGCCACCGGGACGGCGAGGCGGATCTTCCCGCCCTCCACCGCCGCCTTCTCCGGGTCTTCGTCTCGCCGGGCGAGGTGTTCGACGCCCTCGCCCGCCGTCCGGCCTGGGTCGGCGCCCTCCTCCTCGGAGCGGCGCTCGTGACCGTGGGCACGCTCGTGCTTCCCGAGGAGCTCTTCCTCGAGATGATGCGCGAGCAGGTGGAGGCCCGGGGCGATGCCGTGGAGGGCGTACCCTCGGCGGAGACGATGGCGCTGATCGCCCGGGTCTCGGGCGGAATCTTCGCCGCGATCGGCTGGACCCTGATGATGGCGCTCTGGGCCGGGGCGAGCACGCTCGTCTTCGGGCTCCTGCTCGGCGACGAGGGGCGGTTCGTCCACTACTTCTCGGTCACGTGCCACGCCTTCCTCATCGCGGCCGTGGGCGCGCTGCTCCTCGCGCCGCTGAAGATCGCCGCGGGTGACATCACCCTCACGCTGAGCGTCGGCACCTTCTTCGAGGGCTTCCTCGAGGGGGGCTACGCGGCGCGGCTCCTGAACGGGCTCGACCTCTTCGGTCTCTGGGCGCTCCTGGTGCTCGGCGTGGGGATCTCCCGGCTCGACCGCGGCCGGAGCTGGGCGAGCGCCACGGCCGTCCTGGTCGTGCTCTGGATCGGGGTCGCGGCGGGGTTCGCGCTCTTCTCGTTCGGCCAGGGCGCGTAGCGGGCCCCGCTCAGCGCGCGCCGAACACGATCTCGGCCACCCCGCCCACCGCCACCCCGTGGTCGGCGAACCAGCCGCGGTTCACCTCGAGGGCGAACATCGCCGGAGCCGCGCTCCGGTGCATGTCGCGGGTCCCGGGCTCCATGGACTGGATGTCGACCACCGTGAGCGAAGAATCGAGGAATGCGATGTCGAGCGGGACGAGCGTGTTCTCCATCCAGAACGACCGCGGCGCCTCGTCGTCGTAGACGAAGAGCATCCCCCCGTCCTCCGGCAGCGACTCCCGGTACATGAGGCCCCGGCTCCGCTCCGACGACGTCCGGGCGACCTCGGCGCGCACGGTGTCGCCGCCGAAGACGACCCAGGCACGCCCGCGGGGAGGCACCGCGCCCGCCGCGCCGGGCCGCCCGGCCGCCGGGGGTGCGTCCCGCCCCGCGGCCGGGGCCTCATCGCTCTCCGCCCCGGAGACGGAGTCGGCGGATCCGCCCGTCCGATCGCGGAGCACGTCGGGCCCCTCGCCCTCCGTGCCCGGCCCGCACGCCGCCGTCACGAGGAGGAGAAGGGAGAGGAGGACCAGTGGAAGGGGAGGGCGCATGTGGGGCGCGTCGGTGGCGGGGGCTTCTCGTCACGGCGGCACGGAAATGATAGTTTGGGGTGCTCCGTCGGGAGGCCCGGTCCACTGTCGACCTCCTCCCGCCGCCGCCGGAATCGCTCCTACCCCGCCGTGCCGACGATGATCGACCCGGAGCTGCTCGAGATCCTCGTGTGCCCGGAGACCCGTGAGCCCGTCCGCCAGGCGGACGACGCGCTCCTCCGCAAGGTGAACGCCGCGATCGCCGAGGGTCGCCTCTCGACCCGTGGTGGAGATCCGGTCACCGATCCCCTGGAAGAAGGGCTCGTGCGGGAGGACGGCGCGGTGCTCTACGCGGTCCGGGACGGGATCCCGGTGATGCTCGTCGACGAGGCCCTCGATCTGGAAGAGCTGGAGTAGTGTCCCGGGCCCGCTTCGCGGTAGCGACCCTCCTCCTCCTCGTCCTCGCCGGGTGCGGGGCCGAGTATCCGCAGTCCTCGATCTCGCCCACGAGCGACTTCGCCGAGATCATCCACTCGCTCTACGTGAGCGTGTTCTGGTGGACCATGGTGATCCTGGCCGTGGTCTGGCTCATCCTGGCCTACATCCTGGTCCGCTTCCGGGCCAGGGACGACCGTCCCCACCCGAAGCAGATCCACGGCCACCTCGGCCTGGAGATCGGCTGGACCGTGGGGCCGGCGCTCATCGTGGTCGCCATCGCGGTGCCGACGATCCAGGCCGTCTTCGAGACCCAGCGGGAGCGCACGGGCGAGGAGTACGTGGTGGAGGTCATCGGCCACCGCTACTGGTGGGAGTTCCGCTACCCCGAGGAGGGGGTGGTCACGGCCAACGAGCTCCACCTCCCGGTCGGCCGGCGGGTGGCGCTCCGCATGCACTCGGTCGACGTCGTCCACTCGTTCTGGGTGCCGCAGCTCGGGGGCAAGCGGGACCTGAACCCGCTCCGGCGCGTTCCCCAGGGCGAGAATCCCCGCTACAACTGGCTCCGCTTCACCATCACCGAGCCGGGCGTGTACATGGGCCAGTGCGCCGAGTTCTGCGGCCACGGCCACTCCCTGATGGGGCTCACCGTGGTGGCGCAGGAGGAGGGGGAGTTCCGCGAGTGGCTGGGGGGCATGGGTGCCGCCGACGCAGCCACCGATACGGCCGCCGCCCCCGACACGGCCGGTGCGACCACCACCGACGCCGACGCCCCCGCCGAGACCGCCGGCACCGCGGCTCCCGCTCCCCCGGACGGCCAGGCGGCCCAGGAGGAGCCCGAGATCGAGGTGGACACGGCCGCCGCGCGCACGCCCGCCGCGGACACGCCCGCCGCAGCCGCAGCAGACGAGTGGTGGGCCGACCCGGGCCTGATCGAGGAGGGCCGCCGGGGCTTCCACGAGGTCTCCTACTGCGGCCTCTGCCACAGCACCGATCCCACGCGGGCGGTCCCCAACCTCGGTCCGAACCTCGGCAACCTCGGCAGCCGCGCCACCATCGGCGCCGGCCGCCTCGAGAACACGCCGGGGAACCTGATCACCTGGATCACCCACCCGCGCGCCGTGAAGCCCGACGTCTACATGCCGGGCACGGAGACCGCCGCGCCCCGGCTCGGCCAGGAGGGCGAGTGGCCCGTGACCGGCCTCACGCCCGAGCAGGTCCGCGCGGTGGCCGCCTACCTCACGAGCCTGAAGTGATGGCCATGAAGGCTGCTGAAGGAGCAGAGCGATGCCGGTAGCCACGACCGCCGCCGAGACGCCCGGCCACCCGGTCCACACCGGGCCCACGGGTGCGTGGAGCTGGATCACCACGGTCGATCACAAGCGGATCGGCATCATGTACTTCCTGACCTCCCTCTTCTTCTTCTTCGTGGGGGGTCTGGAGGCCATGATCATCCGGACCCAGCTCTGGTCTCCGGAGGGCGCCCTGGTCTCGGCGGAGACGTACAGCGAGCTGTTCACGATGCACGGCACCACCATGATCTTCCTGGTGGCCATGCCGATGGCGGTGGCGTTCTTCAACTACGTCGTCCCGCTCCAGATCGGTGCGCGCGACGTCGCCTTCCCGCGACTGAACGCGCTGTCGTACTGGGTCTACCTGCTGGGCGCCCTCTTCATCAACGCGAGCTGGCTCTGGGAGGCGCCGAACGCGAGCTGGGTGGGCTACGCGACGCTGACCTCGCCCCAGCAGTCGCCCGGCGTGGGGGTCGACTTCTGGGTGCTGGGCCTCTCGATGCTCGGTGTGAGCTCGATCCTGGGCGGCGTGAACTTCATCACCACCATCATCAACCTGCGGGCCCCGGGCATGAGGCTCATGCGCATGCCGCTCTTCACCTGGATGACGCTGGTGACGAGCTTCGTGCTGATCACGGCGCTCCCGGTGATCGCGGTGGCGCTGATCCTCCTCGCCTTCGACCGCTTCTTCGCGGCCAACTTCTTCATCCCGGCCGCCGGGGGTGACCCCGTGCTCTGGCAGCACCTCTTCTGGATCTTCGGCCACCCGGAGGTCTACATCCTGATCCT
>CAYPDV010000051.1:0-18857 GCA_964409525.1 uncultured Gemmatimonadaceae bacterium
TCGACTGCCGGAACTCGGCTCCATCTCCATCGCCTTTCAGGTAACGCGGGTGCTCGCGGTCCAGCTTCAGGACCACGGTCTCCATGGGATTCGCTTCGCGGAGCAGATCCTCGACTCCGCGTATGTGAAGGACTACGACGCGATTCCTGGTGAGGGGCCGGCGCACTGGGCGGAGCGGTTCGATGTCTCGAACTGGGGGATGCTCGGCGCGTGGAGTTCCGGGCGCCGGATTGGCGCGGCAGTGATCGCCTGGAGCACGCCCGGCGTCCGACTGTTGGAGGATCGACCCGACATCGCGGTGATCTGGGATCTCCGGGTCGAGCCCGAGCATCGCGGCCGCGGAGTAGCTGGTCAGCTATTCTCGACAGCCGCGGTATGGGCGGGCGCTCGTGGCTGTACCTTGTTGAAGGTGGAGACGCAAACCACCAATGTGCCTGCCTGCCGCTTCTATGTCCGTATGGGCTGCCAATTGGGCGGAGTCAATCTCTATGCGTATCCTGATTTGCCCCATGAGGCTCAGCTGTTCTGGTACAAGTCGTTGACGCACGAGCGCCGGTAGCGGCGACACACTCAGTGGAATTCCGGAACGGCGTCTGACAAACGGTGGGCGCCTCTGCGGCTCGCCGCTCCGGCCCGTCGGGACACCGAATCCTCAGCGGCGCCCTCGAGGCTCTGACGTAGCTTTCTGCTTGCACGGCCCCGCATCGCCACACAGCTTCCTGGCGCGCCATCGCCCGCCTGCGCGATCCTTCCTTCCATCCAGCGGCGGACGGCGACATCCGCAACCCGAGGCGAGGCCCCACCCCGCAGCACGCCTACCCCTTCCCGGAGACGCCATGCAATCGCTACTGCACCGAGTGGACGGCTTCCAGGACCTCCTGAAGTACGACGAGCACGGCCTCCCCTACCGCTTCGAGACGATCTTCAAGGACGGAGGCTGGCGAGATCGCCGCGCGTCCAAGAAGAAGCTCAAGCTCCTCCGCCGGATCGACGAGGCGCTCCGCCCCATGCTCGAGGAGGGCGAGGAGGTGCGGTTCCTGAGCCGCGGCACCACCCACACCTTCCTCGAGGCGTACTTCATGGGCTTGCTCCTCTACCACTTCAACAAGCGCGCGATCGTCCTCACCGACCGCCGGATCCTGCTCATCCAGATCCACCGCGGCAGCCGCGCCGGCGTGCTCCGTAGCCAGGTACGCTACACCGCGATCACCCGGGTCAAGCGGAGCCTCTTCGGCAACACCGTGCTGAAGCTGCAGGACCGGAAGAAGCTCACGTTCCTCCGCGTGCCCAGGGGCGATGCCAGGTTCCTCCGGAGCCTGATCGAGCGGCTCCAGACGGCCGGCTTCGGCCGCGATGCTCCGGTCGCCGGACACGAGCACCTCTGCCCCCACTGCTACGCCGTGGCAGAGATCGGCCAGCTCGAGTGCGACACCTGTGGGGGGACGTTCAAGTCCCCCCGGAAGGCGGGCCTCCGCTCCCTGCTCTTCCCGGGGATCGGCGACTTCTATATGGGCCACAAGAAGCTGGCCACCATGGAGATGGCCGCCGTGGGGCTCATCTGGATCGGGGTCTTCCTGCCGGATCCGGAGTATCCGCTGACGCTGGCGGGGGCAGTGTTCGTCACGGTGCTCGTACTGCTCCTTCTGCACGTCCCGGATGCGCTGGGGACCCTGTTTCTGGCGAGAAGGGGGGTGTTTCCAGAGGGCGAGGGTCGGCGGGCCGTGGAAGTCAGAACACCCATGGAGGGTCGGGAGCCGGCCGGTATTCAGCGATTCGGGTGAACCTGCTTGAGGTGGAGGCCAGGATGAGAGGGGTCATCCTCGAAAAGGCGGAATGCCTTCTCGGCCTTGAGCTGAATCTCGGGAGGAAGTCCGTCGAACGCCTTCCGGAATCTCGAGGTCCGGCGGGACCTCAACCGTCGCCGGGCAGGAGGGGCTCGGTGCGGCCCTCCCGATACTCCTCGAGCGCCTCGTCGGCGAGATGCTCGAGTTGGCTCCCGCTCTCCTCGAAGGAGGACCGCCAGCGCTTCTCCGATTCGAGCTCGGCGATGATCAGCGCGGCGAAGGCATCCTGCTCCTTTTCGGGGAGCTCCGACGCCTTCTCAAAAGCCTGCTTCAGGAGATCGGGCATGCTCACTCCTACACGTCAGAATCCGCAGTGCTCCCAACCTGCCGCGTGATAACATTCCCAGCTTCAGCCGCTCCGGAGGCTAGCGCCTCCTCTGCGTCCCTGGGGGGCGCTTCGCGCCTGAAGCTCCTGAAACGTATGGTACGTTCGCCCAGCCTCTGCACAGGTAGAGATCGAACTCACGCTCTCTCCTGGAGGGTCCAGATGACTCTTTTTGTCCTGGTGCTGACTCTCTTACTACCGGCTACGGTAGCGGGGCAGGATATACGCCCCCCCATCATCGATATACACCTTCACGCTTTCCCGGCTGATTTGTTCGGACCTCCGCCAGCACAGACCTGTATCGGATCGCGTTTCCCGCCGATCGACCCGGTTCGTGAAAGAGCAGAAGATGTAGAACATTGTGAACATCCCCTCTTCTCTCCTGAGACTGACGCCGAAATCATGCGTGCCACTCTGGAGATCATGGAGCGGTACAACGTATTCGGGTTGACGAGCGGACCTCCCGAAGTCCTGCGCCGATGGCAGACGGCCAGCCCGCAGCGGATCATGGGTTCGACCTTCACGGATTGGCAGCGCAATGTCGCCGTCGACTCGATTCGCGCGAGAGCAGCTCGGGGGGAGATCATAGCAATCGGAGAAGTCACGGCACAGTATGCCGGGGCCGATCCATCCGATGAGAGGTACGAGGCCTTCTGGATGCTCGCAGACGAACTCGACCTGCCGATTTCGATTCATCTGGGATTGGGTCCGCCGGCCGCTCCCTATGTGGGATTCCCCAGCTACAGGATGTCACTTTCCAACCCTCTGCTTCTCGAGGAGGCTCTGGTCCGCCATCCGACCGTTCGGGTGAATGTGATGCATGCCGGCTGGCCGTTTGCGGATCAGATGATCGGGCTCATGTATGCGCACCCCCAGGTATATGTAGACCTGGGCGTAATCAGCTTTTTGCTGCCCCGGAAGGAGTTTCACCGGTACCTGAGACGCATCGTCGATGCTGGTTTCGAGAAGCGGATCATGTTTGGCTCGGACCAGATGCTATGGCCCGAGGCACTCGAGGCAGCCATTCTGAACGTAGAGGCGGCGGATTTCCTGACGGAAGAAGAGAAGCGTGACATATTCTACAACAATGCGGCTCGATTTCTGAGGCTGGAGCAGCGATGAACTCGCTGGCCTTACGCCTGCGGGGTGTGGCGGGCGTAGTGAGCTCCGTCAACCTCCTGGTGACTCGATGGCCTTGACATCGGTCAAGCGCTCTCGCCAGGGCGGCAGGATCGCGATTCGTCCCCGTGATCACGCTTTTTATCCGGCGCTCGCCATCCTGATCAGCGCCACCGGCTTGGCTGGGTTCACATTTACGTATTTCGGTCCCATCATCGATGGCTCGTACCCGCCGACGGGGGTCGCTCTACACGTACACGGCTGGTCGTTCTTCCTCTGGTATCTGCTATTCCCGCTCCAGGCGGTCCTCATAGCACGGGGGAAGTACGTCCTTCACATGACGCTCGGTGGGATCAGCGTCGCGCTGGTCGTCCTGATGTCGCTCACCGGCATTCTCGTGTTGACCGTCCGCGTCGAGGAGGCCGTGCGTACCGGCGCCCCTCCGGTATGGCTGCTGTACGGCCCACTGATCCTGTCGAATCTGATGTTGTTCATTTCGTTCTATACGGCCGCCATTTATATGGCCGTAAAGAACAGGTTGCAGGCTCACAAGAGGCTCATCGTCGTAGCCAGCGCGATCGGGATCGGAGCCGGCTTCTTTCGCCTGATCCTGTTCCTCAGCGGCTTCCACCCGCTGTCGCTTCCGGCGGGCGTGCTTGGGTGCAGCGTATTCATCGTTATCGGGATGGTCTACGACCGCACCACGCGCCGGGCTGTGCATCCGGCCTATTGGGTCGGTCTCGTCACGTTATTGGCGGTCCAGGTGCCACTGTTGCCACAGGTCAATGGCGATGCCGTTGCTTGGATCAACCAGGGACTGGCGACCATGGGTGACCACCTCGGGGTTTTGTACCAGCCGGATCCGACAGTGGAGTTCTAAGCCCGACTGAATGGTATCCGGCGTCCGCTTCAGAGGGATCGGCAATCTTGTGAGTTCGCCGAATTCTTCGAGAGCAAGGTCGGCTTGCGACGCGGACGTTATCCGCAATCTTTCATGATCCCTCGGAGGGGAGCAGGATGAAGTCACTGAAGGTGAACAATTGGGAGCGCTCGGACTGGAAGGAGGCTCGCGCTGAGGGGAAAGCCCGATTCATCATCCGGTACGGGCTCATCCGGTTCGCTCTCCCGATGGCCCTGATCATGATGGTTTATTTCTACATCTTCGAGCCTCTTCTTTTCGATGGTGCGACGTGGGCTCAAGTGTTTACGCTCCGCTGGAGCGAGCTCCTCGAGATCCTACTCGTCTCTGCGATTATCTGGCCACTCGCGGGTTGGGCCCATGCGGAGTGGATATGGCGGAGAGCAGAGAAGAGGTACCCGAGAGCGGGATCTGAGTGAATCATCTCCGCCGCAGGCGTGCTCCCCTCGATGGTTGTGGTCGCGTGGGATGCGATCGAGCGCGGCCTGTATCTCTTCTGGATTCACCCGAGAAGAGTCTAGCGAAGCGATGATCCCAAGAGGCAGATGAACACGCCTGCAGAGACCTTCACCGCCGCGCGTCTTCTCCTCCGGCCAACCGTGAGCTTCGATCCGACCGACAGCCGCGCCGTCCTGGAGCGGCCCTGGAAGGCCTACCTCCCGGTCCTCCACCGATGAGCCGCGGCGAGATCGGACGGGTCGAGGCGATCTTCCGGTACCCGGTCAAGTCCATGGCCGGTGAGCGGGTCGAAGCCGCCCGACTGGGGTGGCACGGGATCGAAGGCGACAGGCGGCTCGCACTCCGGCGCACGGGGGAGCGGGGCGGCGGCTTTCCCTGGCTCACCGCGAGCAAGCTGGCCGATCTGCTTCTCTTCACCCCCCTCCGTCGGGGAGACGGCGCCGAGGACGACCTGCCCACGCACGTCCGGACACCGGAGGGCGACGAGCTCGAGGTCTTCGGCGAGAAGCTGTCGGCCGAGATCGAGCGGCGTCACGGCGCTCCCGTCGAGATGATGCACCTGAGGGCCGGCATCTTCGACGAGGCGAACGTCTCCGTGATCAGCGCGGAGACCGTCGGGGCGATCGGTGAGGCGGCGGGGATCGGTGCCGACGTGCGGCGGTTCCGCCCGAACATCGTCGTCCGCCTGCTGCGACCGGCCCCCTTCCGGGAGGACGAGTGGCCCGGAGGCGTGCTCGCGTTCGGCGAGCCGGGCGAGGGGCCACGCGTCAGCGTCACGATGCGCGACGCTCGATGCTCGATCGTGAACCTCGATCCGGACTCGGCACGCTCCGCTCCGGAGGTCCTCAAGGCGGCCGTGCGGACGAATCAGAACAACGCGGGCGTCTACGGCACGGTCATCCGCACCGGCCGGGTGGCCACCGGACAGGCCATCCACCTCCAGGAGCTACCCCTACGGCGGCATGCATCGGACGAAACGGAGGCAGCGACATGATCCTGGCCCGTGCCGTCACTCTCTGCCCGTGTATCGGGTTCACGCCGGTGAGCGGGACGCCTCTCAGGGCTGGATCTCCTCGAACAGCTTCAGGAGGGCTTCGATCTGAACACCCGGGCCGAGCCGCACGCATGCGACGCTTCGGGCGGCCGCAAGGGGGGAGAGCTGATCCTCCGGGTCCGAGATCACGCCCGCGATCAGCATCGAAACCTTCTTGGATTCGACGGCGGATTTGGCTTCCTCCACAGTGCCCGCCTCGACGATGCTGTAGCCGGCATGGCGCAGGAGAAGCGAGCAGACGCCTCTGAGGCGGTCATCTGCGAGGCATACGACCGCGAGAGGGCGAAAAGCGGACATCGGCTGTGCCCTCCCATGAGGTGAAGTCGTGACCTTCACGTGATGCGCCCTTCATTATGCTCGAGGTGATCGAGCGAGAACAGAAGCCTGGCCGGAACGCCGCGGAGACGCGGAGACGGTGCTCGGCTCCATGGCCGCGGACGTGGACTGGCGTGAGGCCGAGGGCGGTGCCGACGAGCGCCCGGGAGGCGCGACGCGCCCGACCCGGCCGAGCGGCTCAGCCCACCGGATCGCCGCCGTCCGGCTGGCGCCCCGGGTCCGGCGGCTCCCAGGGCACCACGGCGACGTTCCCGTCCGGGTAGAGGACCGCCCACTTCACCTCCTCGATCCGGGAGAGGCCGGCCCGGTGCATGGCGCTCAGGATCTCGTCCGGAGCGAGCCGTTCCGGATGCAGGTTGTCGGAGCGGAGGAAACCGTGGCTGACCACCGTCACGGGGGAGCCCTCGACGATCCTGCTGAAGCGGGGAAAGCGGTAGCCGAGCGCTTCGGTGACGAAGACCAGGAGGAGGAGCGTGCTCACGGCGACGAGCGCGTTCGTCATGGAGAAGTCCTCGCGCGCGATCGCCTGCTGGAAGAACTCGGGAATCAGCATCAGCACCACCAGGTCCGCCGGAGCGAGCTGTCCGAGGGTGCGCTTCCCGACGACGCGGAGGCCGACCATCACGAACAGGTAGACGACCAGCACGCGGATCACGGTCTCCATCGCATCGACTCCCGGTCAGGGAAAGATCCGGATGGAGATGGGGATCCGGACCGTGTCCCGGTGGATGACGGACAGGGTGCCCTCGTGGCGGCCGTACCGCTCGGCCTGGATCTCCACCAGGACGAGCGACGTCTCTCCCGGACGCAGATCGGTGAGGTCCGTCTCGTACGGCCGCGTGAAGGACGGGATCGCACGCACGGTCGAGAAGCGCCCGGCGAGCGCGGTGTCGAGTGCCACCGTCATGGTGTCCAGCACGCGGCTGGAGGTGTTCCGGACCCGCACTTCGATGCTGTTGACCTGCTTGTAGCGGAAGCGCTCGGGCCAGGTGACGGCGGCTTCGACGTCGGCGCCCCGCGCCTCCTCCGACCGCCAGCTCTCGCCGAACACGCCGGCGAGGGCCAGGACGGGCAGGGCGACGATCAGCCCCAGGCCGACCCACTGGTAGCGGTAGAGTCGGATCCGACGCGGCAGGGAGGGTGGAGCAGGCGGATCGGGCAGCTCTTCGACGGGCATCGGCATCGCTCCGGGGCGTGTGTCACCGCGAAGGGCAATGGATGTGCCACTCCGCTCCGACGGTGCCCGAGGGCCGAAACCGCGCCTCGGAGCCGGCGTGGGTCCCGGCCTCGTGCGGCCCTATCCCCCGTCCTCGAGGAATCCCTCGCCGCTCCCTTCTCCGCCGGCGTCGAGCGCGTCCCGGTCCTCTCCGCTCCGCGCCAGCACGAGCGACCCCGCCGCGGAGCCCGCACCCGCCAGCGCGAAGACCACGCTCAGCATCGCGAACTGCAGCGCGGGCTCGCCTGCGAGGGCCAGGACGACGAGGAAGAGCACGGAGAAGACGAGGCCGCCCACGGCGCCCCACCCCGCGAAGCGGGGAATCGACATCTGATCGAAGCGGCGACGCCGCTCGACCACCGCGAGGAGCCCGGAGAAGGTGACGCCGCCCAGGAAGCCCAGCGCGCCGAAGAAGAGGGGAAAGGGGACGTCGGCGGCGTCGAGCCCGACGACGGCCAAGAGGACGAGGCCGGCGCCGAGCCATCCCAGCCCCCACGTGATTCCCATCCCGACCGCCCCACGGATGCGTCTCGGCCACGTCGTCATCCGGACCTCCCGGTGCACGGGTCCTCAGGCGCCATCGCCCGGAGCGTCTCCGCTTCCGAACCCACCCTCTCCCGGGCCCGCCCCTCCGACCAGTTCCAGGTCCGCCAGTCGCGCGGACGCGTGCCCTCCGGGCCCCACCGCTGGAGCAGGCCGCGGGCGAGCACGCAGCGAGGCTCCGGGGGGAGGTCGGGCAGGGCGTCCATCAGCGTCGGTACGGCGTCGGCGCCGAGCGAGGCGAGGTAGCGGGCGTCCACCCCCTCCGCGGCGGCCGCATCCGTGGCCCGATCGCGCGCGGCCCGCCCGTCCGCGGCCGGATCCGCCACCGTGGGCACCTCGCCCGCGCGCTCCAGGTTCGTGCGCGCGATCCGGGCGTCCGGATTCACCACCAGCAGGAGCGCGACGAGGGCGAAGCCGGAGACGAGGGCGGGGAAGGCGAAGCGCTCCCTCCGGTCCCGGAGCACCGTGACGGCGAACCAGACGGTCAGCAGCGTCAGCCACCCGAGGAAGGCCGCGCCGTAGAAGCGGGCCTCGGTCAGCCCGTACGCCGCCTGGTAGGCCCGCACCCGCTGGAAGGCGGAGGCGATGATCACCAGGAGGAGGAGCAGCAGGAGGCCGCCCAGGACGCGGAAGACGATCTCGTCGCGCCGCTTCCGGGGGTCGAGCAGCCAGTCGGCCGCCAGCAGGGACGGAAGCACGAGCGCGCACGCCAGCGCGAGCTGGCCGAAGCCCTCGCGCACGTACTCGGCGTAGGTGAGGCCCGGCGTGACCTCGACCAGGCCGCTCCCGCCGAAGAGGTAGCGGAACTGGACGCCGACGAAGACGGCGAAGAGGAGGTCGACCAGCGCGAGCGCGATCCCGAGCTCGACGATGCCCACCGACGGCCGTCCATCGAACGCGTCGGGCAGGCGGACGGGCCGCGTGCCGGTCAGGAACCCGGTGAGGTAGCCGCACGCGAGCCAGGTGAGGACGGCCGTCAGGAAGAGGTGCGAGACGATCTCCTCGAAGTCGACGCGCACGAGGTCGTTGACGAGCTCGGCGAAGATCGGGTCGGCGGCCATGAAGAGGGCGCCGAAGGCGATGAGGAAGGGGAGGGCGAGCAGGAGTCCCACGAGCGCGGCCCAAGCCGGATGCCGGCGCGACACGCCCGACTCGCCGGATGCCGCAGCCGGTCCTCCGGAGCCCGGAGCCGACCCACCCCGGCCCGCCGCCGTCCGTCCCTCCCGGGCCCCGCTGCCGAGCGCCCGGCCGACCAGCCGGAACGCACCCGCCACCGCGTTCGCCCCGACCCCCACCCCCGCCGCGATCTGATCGCTCACACCGCTCCCACGGAGCCACGCGGCGCCCGCCCGGAGCGCCGGGAGCGAGAAGGCCGCGACCCCGGCGAGGAAGGCGAGCATCCGGAGCGGGCCCGACGCGCGGAGGACCAGTGCGGCCCCGAACGCGACGCCGACCCCCAGGAGCAGGAGCGCCTCCCGGCTGAGCGTGAGGCCGGCGCGGCGGCTCAGCGCCCACACGGCCGCGCCCAGCCCGACGAAGAGGAGGAAGAAGTTGAGCCCGGGCCCGCCGTGGCCCCGGAGCAGGACGTCGCCCGCGACGCCGAGCGCGAGGGCCGCGCCGAAGAGGGCGCCCACGGGCAGAGCGCCGACCGGCAGGCCGCCGCCGGGGGGGGCGGCGGGGCGGACGGGCGCTTCGGCCGCGCATACGTTCGCTCGGTCGTTCATCGATCGCTCGGGGTTCGGGTAGGCCGGCCGCCGAAGCGGCGCTCGCGCCCCTCGAACTCGCGCACGGCCGCCGCCAGGTCCGACTCGTCGAAGTCGGGCCAGAGGGTCGGGGTGAAGACGAGCTCGGCGTAGGCGCACTCCCACAGCAGGAAGTCGCTCAGGCGCTGCTCTCCGGCGGTGCGGACCAGCAGGTCGACGTCGGGGATCCGGGCGTCCACGTGCAGCGCGCGGGCGATCCGGTCGGCGAACGCCTCGCGGTCGGGCGCGGGATCGCCGGCCGAGAGCCGGGCCGCCTCCAGGATCGCGTCCCGCCCGGAGTAGTCGACCGCGATCTGCAGGCGCAGTCGGTCGCCGCCCCGGGTGCGGGCCTCGACGGCCTCGATCTCGTCGAGCAGTGCCCGGGCGAGCCGGTCGCGGCGGCCGATCACGCTCACCCGCACCCCCTCCTCGACCAGGCGCTCCGCCTCGGATCGGAGGTGCGTCCGGAGCAGCCGCATCAGGCTCTTCACCTCGAGCGGCGGCCGGCGCCAGTTGTCGGCCGAGAAGGCGTACAGGGTGAGCGTGCCGATGCCCTGCTCCGGGGCCGCCGAGACCACCCGCCGCACCGCCTCGACGCCGGCCCGGTGCCCGGCCGCGCGGGGCACCCCCCGCCGCTCGGCCCACCGGCCGTTGCCGTCCATGATGATCGCGGCGTGGAGGCGCCCCCGCCGCTCCGCCGAAGCAGGGGCCGCCGTCGCGGCGGGCCGATGCGTCAAAGTACTTTTGATCATGAAGCGCATCCCCAAAAAAGAGTGGGAGGAAGGCCGGGTGCGCCGATCACGGCTCGCGGACCCGGTCGATCAGGGCTTCCATGTGGTCGAGGTACTTCTCGAGCGCGCCCCGCCCCGCCTCGGTCAACTGGTACTCGGTGTGGGGGAGTCGGTCGGCGAACGACTTGGTGCAGGTGAGGTAGCCGGCCTCCTCGAGCCGGCGGGCGTGGACGCTCAGGTTGCCGTCCGAGGTGTCCAGGAGGTCCCGGAGCTCGGTGAAGCTGAGCGACTCGTTGCCGGCCAGGGCGCTCACGATGCCCAGGCGCACGCGACCGTGGATCAGCCGGTCCAGCTCGACCGGATTGCCGGGCTCGCTGGTCAGTCTCGCGGGCACGTCGTCCTCCCCGGGGTCGGAGTGGGAGGCGTGCGCCTCCCGGGATCGGGCGTTTTCAGCCGCCATGCTTCCTCGCGATGTGGACGCCGAAGGCCAGGTGCAGCCCCCCGAAGCCGGCGGCGAGGAGCGGATCGCCCCACGACGGTGCGGCCAGGAGCGCGACGGCGCCCAGCGCCATGAAGCAGAGTCCCATCACGGGCACCACCCTCACCGAGAACGTGCCGGCCGTGACGACCGCCGCTCCGTACAGGAGGAGCCAGGTGCCCGGGACGAGGGCGAGCTCGCCGGCACGGTGGAGCGCGAAGGTCAGGAGCACCCCGGCCAGCGCTGGCGGCAGGAAGCTCAGGACGAACTTGCGGCCGGAGCCCGACAGGAGCGGGAGCCCGGCGCGACGGGCCTTGCGGCGCATCGCCCAGACGCCGATGCCGACGGCGACCACCGCCTCGGCGAGCCAGACCGCGAGCCACCCCTCCGGGGACGCGCGCGTCGAGGCGAGCACCGCCGCCACCAGCGCCGTGACGCCCATGCCGACGCCGCCCCACCCGGGCACGCCGGTGAAGGCCGGACCCCGCTCCATCGTGCGGCGGATGAAGCGGAGGTCGTCCATGGCCCGGTCGCCGAGCGACGTCGGCTCGCGGGCGCCCTCGGAGGCGGGGCGGCCGGAAGAGCGGTGGACGGGGGTGGAGGAATCCATGGTGACGCCAAGTTGGAGAACGGGTACCGCGCTGTCAAGTACTTTGTCCTGCAAAGTTCAGGCCCTGGCGCGACCTCGGATCGGTACCATGATCGCGTCGGCATCCGATCCACTTCTCCGCCGGGACCTGATACCTTGTGCCGAGAGGGGCTCACCACTCCACGGAGCCGACCATGAAGAAGATCCTGATCCTGGGCGCCGGCTTCGGCGGCCTCGAGACGGCCACGGGTCTGGCCGAGGCCCTGGACGACGGCTACGAGATCACGCTCGTCGACCGCAACGACGCGTTCTTCATCGGATTCTCGAAGATCGACGTCCTGTTCGGACGCGCCACCGCCCCTGAGGTGTCGTACCGCTACGAGTATCTGCGGGCCGACGGCGTCCGCTTCGTCCGGGACACGATCACCGGGATCGACACCGACGGCCGGAGCGTGCGGACGACGCAGCACGCGCTCGCCTACGACCACCTCGTCGTGGCGCTGGGCGCGGACCTCGACCCCGGGGCGGTGCCCGGCTTCGTCGAGAGCGGCGGCCACGAGTTCTACTCCATGCGGGGAGCCGAGGCGCTCCGGCCCGTCCTGGAGACGTTCACGGCGGGAACCCTCGTGCTCGGGATCTTCCGCCCCCCGTACAAGTGCCCGCCCGCGCCCTACGAGGTCGCGTGCCAGCTACACGACTTCTTCGCCGCCCGGGGCGTGCGCGACGCGGTCGACCTGAAGATGGTGATCCCGGGGCCCCGCCCGGTGAAGAACCCCCGGGTATCCGAGATGCTGGAGGCCCAGCTCTCCGAGCACGGCGTCGAGCTGCTCACGGAGCACCCGATCGAGTCCATCGACTGGGAGGGCGGACGGGCGCTCACGGCGAAGGGAGCCGTGCCGTACGACCTCTTCGTCGGCGTGCCCGTGCACACGCCGCCGGACGTGGTCGCCCGGTCGAAGCTCTCGGACGGGGGCTTCGTCGCAGTCGACGAGGGCACGCTCGAGACCCGGGTCCCCGAGGTGTACGCGGTGGGCGACGTCACGACGATCCCGGTCGGCGACAAGGCGGTGCCGAAAGCCGGCGCGTTCGCCGAGGACGCGGCCCGGACGGTGGTCTCCGAGATCCTGCGCAGGGAAGGCCTCGCCCGGGAGCGGGCGCCCTTCCACGCGCGGGGCGCCTGCTACTTCGAGGTCGGAGGCGGGAGGGTGGCGAAGGTCGATGCGGACTACCTCGGCGGCGAGAAGCCCGCCGCCACGGTCACAGGCCCGTCCGAGGAGCTCCACGGCGACAAGGAGGGGTTCGCGGCGTCGCGCCGGGACCGGTGGTTCCGGTAGGAGGGCGGCCGCGGAATGAGGGAGCGCTCGGGCCGGGTACGACGGTGCCGGGTGGGGGGCGGGGCGAGGTTCCCGTCAGCGCCATTCCCCGCCGAGGAACTCCCGCCCGACCTCGACGAACCTCCGGCGCCCCGACTCGCTCCAGAGGAGGGGTCCGTGTCCCGAATTCGGCAGGATCCAGAGGTAGGAGTCGGGGATCGAGCGGTACTGCTCCACGGGGATCTCCACGGGGAAGAACTCGTCCCGGTCGCCGTGGACGATCAGCGTCCGCGCGGTGATCGTCGCGAGCAGGGGCGGCGTGAAGTTCATGTCGTCGTAGCTGTCCCTGAAGTCGTGGAAGTTGCGCATCAGCGCGCGCGCCTGCCCCTCGCCCCGGCTGTGCTGCCGCGCGAGACCCTCCAGCCGGCGAGCCCGTACGCTGTCGGGATCCGATCGGCGCATGATCTCCCGCGCCGGCTTCGGGAAGTACGACGTGGCCGCGACGAGGATCATCGCCTCCACTCGCTCCGGCTGCTGGGTGGCCATGTGAAGGAGCGTCATTCCCCCCGTGCTCCCGCCGATGCCCTGGAAGGTGTGGATCCCGAGGTGGTCCAGGAGTGCGAAGACGTCCCGGGCGGCCCGACGGTGTGTGAACTCCTCTTCCGGGTTCGTGGAATGCCCGTGCCCCCGGAGGTCGGGGACGATGAGGCGGCGGTCCGGGAACGCCTCGAGCAGGGGATCCCACATCTCGCCGGTCCCGAAGAAGCCGTGGATCAGGACCAGAGGCTCTCCCACTCCGATGTCGCGGTAGGCGAGGTCGATGCCGTTCACCCGCACGGTGTCGTAACTCGCCGTCTCCACCGCCTGCGCGGCGGCCGTCGCCGGGCCGGCGGAGGGGATGAAGAGGGCGAGGGTGAGCACCGTCCCCACCGCCACGGTCCGCGGGTCCCGGAAGCGCGTCATCGATGCTCCTGGTCCGGAGAAGCTCGACGTCCCGACCGGCCGGCGGGACGTGTCCCAAGATCCTCCGACCCGGCCCGGGCGACAAGGACCGGGACATGAGCCGCCCCGTGGGCTAGCTCTCGCCCTGCGGAAGCCAGAGGGTGAAGGTGGATCCGCGGCCGACCTCGCTCTCGACGGTGAGGTCGCCGCCGAGGAGGCGGGCGATGCGGCGGCTGATCGCGAGGCCGACGCCCGCGCCGCTCTCGGCCTCCGGGTCGATGCGGGTGAACTCCTGGAAGATCGTCTCTCGCTTCGCCTCCGGGATACCCGGGCCCGTGTCGCTCACCCGGATCGCGATCCAGTCGCCGTCGCCGGGCCCGCTTCCGTCGGTGCGGAGGTCGGCTCCCACCGTGATCCGGCCTTCGGGCGTGTACTTCACGGCGTTGGAGAGGAGGTTGCCGAGGATCTGGCGGACGCGCGCGGGGTCGGTCTCCGTGGGGAGGGCCTCCGGCACGCGGACCTCCAGCCCCAGGCCGTGGGCGGCCGCCTTCGCCCGGAAGTCCTCCGCGGCCTCGCGCGCCAGCTCGCCGACGCCGGTCGGCACGGGCTCGAGCTCGATCTCCCCCGCTTCCGCCCGGGCCAGCTCGAGCAGCTCGTGGATCAGGTGGAGCGACATCTCGATCGACCGACGGATTCCCCGCACGCTCTCCACCTGCTTCGCGGAAAGCTCTCCGAGGATGCCGTGCTCCAGGAGCTCCGCGTATCCGTCCGCCGCGCCGAGCGGGTTCTTCACGTCGTGGGTGAAGCCGTGCATGAGGCGCGTGCGGCTCTCCGTCACCCGCTCCAGCTCCTCGCGCCGCCGGTCGGCATCCGCCCGGGCCTCCCGCTCCCGCTCGAGGAGCCGCTCGCGCTCGGCCGCCGCCTCCCTCTCCTCGGTGACGTCCGTGTTCGTGCCGAACCACCGCACCACGTTCCCGCTCGCGTCCCGGATCGGGACGGCGCGGGAGAGGAACCAGCGGTACTCGCCGGTCCGGCTCCGGAGCGGAAAGGTGTCCTCCCACGGGGTGCCGGTCTCGAAGGCGTGCCGGATCCGCTCGACGACGCGGTCCACGTGGTCCGGGTGGTGGACCTTCTGCCAGCCCCAGCCCTGCATCTCCTCGAGCGTGGTGCCGGTGTACTCGTGCCAGCGGTCGTTGTACCAGAAGATCCAGCCGTCGGGCTCGGCCATCCACGCGAGCTGGGGGATGCTGTTGCCGAGGGCCCGGAAGCGCTCCTCGCTCTCCCGGAGCCGGTCCTCCGCGCGCTTCTGATCCGAGATGTCGGTGAGCGTCCCGAACCATTCGACGATCTCGCCCGCCTCGTCCCGAAGCGGCATCGCCTGCCCGAGGAACCAGCGGTATTCGCCGTCGGCGCGTCGAAAGCGGTACTCGATGGAGTAGGGTTCTCCCGTCCGCAGCGAGTGCTGCCACCGCTCGAGGGTACGCTCCCGGTCGTCCGGGTGCAGGAAGCGGAGCCACCCCTCGCCCTCCGTCTCCTCGGGGGCGGCGCCCGTGAATTCGTACCAGCGGCGGCTGAAGTAGCCGTGATAGCCGTCCGGATCGGTGGTCCAGATGTGCTGCGGGATCATGTTCGCCAGCAGGCGGTGGCGCTCCTCGCTCTCCCGGAGCTTCTCCAGGATCGACTCGATCTCCTCGCGGGCCCGCGCCTCCTCGGCACGGGCCGCCTTCTCGCGCGTGAGCCGGAGCGCCGTCTCCTCGGCCCGCCTCCGCTCGGTCGTATCCCGCTGGACCGAGGTCCACTGCACCACCCTCCCGCTCTCGTCCAGAACGGGCGAGATGCTGACCTCGACCCAGAAGGGGCTTCCGTCCTTGCGGTAGTTCAGCAGCTCGGCGCGCACGGACTCCCGGCGATCGAGGGCGGCGCCGATCCGCCGGGTGGTCTCGGGGTCCGTATCCGCCCCCCGTAGCATCCGCGCGGTCCTGCCGATGACCTCGTCGGGCCCGTAGCCGGTCATGCGGGTGAACGCCTCGTTGACGTAGATGATGCGGCGTCCCTCACCGTTCCGGGGCTCCGGCTCCGTGACGACCACCGCATCGTTCGCCGTGGTCACCACCGATTCCAGGATCCTCAGCCGCTTGCCCGAGCGGATCTGCTCGGTCACGTCCTCGACCCGATGGACGAGGTGGACCAGCTTCCCCCGATCATCGAAGACGGGTGAGTTCAGCGGGTCCCAGAACCGCTCCTCGAAGTCGCCGTCGGGGGCGCGGATATCGTACTTCTGGAGCGCCATCCGGTGCGGCTCTCCGGTCCGGATCACCTCCTCCAGCGACGCCTGGAGGTTCCGCACGCCCGTCGCACCGGGATCGGTGGGGTTGTCCGGGAAGACCTCGAAGAGGGGACGGCCGACGACGTCCTCACGGCGGGTCATCGTCGCCCGCAGGTAGGTCTCGCTGGCCCCGAGGATGGTGAAGCGCGGCGGATCGGGCGCCAGCAGGAGGTAGGCGTCGGGCGCGGACCCGAACACCGCCCGGAAGTCGACCTCCGGGGCCGGGGTCCGACCCGAGGTGCCCGGGTCCTCCATCTGCCCTCCTCCTGGGGTGCTGCCGGAAGCGCCGGACGGGGACACGGGGTGGGCGGCCGCCGTCCGGGTTCCCCCGGACGCGATCGTGCCCTCGACCTGCAAGGACGGTGCGAAGGATCGGCTGCGGAGGGGTCCCGGGCCGCGGGTGTCAGCCGCCCGACCTCCCGCCAGCAGCTCCTCCACGTCGATCTCGAGCGCGATCGCGGCCCCGACCGGCCCCCACCGAAGCGTTCGCCCCGGACATCCCGGACGCCCTCCGCGGAATCCTGGCACGGCGTCGGATCCGATCGTAATCTTCCGGGGTGGGCCCTCCGGACCCCGCCGCTCTCGACCATGGCCGATCACATGCGTCCACCCCGCGCCACTCTTCCTCCCCACGCGCTCGCGACCTCCGCCGCCGTCGCGGTCGCGCTGATCACGGCGGCCGCCGCCTCCGGATGCGGCTCCGACGCCCGCGGAACGGAGGCCGGCGCGGCGGTGCGCGACACACTCCCGGACGGCCGGGTCGTGGTGCGGTGGTCCGCCCTGCCCGGGGACGAGGCGGATCCGGTGTCCCCCGACCTCCGCATCGGGAGCGTCGAAGGGGACGGGCCCGACGTCTTCGGTGACGTGCGCGGCGTCGCCGAAGGACCCGCCGGCGCGATCTACGTGCTCGACTTCCAGGCGGCCGAGCTCCGCGGGTTCGGCCCGGACGGTACCTTTCGCAGGATCCTCGCGCGCCGCGGGGAGGGACCGGGCGAGCTGAGCCGGCCGAACGGCATGCTCGTAGGACCGGACGGCACGATCTGGGTCAAGGACCACGGCTCCTACCGGATCGTCGGATTCGATCCCGGGACCGGAGAGGAGGTCGCCCGTCACCCCACGGTGGTCCAGGGCTACGGCTACGTGTGGGACGGCGCGGTGGACCGGGAGGGGCGTTTCTGGAAGCCGTGGCAGCACGCGGTCGATCCGGCGAGCCGACGGGTGTGGCCGGAGCCGGGACTCCAGGAGAACGAGTCGCGACGCTACTACCTCCGCTACGACCCGCGAACGGAGACGCGGGACTCGATCCCTCTGGGCCGCGGCACCTCCCGCAGCTTCGTCGCAGAGGTCGCGGGCGGCCGGATGTACGCGGGCCTTCCCTTCGCCGCCGGGACCGAGCTCGCCGTGGATCCCGACGGCCACGTCTGGTCGGCATGGTCGGAGGACTACCGGATCGCACGGATCGACGAGGCGGGCGACACGGTGCTCGTGATCGAGCTGGACGCGGAGGGTCCGCCGGTCACCGACGAGGACCGCCGGTCCTTCCTCGAGCGGATCACCCGGGGGGAGGAGGGACAGGTCGCGAATCGCCTCGAAGCGGGCCTCTCCCCCCACTTTCCCGAGCGGCGCCCGGTGATCGAGGGGCTCTCGGTCGACCGGCCGGGGCGCCTCTGGGTCCGGCGCGCTCCCGCCGCCGGAGAGCCCGTGCGCTTCGACGTCTTCGACCGGGGCGGAGAGTTCCTCGTGACCCTCCGGGTGGACGCCCCGCTCGTGAGCCACATGAGACCGGTGATCGGCCGGGCGCACCTCTACGGCCTGGTCCGCGACGAGCTGGACGTGCCCTACGTGGTGCGCGTGCCGCTGCCGGAGGCGCTGGCGGGGTAGTCTCGCGGACGGATGCGGTGGGACGTCCCGACGCCGCATGGCCGGGGCCGCGCCGTGGGATCGCTACGCCCCGATCTCGTGCGCCGCCCCCGCCCCCCTCGGGATCCGCACCCGCTCCACCAGCCGCAGCACCTCCGCCGGCGGCGGGGCGGTGAGGCGCGACACCACGATCGTCACCACGAAGTTGAGCGCCATCCCGACCGTGCCGATCCCCTCGGGGCTGATCCCGAGCCACCAGCTCTCCGCGCCGGCGTCGGGGCGGACGTACTCGAACCAGACGATGTAGGAGGCCGTGAGGGTGATCCCCGAGATCATGCCCAGGATCGCCCCCTCGCGCGTCGCCCTCCTCCAGAAGATCCCGAGGAGGATGACGGGGAAGAAGGAGGAGGCGGCGAGTCCGAAGGCGAAGGCCACGACCTGCGCCACGAAGCCCGGGGGATGGATGCCCAGGTAGCCGGCCACCACGACGGCCGCACCCGCGGAGATCCGGGCCGCGATCAGCTCGCCCCGGTCGCTGATGTCGGGCCGGAGCCCGCGCTTGAGCAGGTCGTGGCTGATGGCCGAGGAGACGACGAGGAGGAGTCCCGCGGCGGTCGAGAGCGCGGCCGCGAGCCCGCCCGCCGCCACCAGCCCCACCACCCAGTCCGGCAGCCCGGCGATCTCCGGGCTCGCGAGGACCATGATGTCCCGGTCCACCTCGAGCTCGTTCGGCACGGGGCTGGCGGGGCCGGTGAGCTGGATGCGGCCGTCGCCGTTCAGGTCGTCGAAGCGGACGAGCCCCGTCGCCTCCCAGTTCGTGAACCACTCCGGCGCCTCCTCGTACGGCGTCTCCGCCACGCTCTCGATCAGGTTCGTGCGGGCGAAGACCGCGACGGCCGGCGCCGTCGTGTAGAGGAGCGCGATGAAGACGAGCGCCCAGCCGACCGAGATGCGGGCGTCCCGGACCCGGGGCACCGTGTAGAAGCGGATGATCACGTGCGGAAGGCCCGCCGTGCCCACCATGAGCGCCGCCGTGATGAAGAAGACGTCGAGCGTCGACT
>CAYPDV010000052.1:0-18560 GCA_964409525.1 uncultured Gemmatimonadaceae bacterium
TTCGTCTTCCAGCAGTACCACCTCCTGGACGACCTGACCGTCTACGAGAACCTCGAGATCCCGCTCACGTACAGGAACGTGGGGCGCAAGGAGCGGCAGGCGATCGTAGCCGACGCCCTCGACCGCTTCCAGATCGTGGGGAAGAAGGACCTCTACCCGAACCAGCTCTCGGGCGGCCAGCAGCAGCTCGTGGCGGTGGCCCGGGCGGTGATCGCCGAGCCGGACGTGATCCTCGCCGACGAGCCCACGGGCAGCCTCCACTCCTCGCAGGGCCGGATGATCATGGACCTCCTCCGCACGCTGAACGAGGAGGGGACGACGATCGTCCAGGTGACCCACAACGAGGAATACGCGGACTACGGGCACCGCATCGTCGAGCTCCAGGACGGATGGATCACCGACGAGCGGGTCCTCGCCGGCCGCGGGGCCGCGTGAGAGGAGCTGCGATGGACCCGGGTCCGGGGAGGGGCGGGAGCGCGGCGCGGGCCCTGCGTCGGAGGACGAAGGGGGCCCGCTGATGGAGCGGGGCGGCGCGTTCGAAGGCACGCGGCTCCTCATCGCGGACGACCAGGACGACGTCCTGGAGGCGCTGAAGCTCCTTCTCAAGGGCGAGGGCTTCTCGATCGAGACCGCCTCCTCGCCCGCGGGCATCCTCCGGGGCGTGGAGAGCCAGGACCCGGACCTGGTCCTGATGGACCTCAACTACACGCGCGACACGACGTCGGGGACGGAGGGCTTCGATCTCGTCTCCCGGATCCGGGAGACGGACTCGACGCTTCCCGTGGTCGTGATGACCGCATGGGGCAGCGTGGAGGGCGCCGTGGAGGCCATGCGCCGGGGCGCCCGCGACTACGTCGAGAAGCCGTGGGACAACGATCGGCTGCTCACCACGGTGAAGACCCAGGTGGAGCTCGGACGGGCCCTCCGACGGTCCCGGAAGCTCGAGGACGAGAACCGGCGCCTCCGGCGGGAGGGGATGCCGGACCTGATCGCCGAGTCGAAGACGATGGAGCCCGTCCTGCGCCTGATGGAGCGGGTGGGACCGTCCGACGCGAACGTCCTGGTCACGGGCGAGCACGGCACGGGCAAGGAGGTGGTCGCCCGCTGGCTCCACGCCGCCAGCGATCGCTCGAAGAACTCCCTCGTGGCGGTCAACGCGGGCGGCTTCAGCGAGACCCTCTTCGAGAGCGAGCTCTTCGGGCACGTGAAGGGCGCCTTCACCGACGCCAAGAGCGACCGGATCGGATGCTTCGAGCTCGCCGACGGCGGCACGCTCTTCCTGGACGAGATCGCGAACATCACGCCCCAGCAGCAGGCGAAGCTCCTCCGGGTCCTGGAGGCGGGCGAGGTGCAGCGGGTCGGATCGTCCCGCGTGCGGAAGGTGGACGTCCGCGTCCTCTCGGCGACCAACGCCGACGTGGGGGCGGCGGTCTCGGAAGGGGCGTTCCGCGAGGATCTGCTCTACCGACTGAACACGGTCGAGATCGCGCTTCCGCCCCTCCGGGAGCGCCGGGACGACATCCCCCTGCTCGCCGACCACTTCCTCCGCCGCCTGGTGGCGCGGTACGGATCGGACCTCGAGGGCTTCACCGAGGGGGCCATGGACGCGCTGCTGCGCCACACGTGGCCCGGGAACGTGCGGGAGCTGGAGCACGCCGTCGAGCGCGCCGTGCTCATGGCCAGGGGCGAGCGGATCCGCGTGGAGGACCTCGGGCTCCGACCCCGCCCGGACGGGAGCGTCCGGATGGAGGAGATGACGCTCGACGAGGCGGAGCGGATGCTCATCCGGAAGGCGCTCGAGCGCCACGAGGGGAACGTGAGCCGCGCGGCCGACTCCCTGGGGCTCAGCCGCAGCGCGCTCTACCGCCGGCTCGAGCGCCACGACCTGTCCTGACCGTTCCACGCTGATGGATCCGCGCTGATGGCTGCCGGCTGGTGGCGGAAGCAGGCCCACGAGCGAAAGGTGGTGTTCCTGGCGCTCCTGACGGGACTTCCCGGTGTTGCGCTCTCGCTCGGGCTCCTCTGGCTCGGCGACTACTCCAGCCGCCTGCAGTGGACGGCCACCCTCGTCCTCCTCGTGCTCTGGCTGTGGATCGCCTCGGCGCTGCGCGAGAGGGTGGTCCGGCCCCTCCAGACGCTCTCCAACATGCTCGCGGCCTTCCGGGAGGGAGACTACTCCATCCGCGCCCGGGGGGCGGGCACGCACGATCCGCTGGCCCTGGCCTACCTCGAGGTGAACGCGCTCGAGGAGACCCTCCGTGAGCAGCGCCTCGGCGCGGTGGAGGCCACCGCGCTCCTGCGCAGGGTGCTGGAGGAGATCGACCTGGCCGTCCTCGCGTTCGACCGGAAGGAGCGACTCAGGATCCTGAACCGGGCGGGAGAGCGACTCCTCGGCCAGTCCCAGGATCGGCTCATCGGCAGGACCGCCTCGGAGCTCCGCCTCCGGGAGGCGCTCACCGGCCCCACCCCCCGGACCCTCGAGATCTCCCAGCCGGGAGGCACCGGGCGCTGGGAGCTCCGCAGGACGGTGGTCCGCCAGGAGGGTCAGCCCCTGCGGCTCCTCGTCCTCTCGGACCTGAGCCGGGCGCTCAGGGAGGAGGAGCGGCTCGCGTGGATGCGGATCGTCCGGGTCCTCGGCCACGAGATCAACAACTCGCTGGCCCCGATCCAGTCGATCGCCGGTACCCTCCGGAGCGCCCTCGAGCGGGAGGACCGGCCCGAGGACCTCGAGGAGGACCTGACGCGGGGCCTCCGGGTGATCTCCACCCGCGCCGAGTCCCTCGGCCGCTTCATGGCGACCTACGCCCAGCTCGCGCGTCTGCCCGCTCCCGAGCTCGCCCCGGTCGAGGTGGACGCGTGGGTGCGGCGGGTGGCCCACCTCGAGACGCGCGTGCCGGTGGAGGTCGTCGGGGGGCCCGACGTCACGGTCCTGGCCGACGAGGACCAGCTCGAGCAGCTCGTCATCAACGTGCTCCGGAACGCCGCCGACGCCGCCGAGCGGGAAGAGGGCGGAGTGCGGATCCGCTGGAACGTGGAGGACGGCACGTTCCGCCTGCTGGTGGAGGACGAGGGGCCCGGGATCGGCGAGACCGCCAACCTCTTCGTGCCCTTCTACACCACGAAGCCGGGCGGATCGGGCATCGGGCTCGTCCTCAGCCGTCAGATCGCCGAGGCGCACGGCGGCAGCCTCGAGCTCGAGAACCGGTCCGACCGGAAGGGAGCGCGGGTCGTGCTGACGCTTCCGCTGGATCCCGGATCCTGAGAGCGGCGACTTCGCCGTGGCCGCGTGCGGAGACGGGACTCCGCGCCCGCTCCTACGCCGGGCAAGCCCCGCCCCGGCCGTGGATCACCGCGGCCGGAAAGCTCAGCCCCCGCCCTCGAGCCGGGTCCACTGCTCGGTGTCGGTGTACTGCTGGAACCGGGTCACGCGACCGTCTTCTACGGTCCAGTGGTGCGCGAACGGGGCGTCGAGGGCGGCGCCACTGTCCTTCCGGGTGCCCGTGTAGCGCCCCATCACGACCACGTCGCCACCCTCCGCCACGAAGGTCCGGGGGGTGACCGTGAAGCCGTCGTAGTCGTTCATCAGGCGTCCGAAGACCCCCTCGCCGACCCGCTCGGGGCCGACGTACGGATTGTCGTCCGCCATGGGATTGCCCTCCGCCTCACTCCATCGGACCTGGTCGTCCAGCGCTCCGAGCACGGTCTCGGCGTCTCCACGGCCGAACGCCTCGTAGAGGGATCGGATCAGCTCTTTCGCCTGTGACATTCAGCATCTCCTGTTTCGGGAAACGGAAGAACGGTCATCGTAACGGACGTCCCTTGCGGCCACCAAACCGGCCGCCTCGACTCCGACCCCTGGATTCGGGGCCGGGCTCTGGGCACCTTAAGGTTCACGCGAACCGACACACGATCCCGGAAGACGCATGGCCGACCTGAAGATCACCGGCACGGTGAAGGAGATCCTCGAGGAGCAGTCGGGAGAGGGGAAGAACGGGCCCTGGAGGAAGCAGGACTTCGTTCTGGAGACGGAGGGGCAGTATCCGCGCCCCGTCTGCATCACCCAGTGGGGCGAGAACATCGAGAAGTTCGGGGTGCAGGAGGGCGAGACGCTCACGGCGCACATCGACATCCAGAGCCGCGAGTACAACGGGCGCTGGTACACCGACGTGAAGGCGTGGCGGGTGGACCGGGAGGGGCCGGCCGGCGGTGCGGGCGGCGGCGGAGTCGGACCGGGGAGCGGCGGGGCCGCCGACCCGGGCCCGGGATCCGGCGGGGGCGGCCCGGCGGGCGACCTCTCGAACCCCGACGACGACCTCCCCTTCTGATCGGCCGACCGGCCCGTCCCCCGGTCCGTCCTGCCCGATCGATGGCGCGCCGGCCGGACGCGCCTCGGCAGACCTCCGGGTGCCGATCAGGCGACCCGGGCCAGGAGAGTCCGGCAGCGCAGCCGCAGAAGGAACCAGAGGAGGGCGGACGCCCCCAGGATCACCGCGCCGTAGATGGTCGTGATGAGTGCCACCTTGATCCCTCCCCACACGAGCGTCGTGTGGACCACGCCGACCGCCTCGACGGCGTGGGCGGCGATGGCGACGCCGATGACCGTCCCGAGGAACCCCAGGAGGAGGGCGTAGCCGCCCCAGAAGAGGACCCCGTCCACCGCGGCCTCCACCCGGGCGTCCACACGGGGCTCGCTACCCCAGAGCCGCCAGGCCGACCAGGCGGTGAGGCTGAGCGCCACCAGGGCCGAGAAGACGATGGGGTACATCATGATCCCGCCATCGAAGAAGTCCAGGAAGCCTCCGGTCGGCCCCTCGACCACCACGACCTCCTCTCCGTTCTGGACCAGCGCTGCCAGCAGTGCGTACGTCATGTTCCTGCCTCCGTCGGTGCGAGTTTGGATGGACGGGACCCGCTGCCCGGGTCCGCCGTGACGGGTGCCGCTCCCAGCGTCCTGCGCACCTCCTGGTCGCCCAGCCGGACGGCCGCCGCCGCCTGCGCCAGGAGAAACCAGCCCAGTCCACCGGCGATCGCGGTGAGGAGGGCGGCGGCCAGGAGGACGGACTCCCGGAGGAGCCACGCGGTGAGCAGGGGAGCCGGATCCGGGACGCCGGCCTCCAGGGTGGCGGCCAGCGCCCACAGGTCGATCACCGTTCCCGCCCCCGCCACCAGGAGGGCCGCGCCCGAGAGCGCCAGGAGCGCCCCGAGTCCCCGATCCAGACGCTCGGGACGGTGATCGCGCCGGACGAAGAGCTGGAAGCCCTTCGCCAGGACGAGGCCCGCGACCCCCCCGGCCAGGATCAGGACCGCCCACAGGAAGGGCGAGGGGGCGTCCAGGAGACCGCTCCTTCCGAGGGGGATCACCCCCGCCGCGAGCACGAAGGTGGTCGTCGCCAGGAGGGCGCCCCGCTCCCAGCGGCGGAGCGCCGGGTCGGGAAGCGGCTCCACCAGGCGTCGGTAGATCGGACGATGGAGACGCACCAGGGCGTCCAGGGCCGCCTCGGAGGGCACCACGCGCTCCGCGGCGCGGCGAGCGGCCTCCTCCTCTCCGAGCCCGGCCCGGCGGAGGTCTCGCGTGAGCTCCTCCACGTCCCCTGCCAGCTCCAGGAGGATCCGCGTGCGGACCGGGTGCGGAAGCTCCCGGACGCGCTCGGCTACCGGGGCCATCTCACGCTCGACCGACACCGCCGGCCGTCCGTCAGGCCGGGGCATGGTCCGGTCCCTGGAGGAGCCGCAGGAGCGAGCCCAGCGCGTCCCTCACCAGGTGGGCCTCGCCTTCCAGGCGCTTCCGACCGGCTCCCGTGAGCCGGTACCGCTTCTTCCGGCGCCCGTCCCCCTTCTCCCAGCGTCCCTCGATGAAGCCGTCCCTCTCCAGCCGATGGAGGATGGGATAGAGGGTGCCGTGCTTGAGCACGAAGCGTCCCCCGCTCTCCCGCTCCACGTCCACGGCGATCTGGTAGCCGTGCTTGTCCTCGTCGCGGAGGGTCGAGAGGACGAGCGCCTCGTTGATTCCCCGGGCCAGGGCCTGGACGTCCACCGCGTCGTCGGACATGGATCCTCTCCGTCGAGCTGAAAGCGGGCATATGTATCGTCGGTCTTTATATAGAGCGCCGATGTCTCCAGGTCAAGGTCGATCGACCGGAAACGCCCGACCCGTAGCCGGGCGACGGCCCAGCCACGAGATTGTCCCCTTCCCCCTACCAGGTGAGCTCATGCGGCGATCTCCTTCGACGGCGAGGCTCCTGGCGGCCTCGGTCCTCGTCCTTTCCGGCTGTGCGCACGGTCCGCCGCGGGTCGCCGCGACCGATCCTTGCACGTCGCTCGTGGCCTCCGGATACGAAGACCCCGCGAGCGAGGCCCGCGACAGCGTCATTGCGATGATGGCGCGGGAGCCGATGCCGGGCGCTGCGGCGGCCGTCTCGGTGGACGGCCGGCTGGTGTGGAGTGAGGCGATCGGCCTCGCCGATCTCGAAGCTGAACGACCGGCGTGTCGCAACACGCTCTTCCGTGCGGGTAGCGTGAGCAAGATCGTCACGGCGGCGGCCCTCCTTCGCCTGGCGGACGCCGGCACCCTCGACCTCGACGACGACATCCGACGCCACGTGTCCGCCGTGGCCGACAAGCCGCACCCGATCACGTTTCGCCAGCTCGCCGGGCACCTCGGTGGGATCCGCCACTACGGCGGGGCCGAATACTTCAACACCCACCGCTTCGAGCGGGTCGAGGACGGTCTCGCTTCGTTCATCGCCGATCCGCTGGTGGCGGCGCCGGGTACCGAATACCGCTACTCGAGCTACGGCTACAACCTGCTCGGCGCGGCGATGGAGCGCGCGGCGGGGATGGATTACCTCAGCCTCGTCGACCGGACCGTGCTGTCCCCGCTCTCCCTGGAGCGGACGCACGCGGAGTCGACGGTCGATTCGTCGCCGCACCTGGCGAGCCACTACTCCGGCGACTCCGAATCGCTTCGCGCTTCGCCCTCTTTCGACACGAGCGATCGCTGGCCTTCCGGCGGGTGGGTGGCCACCGCCGAGGACATGGCGCTGCTCGGCGCTGCGCTGGTCGACGAGGATTTTCTGTCCACATCCGCACGAAACCTCCTTCTGACACCGCAGCGGAACGCCGCGGGCGAGGAGACCGGCTACTCGATCGGAGTGCGAGTCGAGTTCGACGAGCGCGGACGACGGATGCTGCACCATGGTGGCACTTCCGTCGGCGCGCGTGCCTTTCTGCTCGTCTACCCGGAGCAGGGCGTCACCGTCGCGATGGCCGCGAACGGCCCCGCCACGTTCGACCAGCGGCAGCTCGCCACGATCGCGTCCCGGTTCATGGAATTCATGTCAGAGAGCCGGTCGTGATCGCGTTCCGGAAGGAGGCGGGACGCAGCCTCTTCGACTAGAATCAGGACCATGGATCCATTGGAAGCCCTGGGGCTGCAGTCGACGTGGCTCCGCGTGCTCGTCATCGTCCTGCTGGTGGCCCTGGCCCATCTCCTCATCGGATGGCTCCGGGCGCTGATCCGCTCCGCCCTCGAGCGTCCGCGCGGTGCCGGTGACCGGGCACGAGAAGCGTGGGCCCGGCGCTATCCCACCGCCGCGACCCTGGTCACCCTGGTGGCCAGCGCGCTCCTCTTCCTCGTCTACGTGGTGGGACTCGGGTGGGGTCTGGCACAGTTCGGGGCGTCGCTCACCACCTATCTGGCCACGGCCTCGGTCCTCGGTCTGGCCATCGCGTTCGGCTCCCAGGGCCTGGTGCAGGACATGGTGATCGGTCTCACGCTCCTCTTCAGCGACATCCTGGACGTGGGCGACATGGTGGAGGTCTCGGGGCAGGTGGGCCGGGTGGACTCTCTGGGGCTCCGCTTCACCACCCTGATCAACTTCCAGGGCCAGCGGGTGTTCATCCCCAACCGGAACATCACTCTCGTGGGGCGCTTCCGGCGCGGGGCGCTCCGGGCGTACGTCGACGTCCTGATCCCTCCGGGAATGGACGCGGAGGCCGTCCGGGAGGCGGTCGGGCGCGTGGCCGAGGCCGTCCGCGGACAACTCTCGGCCATCGTCCTGAGCTCACCCGAGGAGCTGGGCCTCTCGGAGCCGGACGCGTCGGGCTTCCGCTATCTCCGCACCAAGCTCCGGCTCTGGCCGGGCCAGCAGGCCGCGGTCGAGACCTCGTTCCGCCAGCGCGCCCTCCACGCGCTCCGCTCGCTGGACCCCTCGTACGCCGACTGGATGATCACGGTGAGCTACCGGGCCCCGGCGGCGGAGCGGATCGGAGGGGGGCCGGGAGCTTCTCCCTGACATCGGAGGTGCTCACGGCCACCTCGCAGGGGGCCTCCTCCGCGTCCTGCGGGACACCGCGGAGCCGCTCCTCGAGCTGCTCGACGGTGGGTCGGAAGTGCGTCCGGAGCCACGCCGCAGCCGAGTCGGCGCTTCCCTCCGCGTCGGGCGGTCGGTCCATCTCCAGCCGGGCCGAGAGATACTGCTCGGACGGGAGGTCGAGATCCGTCATGAGGTCCGACTCGCTCTGCAGCCGCATGGCCAGGGTGAGGACGGGAAAGATGGATGCACGGGTAGGCTCTCCCCACCTTGCGGGCGACGGGCGATGGTCGCGGTCCGTCGGCGTCCACCCGGGGACGTCACCCTCGAAGGGCTCGCGGCCCGTGAAACCGAGCTCCGCGTGGACGACGAGGTCGTGCTCATCAACCACACCGCGGCGGTCGACGAGCTGGAGGAGCGCATCGCACACATCCAGGGAAAGGTGCCATGAAGGGAATCCTGCCCGGCTTCATCCTGCTGACCCTCTCCGCCTGTGCAGGAGGCGCCGCCCCTCCTGGCGGCGAGGCGGACCCGACCCACGACTACGACGTCGTGATCCGGGGCGGCACGGTCTACGACGGCACCGGCGCCGTCGGGCGCCCTGCGGACGTGGGCATCCGCGGCGACACGATCGCCGCCGTCGGGGACCTCCGGGCGGCGCGTGGGCGGACCGAGGTGGACGCGGCGGGCCTCGCGGTGGCACCCGGCTTCATCAACGTGCTCAGCTGGGCCACGGAGTCGCTGATCGAGGACGGCCGCTCGCAGAGCGACATCCGGCAGGGCGTGACGCTCGAGGTGTTCGGCGAAGGCTGGTCCATGGGGCCGCTGACGGACACGATGAAGGCGGTCGAGCGGGAGCAGCAGGGCGACATCCGGTACGAGATCGAGTGGACCACGCTGGGCGAATATCTCGAATACCTGGAGCGGAGCGGCGTCGCACCGAACGTCGCCTCCTTCGTGGGCGCGACCACGGTGCGGATCCACGAGCTCGGCTACGACGATCGAGCCCCCACCGCCGCCGAGCTGCAGCGCATGCGCGCGCTGGCGCGGGAGGCGATGGAGGAGGGTGCGCTCGGGGTCGGCTCGTCGCTGATCTACGCCCCCGCCTTCTACGCGGACACCGACGAGCTGGTCGCGCTCGCCGAAGAGGCCGGCCGCTACGGCGGGATGTACATCTCGCACATACGCAGCGAGGGTGACGCGCTGCTGGAGGCGGTCGACGAGCTGATCACGATCGCCCGCGAGGCGGGGGTGCCGGCCGAGATCTATCACCTCAAGCAGGCCGGCACCGCGAACTGGCCGAAGCTCGACTCCGTGCTCGCCCGCGTGGAGGCGGCGCGGGCCGAAGGGCTCCGGATCACCGCCGACATGTACACCTACACCGCCGGCGCGACGGGGCTGGACGCCGCCATGCCGCCTTGGGTGCAGGAGGGCGGCCTCGACGAGTGGAGGCGGCGTCTCCAGGATCCGGAGATCCGGGAGCGCGTGCTCGAGGAGATGCGCACCCCGACCGACGAGTGGGAGAGTCTCCTGCTCCTCTCGGGCTCGCCCGACCGGGTGCTGCTGGTGGGCTTTCAGCAGGACTCGCTGAAGTACCTGACCGGAAGGAGCCTGGCCGACGTCGCGCGCATGCGGGGATCGTCGCCCGAGGAGACGGCCATGGACCTGGTCGTCCAGGACGACAGCCGCGTCGGCACCGTCTACTTCCTCATGTCCGAGGACAACGTGCGGCGTCAGATCGGGCTGCCGTGGATGAGCTTCGGGTCCGACGCCGGATCGCTGGCCCCGGAAGGCGTCTTCCTGCGCTCGAATCCCCACCCCCGCGCCTACGGCAACTTCGCCCGCCTGCTCGGCCGCTACGTCCGCGAGGAGGGGCTGATCCCGCTCGAGGAGGCGGTGCGGAGGCTGACGTCGCTACCCGCCGGGAATCTCGCGATCCGCCGGCGCGGCGAGCTGAGGCCGGGGTTCTTCGCCGACGTGGTCGTCTTCGACCCCGCCACCATCATCGATCACGCCACCTTCGACGAGCCCCACCAGTACGCCACCGGCGTGCGGCATGTCCTGGTCAACGGCGTCCCGGTGCTCCGTGACGGTGAGCACACCGGCGCGCTGCCGGGGCGGGTGGTCCGCGGGCCCGGGTGGCGGGGCTGGACGGACGGTGCGGGGGCCACTCGCGGCGCGTCGGATCCCGGGGCGCCGCCGCGGGATTGACCCGTGCCGGGCCGCGAAGTCCCGCATGTGCTCGCCGGCCCCGCCCCGGGGGCTCCGATCCTGCTCACGGGCCCGGCCAGATCGACCACTCGTCGCCGACCGGATGGCACGATTCCCGCGCGTTTCGAAGCCCCGATCCCGAACCACGGAATGGACCATGGACCGTCACTCGACCCTTCCGCTGCACACCGGCCGCGAGATGCCGGTCCTGGGGCTCGGCACGTGGGAGCTCACCGACGACACGGCGGGCACGGTGGAGTACGCCCTCGAGCGCGGATACCGCATGATCGACACGGCCGTCGACTACGGGAGCCAGCCGGGAATCGGTGAGGCGCTCGAGCGCACGGATCGGGCCCGCGACGAGATCTTCCTCGTGGCCAAGGTGGAGGAGGACGAGGAGGCGTACGACGCCACACGGCGATACCTGGACGAGATGCGCCAGGAGTACGCTGATCTCATGCTGATCCACCGTCCCCCTCCCGGCGGCGTCGGTGAGGAGATCTGGGAGGGGCTGGTCCGGGCGCGCGACGACGGGCTCACCCGGGACATCGGAGTCAGCAACTACTCCATCCGGCAGATGGACCGGCTGGTGGAATCGACCGGCGAAGTGCCCGTAGCCAATCAGATCGAATGGACCCCCTTCGGCTGGAGCCCGGACATGCTGGAGTACTGCCGGGAGCGCAGCATCGTGATCCAGTCGTACAGCCCCCTCACCCGCGCCGACCGGCTCGACGACGAAGAGCTGACGGAGATGGCCGCGGAGTACGACCGGACACCCGCCCAGCTGCTGCTGCGATGGAATCTCCAGAAGGGGGTGGTCCCCCTTCCGAAGGCCAATCGGAAGGACCACCTCGTGGAGAATGTGGGCGCCTTCGACTTCCGGATCTCCGAGGACGACATGGAAGCGCTCGACGACCTGAACGAGCACTACTCTTCCCTGGGCTCCTCGCCGCAGTACCTGTGAGTCGTCGGCCCGGCTGTCCGCGAGCACCGGCGACGAGGCTTCCGGCGGCCGTCTTCCTCCTCGCCTGCATCGGCCTCCTCGCCTGCACCGACAGGGAGGAGCCCGTTCCCGAGCGCATGGAGGGCGACGTCGAGGAGACGCTCGCCACCATGGACGAGCCCGAGGAGTTGCGCGCCCACGCCGAGGCGTACCTCTCGAGCGAGCGGCCGTGGAGGGCCGCCCGGACGATGCGGCGGTACCTGGAGCGGGCGGACTCGGTCCCGCCGGATCACCTCGTGCTGGCCGCGCGGGCGGAGGCGGGGTGGGGCGCCTGGCCGGAGGTGCTCGAGCTGCTCCGGGACGTCCCGGCGCTGGACACCTACGGGCACGGGATCGGGCTCTACCTGCTGGGCAGAGCGCGGGACGAAGCCGGCGACGCGCCGGGCGCGGTCGACGCGTATCGAGCGTTCCTCGCGCTCTCGCCCCCGGCCGGAGAGCTGGAAGAGGAGAGGGCGGCGGCACACCTCCGTCTGGGACTCGCCCTCCTGCGTACGGGGGACGAGGGTGCCGCACGGACGCAGCTGGAGACGTCCGCCCGTCGCGCGGGGGGGGCTTCCGTCTGGCTGGGCATCCTGGAGGCGGACGCGCTCGCCCGGGCGGGCGACACGGCGGCCGTGCGGCAGGCGGTGGAGGAGCTCGACAGCGGTCTGCCGGGACTGCGCGCGTGGCGCGCCCGGATCGAGGCGGCGCGGCGGGCGGGCGACGTCCGGGCCGTGCGTTCGCTGTCCAATCGCGCCCGCGGGTGGGCCCGGACGAACCAGAGCCGGGCGGAATTCTTCGTACGGGCGGCCCGCGCCGCGATCGAGATGGGCGACCTCCCGGCAGGGCGAGACGCGTTGCGGACCGCGATCGGTCTCGGACCCGCGACCCGGCACGCCAGGGAGGCGGCCGGGCTGCTCCTCGACGGTCCGATGACGCCGGACGACCACCTCGCCGTCGCGCGGGTCCACCGCGCGCAGGGGCTGCACGAGGAATCGCTCGAGGGCTACCGGAGCTGGCTGGACGCGGAACGGGCGAGCTCGACCGAGCGCGCGGCGGTCCTGATGGAGTACGCCAACGCCCTCTTCTACTCGGAGCGGTACGGCCAGGTGGAGGCGGCGCTCCGGCCGATCTCCGGCCGGACGCCGGCGCGCTTCCTCCTGGCCCGGGCGGAGGCCCACCGGGGAAACGAGGACGCGGCGGTCCGCATCCATCTCGAGCTCGCGGAGCGATTCGCGGGCACCGGCACCGGCGCCCAGGCCCTCTTCCTCGCCGCCGACACGCGGCACCAGGAGGGTGCGCTCGATCGCGCCCGTGAGCTGTACCGCCGGGTGCTGAGCGCGTACCCCGGATCCGATCGGAGCGGCCTCGCCATGATGCGCCTGGCGGGCATCGCCTTCCTCGAGGAGGACTGGGCGGAGGCAGCGCGGATCTGGGACGAGTATCGCATGCGGTACCCCCGGGGCACGCGCGCCCTCCAGTCGACCTACTGGGCCGGCCGCGCCCGCGCCGAGATGGGCGACTCGGCGGGCGCGGCCGAGCTCTACCGCTCGGTGCGCCGGAGCGAGCGGGATTCCTACTACGCCCTGCTGGCGAGCGAGCGGCTGGGCGAGCCGTTCTGGCCGCTCCCGACGGACCCCAGCCCGACGAGCGGCGCCGCGGCCACGCGCCGGGTCGCCGACTGGATGCAGGGGGTCGACCTCCTCAGGGCGGCCGGCTTCCCCGAGGAGGCCTCCGCCGAGGCGGACCGCGTCGTCTCCGGGGCCGGGAGCGACCGGGAGACGCTCTACGCGCTGGCCGAGGCACTCGCCGAGCGGGGGTACAGCCAGCGCGCCATCCGCCTGGGACTTCGCCTGGACGGGACGGCGACGCCGAGCCGCCGCCTTCTCCGGATCCTCTATCCCCTGCCCTACCGCACGCTCATCACGGAGGAGGCGCGGGACCGCGGCCTGGATCCCTTCCTTCCCGCCGCGCTCATCCGGCAGGAGTCGATGTTCGAAGCCCGTATCACCTCCCACGTGGGCGCCCGCGGCCTCATGCAGATCATGCCGGCCACCGGGCGGCGGCTGGCCGAGGCGGTGGGGATGGATCGCTGGGATCCCGAGCTGCTCTACCACCCGGAGATCAACGTGCACCTGGGCACGCGCTACCTGGCGCAGCACATGGAGAGCTACGACGGCTCTCTCCCCTCCGTCTTCTCGGCCTACAACGCCGGCGCCCACCGGGTGGAGCGGTGGAGCGAGTTTCCCGAATACGGCAGGGACGAGCTCTTCACCGAGCGCATCCCGTTCCGGGAGACCCGGAACTACGTGAAGATCCTCACCCGCAACCTGGCGATCTACCGCGGGCTGTATGCCGAAGGTGGGTGAGCCCGCGGCTTCCTCCCGCGCCCGTCGCTCCGCGACCCGGCGGACATAGCAGCCGGGCCGGGCGCCTCCGCTGTCTGGCGCCGGTGCCGATCCGTAGCTTGGTCCCATGCCCTCACCGACCGTCCGGCTCTGGACCTCGCGACTCCTGGTGGCCGCCGTATTCGTGGCCGCCCTCCTCCTCGTCCGCGCGGAGCTGGAATCCCTCACCCTCGGGGGGCTCCTCGGAGCGATCACGGTCCTGGAGCGAAGCGCCATCCTCCTGGCGGTGGCCCTCACGGCGATCGCCTTCGCCGCCCTCGTCGCGACCGATTGGCTGGCGGCACGGGAGGGGGGAACGGGGCTTTCATCGGGCCGGATCGCATCCGTGGCCTTCCTCGGATGGGCCTTCGGTCTGACGCTGGGGTCTCCGCTCTTCGGTCGAGAGCCGGTGCGCCACCGGCTCTACACGGCCTGGGGTATGGAGCCGGCGGCGGTGGGAGGGGTGGTGCGCGGGATACGCCTCACCCTGGTCACGGGCTTCCTGCTCCTCCTGGGGTGGGGCCTCCTGGGGCTCCCGGGCTCCCCGGCGCCCCTGGGCGGGGCGGCGGAAGGGCCGATTCCCTCCGGGACTCCCTGGGGCTTCCTCCTCCGGCTCCTAGGCGCCGGCTTCCTGGTGACGGGCACGCTCCTCCTCGCCCGGACGGCGCTCCCTCCTCGAGGAGGGGCGGCCGGAATCGCGGCGGGTCGCCTCGTCGCCTCCCTCCTCTACTGGACAGCCTCGGCGGGCGCGCTCTTCGTCCTCCTTCCGGGCACCTCCACCGCCGGCTTCGCCACCGTTCTCGGCGCCTTCCTCCTGGCGCACATGGCCGGGCTCCTCAGCGGGGTCCCCGCGGGGCTCGGTGTCTTCGAGGCGGCCCTGCTCGTGCTCCTCGGGGGAGAACGCCTGTCCGCTCCCATCCTGCTGGCGGCGGTCCTGGCCTTCCGGATCGCCTACCACCTGGTCCCCTTCCTCGCGGCCGCCGCGGCGCTGGGCGTCGAGGAGATCCGGGACCGCCGGGAGACCGTCGGCGTGGCGCTCTCGACCCTGCGCACCGGCGTCTCCAGCGCCGTCCCGGTGGTGCTGTCCGGGGCGGTGTTCCTGGCGGGAGCGGCCCTCCTCCTCACCGGCGCCCTTCCCGTGGCGTCGAGGGGGGTCCGTTCCGCGGAGATCCCGCTTCCCGTCCTGGAGGCTTCCCACTTCCTCGGGAGCGTGGTGGGAACGGTCCTCCTGATCCTGGCGTGGGGGCTCAGCCGACGTCTGAACGTCGCCTTCCAGGCCACCCGGATCCTCCTGGCGGTGGGCGCGGTCCTGGTCGGTCTGCGCGGCGGATGGCTGGCGCCGGCCGCGGTCCTGGTCCTGGTCCTGGCGCTTCTCGCTCCCGCGCGACGGGAGTTCTTCCGGCCCACCGCCCTCACCCGTGAGCCCCTGTCTCCCGACTGGCTGCTGGGGGTGCTCATGGTGCTCGCCGCGACCGTCTGGCTCGGCCTCTTCGCCTACCAGGACGTGGCCCTCTCGGGCGAGCTGTGGTGGGAGTTCACCCTCCGGGGCGACGCCTCCCGCTTCCTCCGCGGATCCGTGGGTGCCGCCGGCGTCCTCCTCGCCTTCGCCGGGACGCGCCTCCTCCGTGCGCCGGCGCCCGAGGACCCGGAGGAGAGGAGCGCGATCACGCCCGAGGTCGAGGCCGTCACGGAGGCCAGCCCGCGCGCCGACGCCCGTCTCGTGTACCTGGGAGACAAGCGGGTCCTCCTGTCGAAGGGCAGGCGCGCCTTCATCATGTTCGGGGTCGAGCGGCGGAGCTGGATCTCCATGGGCGATCCGGTGGGCGATCCCTCCGAGTTCGACGACCTGGTCTGGATGTTCAGGAGCCGCACCTATCGCCAGGGGGTGTGGCCCGTCTTCTACCAGGCGACCCCCGCCTGCCTGCCCGTCTACGTGGACGCCGGGCTGAGCCTCCTGAAGCTGGGCGAGGCGGCGGTGGTGGACGTCCAGGGCTTCGGCCTCGAAGGAGGCAAGCGGGCCGGAATGCGGAAGACGGTGCGGAAGGTGGAGCGCGCCGGGGCGACGTTCGAGGTCCTCCCCGCCGACGCCGTCGTGGCGGAGATCCCCCGCCTCCGGGAGATCTCCGACGCCTGGCTGAGAGCGAAGGGGGCGCGGGAGAAGAGCTTCTCCATGGGCTCGTTCTCCGGGGAATACCTGACCCGCTTCCCGCACGCGGTGGTGCGCCAGCGGGGTCGGATCGTGGCCTTCGGCAACCTCTGGCTCGGCGCGGAGGTCCACGAGTTCTCCCTCGACCTCATGCGCTACGATCCCGCGGACTCTCCCGACGGGGTCATGCAGTACCTCTTCGCGCGAACGCTCCTCTGGGGAAAGGAGATGGGATACCGGCGCTTCAGCCTCGGGATGGCTCCCCTGTCCGGGCTGGAGGGAGGTCCGCTGGCACCCCTCTCCGCCCGTCTGGGAGCCGCCCTGTTCCGACACGGCGAGCACTTCTACAACTTCCAGGGACTCAGGGCCTACAAGGAGAAGTTCGATCCCGTGTGGGAGCCACGGTATCTGGCGTCGCCGGGGAAGCTCGCCCTTCCCCGGATCCTGGGAAGCGTCGCGACGCTGGTCTCCGGAGGCGCCCGCGGCGCCATCGGCCTCTGACGGAGCGCGGCTCCTTGCCTTCCGGGTGTCACGCCGGTTACGAATCCGCGTGCGTGGCTCGCCCCTCCGGCGCATCCCCGCCTTCCCCGCCTCTCCCGGGAGTCGTGACTCCGATGCCCACCGAGACGATCCTGGCCGCCGCGGTCCACCGGACCCGGGCCGCACCTCGATTCCTTCCCGGCGAGGTCGTCTGACATGGCGGACTTCCCCGGCCCCGGCCGTCCACCGGACGAGCGCGAGCCCCGACGCGTGGAGAGCGAGCTGGGTCCCCCCCAGACGGACCGCCTGCTGGCCGGCCTCCAGGAGTTCGATCCCGAGAAGCTGCGGCGGATGTTTCGCTGGGGTCCCTGGATCCTGGCGATCGTGCTCCTCTGGCTGGGGCTGCGCTGGCTCCACTCCTTCTATACGGACTGGCTCTGGTTCAGCAGCGTCGGGCACGAGGGGGTCCTGATCACGACCACCGTGGCCCAGGTCGCGCTCTTCGTGGTGGGCTTCCTGGGATTCCTCGGCCTGGCCATTCCGAACCTGTGGTACGCCCGGCGGGCCACCGGGGGCAGGGCCGCGCTTCCCGAGGGACTCTCTTCGACGGACTATCGAGCCGTGCGGAAGCTGCTCGTCGGGGGTGCGGCGGCTTTCGCCGTGGTCGTCGCCATCATGCTCGGCGGCCAGGCCGCGGCGGCGTGGGAGACGGTCCTGCTCTTCCTCCACCAGGTCCCCTTCGGCGAGGCCGATCCGATCTTCGAGCGGGACTTCGGCTTCTTCATCTTCACGCTTCCCCTGCTGGAGCTTCTCCGGACCTGGTTCATGTCGGCGCTGGTCACGGTCGCGCTGATCACGGCGGGACTGTACTTCCTGACGGGCCGGATCCGGGTCGACCGCTCCCGGTTCGCACGGCAGGAGCGCCTTCAGCTCACCCTGATCGGCGCGGGCCTCTTCCTCGTCATCGCCGCCGGCCACTGGCTCGGTCGCTACGAGCTCATGTACTCGCCCACCGGCGCGGTATTCGGGGTCGGCCACACGGACAGCTACATCAATCTCCCCGGCCGCGCGATCATGACCCTGATCGCGGTGGGCACGGCCGTATTCCTCGTGATCGGAGGCCTTTCGTCCCGGAGCCCCCGGATCCTGATCTGGCCGGTGGCGATCTGGTTCGGTGCCACCATCCTCGTCGGGAGCATGGCCCCCGCCGCCTTCCAGCGCCTCGTGGTCGAGCCGAGCGAGCTCGCCCGTGAGCGGGACTTCCTGGACAACAACATCCGCCACACCCGGGGGGCGTTCGGGCTCGACCAGCTCCGCTCGCAGAGCCACCCCGCCCGCCGCGGGGTCGACGCCCGGACCGTGGCCGAGAACGAGGGCACGATCCAGAACGTGCGCCTCTGGGACGAGAGCCCGCTGCTGCAGAGCTACAACCAGATCCAGTTCTTCCGTCTCTACTACGACTTCAGCGCGGTGCACACCGACCGCTACGTGGTCGACGACGAGCTCCGCCAGGTCATGCTCGCCACCCGCGAGCTCTCCTCGGAGAGGCTGCCCCAGGAGGCCCAACGCTGGGTCAACCGGTACCTCCAGTTCACCCACGGATACGGCGTGGCGATGAGCCCCGTCACCGAGGTGGAGGCCGGGGGGCGGCCCACCTTCCTGGTCAGCGACGTCCCACCCCGCGGTCCGATCCCGCTCGAGCGGCCCGAGGTCTACTACGGACTGAGGAGCCTCGAGTACGCCATCGTCGGCAGCGACATGCAGGAGTTCAACTATCCCGGGCCGGAAGGTCCCGTCTACACCCACTACGAGGGGACGGGCGGCGTCCTGCTATCCTCCTTCCTCCGTCGCCTGATCTACGCGACCGAGTTCCGGGACCTCAACATCCTGATCTCCGGCGAGATCAACGACGACAGCCGGATCCAGTACAGGCGCACCATCCCGGACCGGTTCTCCGCCATCGCACCCTTCCTCCTCCGGGACCAGGAGGCGTACAGCGTGGTGGCCGACGGGCGGATCTTCTGGATCCAGGACGCCTACAC
>CAYPDV010000053.1:0-18408 GCA_964409525.1 uncultured Gemmatimonadaceae bacterium
GGCACCGCCGGGCGGAGCCCGGTGGTCGGCCACGGCTATGCCTTCGAAGCGCCGCTTTGCATCCGCGGGCACCATCGCGCGAGCGATGGTCGCGGCGCTCGTAACGCGACCCGCTGTACTTCTTCAGCGGCCTTCTAGGGGCCCGGCGCGGCACCGTGCCCGCCGGGCCGATCCGTGAACCTTCGCCGAACCCTCCGCGTGAGCAGACCGAAGATCCGATCCACCACCGTGCTGGCCGTCCGTCGGGACGGCCGGGTCGCCGTCGGCGGCGACGGCCAGGTCACCATGGGCGAGACCGTAGTGAAGACCACGGCCCGCAAGGTCCGCACGCTCCGGGACGGGGCCATCCTCGCGGGCTTCGCAGGCTCGGTCGCCGACGCGTTCACGCTCTTCGAGAAGCTCGAGGAGAAGGCGCAGCGCTACCCGGGGAATCTGACCCGGGCGCTGGTGGAGCTCGCCAAGGACTGGCGCACCGACCGGTATCTGCGTCGCCTGGACGCCCTCCTGATCGTCGCCGACACCGAGGGTCTCTACCTCGTGAGCGGCGACGGCAACGTGATCGAGCCCGACGATTCCGCCGTGGCGATCGGCTCCGGCGGCTCCTATGCCCTGGCCGCCGCCCGCGCGCTGATGGAGCATTCGGAGCTCGACGCACCCGGGATCGTGCGCGAGGCTCTGGAGATCGCCGGCGACATCTGCGTCTACAGCAACCGACAGATCACCGTCCTCGAGCTGCAAGGAACCAAGGAATGAGCACCCCCCCCGAAATCGAAGCTCCGGCGCCTCCCGTCGGTGACGATCCCACCCCGGCCGGATCCGACGTCTCGGAAGAGCCCGCTGAGGACCCGGCGGAGGACGCCTGGCTGGAAGAGCTCACCCCGCGGCAGATCGTGGCCGAGCTGGACTCCTACATCGTCGGACAGGACGAGGCGAAGCGGGCGGTCGCGATCGCGCTCCGCAACCGGTGGCGGCGCCAGCGGGTCGACGACGAGCTGCGCGACGAGATCCTTCCGAGCAACCTCATCCTCATCGGACCCACGGGGGTCGGAAAGACGGAGATCGCCCGGCGTCTTGCGCGTCTGGCCGGCGCTCCGTTCGTGAAGGTCGAGGCGTCGAAGTTCACGGAGGTCGGATACGTCGGACGCGACGTCGAGTCGATGATCCGCGACCTGGTGGACGTGAGCGTGAACATGGTCCGGGCCGAGTGGGAGGAGGACGTCCAGGACGATGCCGAGGAGCGGGTGGAGGAGCGGCTTCTCCGCCTCCTCCTCCCGCCGGGCGACGCAGGGCCCGACGGGTCGGCGGACGAGACCACGGGGCGGGTAGCCCTCGGCTCCGTCTTCGTGGCCGGTCCGGGGGGGGTGCGCCGGGAGGAGGGCGGCGGTGCCGGCGGAGAGGCCGGCGAGCGCGCCGGCGCATCCCCCGGCGAGGAGGCCCCCTCCGGCGGAGGAGAGCCGGCGAAGACGGCGAGCCGGCGGGCGCGCACCCGGGAGAAGCTCCGGAAGCTGCTCCGCGACGGGCACCTCGAAGACCGGATGGTCGAGGTGGAGATCACCCAGTCGGCCTCGCTCGACAACATGATGGTGCCGATGGGCGGCATGGAGGGGATGGATCACAATCTGACCGAGATGCTCCAGGACATGCTGCCGAAGCGGACGAAGCGCCGCGAGGTGACCGTCGCAGAGGCGCGCCGGATCCTGCTCCAGGAGGAGCTGGACCGGATGGTCGACATGGACGAGGTGGTCGGTGAGGCGATGGACCGGGCCGAGCAGATGGGGATCATCTTCCTGGACGAGATCGACAAGGTGGCCGCCGAGCGGGGCCCGCGCGGGGGCGGACCCGACGTGAGCCGGGAGGGCGTGCAGCGGGACCTGCTCCCGGTCGTGGAGGGCTCGAACGTCCAGACGAAGTACGGGATGGTACGGACCGACCACATGCTCTTCATCGCGGCGGGCGCCTTCCACGTGGCCAAGCCGAGCGACCTCGTTCCCGAGCTCCAGGGCCGCTTCCCGATCCGGGTCGAGCTGAAGAGCCTGCACGAGGCGGACTTCGTCCGCATCCTGAAGGAGCCGAAGAACGCGTTGCTGAACCAGTACCGCGCCCTCGTGGCGACGGAGGGATCCGACGTCGAGTTCACCGACGACGGGATCGCGGAGATCGCCCGGATCGCCGCGACCCTGAACGACCGCATCGAGAACATCGGCGCCCGCCGCCTGCAGACGGTGCTCACGACGCTTCTGGAGGACGTTCTCTACGACCTTCCCGAAGGGGGTGAGCGGGCGGTGCTCGTGGACCGCGCCTTCGTGCGCGAGAACCTCGAGGCGATCGTCGAGGACGAGGACCTACGCCGCTACATCCTCTAGCGGACGGGACGCTGAAATGGGCGTTGGACGCCGTTGGGGGGCTCGGGAGTCGCTGCGGCGTAGAGGACTACGCCTCACTCCTCCCCTTCACCCTCCAACGGCGTCCATCATCCCATTTGAGCACCCCCGGAACGGATCGACACGACGAGGCCGTTGTTAGATGGCAGATCCAACCACCGACGACCTGAGACGGACGCCGCTCCACGCGGAGCACCTGCGGCTGGGCGCGAAGCTGGTGCCCTTCGCCGGCTTCGAGATGCCGGTGCAGTACCCGACCGGGATCCGGGAGGAGCACCGGGCCGTCCGCGAGGCGGCGGGGCTCTTCGACGTCTCGCACATGGGCGAGCTGCGCATCCGGGGTCCGGACGCGCTGGCGCTCGTGCAGCACCTCACGGTGAACGACGCCAGCGGGCTCGAAGAGGGACAGGCGCAGTACTCCGCCCTCTGCCGGGCGGACGGGGGGGTGCTGGACGACCTCCTCGTCTACCGGATGCCCGACCACTTCATGCTGGTCGTGAACGCCGCCAACCGGGCGAAGGACTTCGCGTGGGCGCGATCCCACGCGGAGCGCTTCGACGCCGAGGTGGAGGACGCTTCGGACGAGGTGGCCCTGCTCGCGCTGCAGGGTCCGGCCGCGCGGGACGTGCTCTCCGGACTGGCCCACGACTTCGATCCCGAGCGGATCGGCTACTACCGATTCGTGGAAGGGAGCGTGGCTGGCGTGGAGGCGATCGTTGCGGGGACCGGCTACACGGGGGAGGACGGCTTCGAGCTCTACGTCCCCGCGTCCGGGGCGGCGGCGCTCTGGCGAGCCCTCCTGGACGCGGGCGAGTCACGGGGGCTCCTGCCTGCGGGACTCGGAGCCCGCGACTCGCTCCGCCTCGAGATGGGCTACGCCCTCTACGGGAACGATCTCGACGAGGAGCACACGCCGCTCGAGGGGAGCCTTGGCTGGATCGTGAAGCTTGAGAAGGGCGACTTCGTGGGCCGCGAGGCGCTCCTCCGGCAGAAGTCGGGGGGCGTGCGGCGCCGGCTGGTCGGCCTCCGGATGGTCGAGCGCGGCTTTCCCCGCCCCGGCTACGCCGTGACGAAGGGGGGCGAGGAGGTCGGCGTCGTCACCAGCGGAACGATGAGTCCCACCCTCGGGCACGGAATCGCCCTCGCTTATCTGCCGATCCGGATGGCCGAGTCAGGAACCGGGGTGGGGGTCCGCATCCGGGGCGACGACGTCGCCGCCGAGGTGGTGCGCCCGCCGTTCTACACCGAGGGCTCGATCCGGAGGTGAGGGGCCGTGCCTGAGCTCTCCGGTCGGACCGTCTCGCTCCTCACCGTGAGCGACGCCTGCGCGCGGGGTCGGCGCGAGGACGCCAGCGGCGTCCTCCTCGACGCCTGGTGCAGGGAGCGCGGCATGGACGTGGTCGAGCGACGCATCGTCGCCGACGGGACGGAGCACGTCGTGCCCGCCCTGCTCGAGCTCTGCGACGGCGCCGGACCGGCGCTCGTCCTCACCACCGGCGGCACCGGCTTCGGGCTCCGGGACCGGACCCCGGAGGCGACCCGCGTCGTCCTGGAGCGGCCCGCCCCGGGACTGGCCGAGCACCTCCGCCGCCGGGGAGCCGAGAGCACGGAGTTCGCGGTCCTCTCCAGGGGGGAAGCCGGCGTGCGCGGACGCACGCTCGTGGTGAACCTTCCCGGCAGCCCCCGGGGCGTCGAGGAGGGGCTGGACGTCCTGGAGCCGCTTCTCGGCCACGTCCTGACGCTGCTCGCGGGAGAGGACGCGCATGGCTGATCGGACCGGAGGCGTCGGTGCCTGATCCGGACGGGACGATCCTGGTCAGCACGCACGACCTCCCCCTCGCCGGACGGATCCGCGAGGCGTTTCGCCACGAGGGGTACCGAGTGGAGCTGGTGACGCCGGGTGAGGACGTCTCCGGCACGGACGAGGCGGTCCTCCTGGTCCTCACCGCCGGCCTCGGTAGCGGAGAGACCGACCGGCAGATCGAGGCGGCCCGCCGGGACCTCCGGGTGCCGGTCTTCGCGGTGGCGGCCGACGAGGCGGCCCGCGCCGCCGCCCGGGAGCGGGAGATCGACGAGGTCTTCGGGGCGTCGCCCGACGTTCAGGAGATCCTGGTGCTGGGGCGCCGGATCGTCGAGCGCCTCCGCCTCCAGGAGGTCACGGGCATCGTCGGCGAGACGGACGCCATCCGGCAGGCGCTGGAGCGGGTGGCGCAGATCGCCCGGGTCGACGCGACGGTCCTCGTCACGGGCGAGAGCGGGTCCGGGAAGGAGCTGGTGGCGCGGGGAATCCACGCCCTGAGCCCGCGCCGCCACGAGCCGTTCATCGCGGTGAACGTCGCGGCCCTCTCCGACACGCTCCTCGAGAGCGAGCTCTTCGGGCACGAGAAGGGCGCCTTCACGGGCGCGATCGATTCGAGGAAGGGCCTCTTCGAGCTCGCCCACACCGGCACCATCTTCCTCGACGAGATCGGGGAGATGCCGCTCCCGACCCAGACGAAGCTCCTCCGGGTCCTCGAGCAGCGGGAGTTCCTCAGGGTCGGGGGCGAGAAGCCGATCAAGGTGGACGTGCGGGTGATCGCGGCCACGAACCAGGATCTGCGGCAGCTCGTGTCGATCGGCGATTTCCGGAGGGATCTCTACTTCCGGCTGAACGTCCTCTCCATCGAGCTCCCGCCGCTCCGCGAGCGCAAGGACGACATCCCCCTCCTCGTGGAGCACTTCACGGAGGAGGCCACGCGGCGCCACGACCGGCCCTTCAAGGGCATCAGCGAGGAGGCGCAGGAGATCCTCCGCGAGTACCGCTGGCCCGGGAACGTGCGCGAGCTGCGGAATCTGGTGGAGAGCATGGTCGTCCTCGCCCCCGGAGGCGTGATCCGGGCCTCCGACATCCCTCCCGAGATCCGGGAGCCGCATGGCGGCCGGAGCCTGCTTCCCGCCCGTGTCGCCCCGCGATCGCGCCACGCGGACACGGAGGGAGACCTCCGCCCCGAGCTGGAGTTCGTCTTCCGCACGCTGGTCGAGCTCCGCATGGACATGGACGACCTCAGGCGCGAGTTCGAGCAGTACCGGGAGCGCTCGGACGAAGGCCGCACCCTGGCGCTGCCCTCGGGCGGGGAAGGGTGGGAGATCCGCCTTCCCCCGGCCGGAGAGCGTCCGCGGGTGCACTTCGTCGAGGAGGAGGGACGAGCAGTCGAGCCGACCGGCGTCGGAGCCGGGGAGCCGACGCCGGAGGCCCGCCGGGCGCCGGACGATGCCACACCGGGACGATCGCCAGCGGACGAGCGGGCCCCCGAAGCGGCGGCGGACGAGGGTCCGGGCGGCCCGGCGTCGTCGGACGAGGCGGGTCGGGAGCCGGAAGGGGCGGGTCGGGAGCGGGACGACGGCGGCCCCGGTGGGACCGTCGTCTACCGGCCGGGCATGTCGATGGAGGACCTCGAGCGGGAGGCGATCGTCGCGGCGCTCTCCCGGGTCGGCGGCAACCGCCGCAGGGCCGCCGAGAGCCTCGGCATCGGTGAGCGCACGCTCTATCGCAAGATCAAGAAGTACGAGCTCGAGGTGTGACGGCGGCCCGACCAGCCCTCCGGAGCGTCCGCTTCCCATGATCCATCGACTCCTCGCCGACCTGGTCCTGGTCCTCCACGTCGGCTTCGTCCTCTTCGTCGTTCTGGGCGGCTTCGTCGTCCTCCGCCGACGGTGGGTGGCCTGGCTGCACGTGCCCACCGCGGTCTGGGGCGCTCTCATCGAGTTCTTCGGCTGGACCTGCCCGCTCACGCCGCTCGAGCGGAGCCTCCGACGCTCCGCTGACGGGGTCGGCCGTCCGGAGGGAGGCTTCATCGAGCATTACGGCGAGCTGCTGCTCTACCCCGGCTGGCTCACCCGGGAGGTCCAGATCGCTCTGGGGGTCGGCGTGCTGCTCGTGAACGGCGCCGTCTACGGCTGGCTCATGCTGAGCCGCCTCCGCACCCGCTGATCCCGTGACCGCCTCCTACCTGATCTACGGCGCCTACGGCTTCACGGGGCGGCTGATCGCCCGCCGGGCGGTCGAGCTCGGCGACCGACCCGTCCTCGCGGGGCGCGGCGCCAGGCGGCTCCGGAGGCTCGCCGACGAGCTCGGGCTCGAGCACGTCGTCTTCGGGCTGCAAGAGCCGGAGCGGATGCGTGCGGCGCTGGACCGGGTCTCCGCCGTCGTTCACGCGGCCGGCCCCTTCGTCCGCACCTGGCGGCCGATGGCGGAGGCATGCGTGGCCACGGGAACACACTACCTCGACATCACGGGCGAGATCGAGGTCTTCGAAGCGCTCCGGCACATGGGGCCGGCGGCGGCGGCGGCGGGTGTCGCGCTCCTCCCGGGCGCCGGATTCGACGTCGTGCCCACCGATTGCGCGGCGGCGCTCGCGGTGGCGCGCCTGGCGGAGCCCACCCGGCTCGACATCGCCTTCCACTCCCGGGGAGCGCCGAGCCGGGGCACGCTCCGCACCATGGTGGAGCACCTGGACGCTCCCCAGCTCGAGCGCAGGGAAGGACGGATCGTCCCGATCGAGCGGCCGGAGCCGCTCCGTGTCCCCTTCACCGATCGCGCGCGCGACGCCGTGCCGATCTCCTGGGGCGACGTGGCGACCGCCTACCACTCGACCGGGGTCGCGGACATCCGCACGTACCGCACCGCCTCGGGAGGCTTCGCCCGCCTCGTGGCCCTGGTCCGACGCGCCCGACCCGTCGTGCGGACGGCTGCGATGAGGAACCTCCTCGGGTGGGGGATCGACCGTATGGTCGCGGAAGGGCCGGACGACGAGGAGCTCGCGCAGGGGCGGAGCCGGATCTGGTGCCGCGCCCGGGACGAGAGGAGCGACGACGAGGCCGTCGTCGAGCTCGTCACGCCGAACGGCTACACGTTCACGGCCCGGAGCGCGGTCGCCGCGGTGCGCCGTCTCCTGGACCCCGTGGACGTGGAGAGATCCCGGGTCGGGTTCCTGACCCCCTCGCGGGCCTTCGGCGCGACGTTCGCGGAGTCGATCGACGGGGTGGAGCGGGTGGAAGCGAAGGACGGGCCACGCACGCGGGAGCCGGAAGATGAATGACGGCTGGAAGCCGGTCGGGTATTCGAGCGTCTCTCCCTATCTCGTCGTCTCGGGCGCACGGGGGGTGATCGACTTCATCGTCGAGGTCTTCGGCGGCACCGCGCTGCGGCGCTACGAGATGCCGGACGGTTCGATCATGCACGCGGAGGTGCAGGTCGACGACACGGTGATCATGCTCGGCGAAGCGGGCGGAGCCTGGCCGGCGGATCCCGCCTCGATGCACGTCTACGTCGAGGACGTGGACGAGACCTACCGGCGGGCGCTGGCAGCCGGAGCGACCTCCGTGCAGGAGCCCGACCGCCGCGAGGATGATCCGGATCGCCGGGGCGGCGTGAAGGATCCGGCGGGGAACACCTGGTGGATCGCCACGCAGGTCGGCTCCTGAGGTCGGCTCCCGGATGCGGAGGGTGGCCCGCAACCTGCTCGCCCTCCGTCGTCCGACCCCGCGTTCCACCTTCCCGGGACGATCCGATGAACCGGAGCCTCCCCTTCGCCGGACGCTCGCTCGCCGCCGCCGGGACGGCCCTCGTCGTCCTCGCCGCCTGTGCCACCCGACCCGCGGCCGAGCCCCTCGCCGACGAGCCGGCGCTGGACGCCTTCGCCCGCTCCCTTGAGCGGGACCTCGAAGCGCACGACTGGCAGTCGATCCTCTCCAGGGCGGAGGAGAGTCATCACCGGACGCAGGTGATCGAGCACGGCATGCCCGAGCCCCAGTACGTGGCGGAGCTCTTCGGGCTCCACCGGGTCGACAACTCGATCTCCAGGGAAGGGACCATCCGCTGGTCCGATCTCGAGCGGATCGCCGAGGTCCAGCTCGAGGCGCTGACGCGCGCGGGCTCCCGCTACACGGTCCGGGGGGTGGTGACGCTGAGGGACGGCTCCGTCCTCGACCTCGAGGCCCGGATCGATCAGAGCGAGGGTCGGTACGTGCTGACGGGGGGCGTCGGCTGAGGCCTTCACCGCGGAGTCTCGTCCGCCCGACGGCGCGCTCGGCGCGCTCGGCGCGCTCGGCCGGCTCGGCGGGTGCCGGGGCTCGGGCGCCGCGACCCGGCGGCACCCGCGCGGCCTCAGCGGCGCGGTGGCTCCACCGGGTCCGGCAGCTGGTCCGGTCTCGCCGCGGTGGGGGCGGAGGAGGGCTCCTTCACGGTTCCCTCCCGACGGATCTCCGACACGAGCTCCGCCACCTCCTCCTGCAGGGACTCGGAGAAGACGACCTGGTGGTCCCGGAACCACTCCGCCCACGAGGGCGAACGGAGGTGCTCCTTGAGATCGCGCCGGTAGCTCTCCCACATCTGATCGTCCAGCGCGCCTACGCGCTGCTGGTAGACCAGATTGCCGAAGTGCCGGAAGACCGCGGTCATGTACGAGTTCCAGCGGAGCCTGCCCGCCTCGTCGAGCCCCTCGGGATCCAGCTCCGCGCGCGCCAGGAAGGCGGCGAACTCGGAATCGCGGAATCCGTGCTCCAGGAGCCGGATGCTGTTCTCGACCATGGAGTTGAACGACGCCGCCCGCACCGAGCTGGTGTTGTGACGGAGCTGGAGGGCGAGGTAGACCAGCGAGACGACGACGCCGACGGCGCCGATGAATTCGCCTACGTTGCCGAGGGCCTCGAGTAGTGACACGGGAGAATGGGGCCGATCGATGAAGGAGGGGCGACGCCACCGGGAACGAGCGCGCCCGCACGATACTCACACGCTCGCTCTGTCCCGTCCAGGGGGTCACATGCTCAAGTCGCTCCTCCTGATGGCCGTCCTCGTCTACGTCGGTCTCGTGCTCCTGGCGCTCTTCACCGCCGACCGGCAGATCTTCCTGCCTCCGGCATCGTCGTACGACGAGGAGGACCTCCCCGTCGTGCGGGTGCCGACGGAGGACGGGGCCCGGATCGCCGTGCTCCACCTGCCCGGTCCGGAGAGCGCCCTCACGATCCTCCACAGCCACGGGAACGCGGAGGACCTCGGTCACCTCCTGCCGCTCCTCGAGCGCCTGCAGGGCGCCGGGTTCTCCGTGCTCGCCTACGACTACAGGGGCTACGGGCTGAGCACCGGCGGCCCTCCGTCGGCCGAGGGCGCCTACCTCGACATCGCGGCCGTCTACCGCTACGCCACGGAAGAGCTCGGGATCGATCCGGAGCGAATCATCCTCCACGGCCGCTCCGTCGGATCCGGCCCGGCCACGCACCTGGCGGCCCGCAGGCCGGTCGGCGGACTGGTGATCGAGAGCGGCTTCACCAGCGCCTTCCGTGTGGTCACGCACGTCCCGCTCCTCCCCTTCGACCGTTTTCCCAACCTGCGTACGATCCGCGAGGTGGACTGCCCGGTGCTGGTCGTGCACGGGCGGCGGGACGCGGTGATCCCGTTCTCGCACGGCGAACGTCTCTACCGCGCCGCCCCCGGCCCGAAGCACCTTGTCGTGGTCGACGAGGCCGGCCACAACGATCTGCCGCAGGTCGCGGGCGAGCGGTACGAACGGGCGTTCCGCGAGTTCGCCGATCGGGAGATGGCGCCGGCCGGCGGAGGAGAGAGCCGCCCTCCATGACCGCCGGACGGGTCGCCGCGGACTCCGGGACGCGTCAGCCGCGGAGTGTGGGGCGGGTCGGCCGCGGAGTGCGGCGCGGGTTCGCTGCAGACTGCGGGGCGCATCCGCCCAGGAGTGTGGGCGTGACCCATCCGGGCGGTCCGCTGTACATTTTCCGGTGTGCCGGTCCGCGATCCGGCCGCCCCCGTCCTTCGCCGATGGTACCGATCCCCCCCGAAATCTCATGCTCCTCTCCGGATTCACCGTCATCCGCAATGCCGAGATCATGGGATATCCCGTGCTGCCCTCGATCCGTTCGATCCTTCCAATCGTCGACGAGTTCGTGGTGGGCGTGGGGCAGAGCGACGACGACACCCGGGGGCTGATCGAATCGATCGACGACCCGAAGCTCCGGGTCTTCGACAGCCACTGGGACACGAGCCGCCAGACCGGTGGGCGGATCCTGGCCGAGAAGACCAACGAGGCCCTCGACCGGTGCCGCGGCGACTGGTGCTTCTACCTCCAGGCGGACGAGGTCGTGCACGAGCGGGACCACGAGACGATCCTGGACAGCTGCCGCGAGCACCGCGACGACACGCGCGTCGAGGGGCTGCTCTTCCGATACGTGCACTTCTACGGCTCCTACTCCGTGGTGGCGACCGCCCGCAACTGGTACCGGCAGGAGGTGCGGATCGTGAAGCGGGCGGCGGGGGCGAGGAGCGTGGGTGACGCCCAGAGCTTCCTGATCGAGGGCGAGCGGAAGCCGCGGGTCGGCTGGTCCGGGGGCACGATCTACCACTACGGGCACGCGAAGCCGCCCGAGCGGATGGGGCGCAAGCACAAGCACATGTCCCGCTGGTGGTACGGAGACACCATGGAAGACGCGTTCGACGACTTCCGGTTCCGGCAGATCTACGGCCTGCGGACGTTCGACGGGAGCCACCCGGCGGTGATGCGCGAGATGGTGGAGGCGCAGGACTGGTCGTTCGAGCCGGAGCTGGATCTCCGTCAATGGAAGCTGAAGGACTGGAAGAACGTCGTGAGCGACGCCCTCGAAGCGGTCTTCCGCCACCGTTTCGGCGAGCGGAAGAAGTTCGAGCTGCTGGATTGATGCCATCCATGCCGAGCATGAAGATCTCGCCCGAGGCGTGGCGCGAGCGCCTCCGTAGCCGGATCCACCGGCGCATCACGATCACGCTCCAGGTGATCCTCTTCGCCGGCGTGGCTCTCTCCCTCTGGCGGGGGCAGTGGCTCGCCGCTGTCACCACCGCGGCGGTGCTCGTCGTCACCCTCCTGCCTCTCCTGCTCGGCAGGAGGTTCCGGGTCTTCATCCCTCCCGAGTTCGAGGTGCTGGCGGTCGTCTTCGTGTTCGCCTCGCTCTTCCTCGGCGAGGTGCGGGGCTACTATGCCCGCTTCTGGTGGTGGGACACCGTTCTGCACACGGCGTCGGGCTTCCTTCTCGGCATCCTCGGCTTCCTTCTGGTCTACGTCCTGAATGAGAAGGAGGAGGTCGATCTGCACATGAACCCGGGCTTCGTGGCCCTCTTCGCGTTCACGTTCGCCGTCGGGCTCGGCGCGATCTGGGAGATCTTCGAATTCGCCATGGACTCCTTCTTCGGGATGAACATGCAGAAGAGCGGGCTCGTCGATACGATGTGGGACCTCATCGTCGACTCGGTGGGGGCGCTGGTGATCTCGGTGCTGGGATACGGGTATCTGCGAACCACCGGCAACGAGTCCTTCCTCGAACAGTGGATCCACCGCTTCATCGAGGAGAACCCGAGATTCTTCCAGGAATCCCCATGACCTTTCCGCCCGCCCGTCTCCTCTCGGCCGCGCTCCTCGCAGCGTCCCTCCTCGTGGGCGCTCCGGGAGGGACGAGCGCCCAGTACGAGGCCTGCCGGGGGCTGGCCGCCCGGGACGTGTCCGGGGCGTTCACCCTGATCGGCCGCAACGCCCCCCGCATCTCGTCGGACTGGGCCGGCGAGCAGATCCCCCGGATCAAGAATCGCGAGCGGCGGCTCCTCCTGCTGAAGGACCGGCACACAGTGAAGAAGGTCTTCGACGGATCGTGGCGACCGGGGCGGGTGCGCATCGTGTGCGGGCCCTGCCGGGACGAGCCCGGGCTGATGGGCCGCAGCCTCGGGCGACGCACCGTCCTGGTCTGCTATCAGCAGCACGTGGCGATGCGGACGGGGTTCTGCGAGCTGGTCGACACCATCGTGCACGAGGCGGTGCACCAGATCGCGCTTCCGACGGGCTCGACCCACACCCACTCGGTCGCCGGCCGGGACGACGATCCGATCTACCGCTTCGGCTGGGCGGCGGGCGAGCTCTGCCGGAGCGGCGGATGGGAGCGGCCGCTCGCGGCCTCGACGCCCTCGGCTCCCGGGTCCGGAGAGCCGTGATCGTCGCACGCGACCACCTGGCGGAGCTCGGCGGTGTGGATCCCGCTCGAGGATGAGCAGGCTCGGCCGGCCCCGCCCTTGCGTGCCTTCCGGGCGGAGTTCGGATTGCCGCAGCGGAGGAACGGGACCGGGAGCGAGAGTCTCCCGAGCGAGCGCTCCCGGAAAACGAGTGCGAGGGAAGTACAGGGAGGACCATTGAGTGAGAACGCCGCCGGAGCCAGTCCCCGGATCACCTCCATGTCGTGGGGAACGCTGCACGTGGAAGGGCGGGAGGCGCCGTACAAGGACGCCAAGCTCTTCCCCGGCGGATCCCGGGAGTGGAATTGGAAGGAGACCGGCACGTCGCACTCTCCGGGGGTGCAGCCGGCCGACGTGGAGGAGCTGATCGAGCACGGCGCCCGGGAGGTCGTCCTCTCGACCGGGATGCACCGACGTCTCGAGGTGCGACCCGAGACCCTGGAGATGCTCCGGGACCGCGGGGTCTCGAGCCACGTGCTTCCCACCGGAGAGGCGGTCGAGCGCTACAACGAGCTCCGGGCCGAGGGCCTTCCGGTCGGAGCCCTGATCCACTCCACCTGCTGAGCCGGCGGATCCGGATGCCTTCCTCCGAGGCGGGGCCCCTCCGGGACGCCGCCGCCCGCGCGCGCCGGCTCTCCTGGCCGACGCTGGGACTCCTCTGGGTCGGCGGCCTCCTCGCCCTGCTCCTCCTCGATCAGCTCGTGCTGGAGGTGCCTCCCGGCCCCGCCGTCGCCACGGTCGTCGACGTCCTCCACCCGGCGCTCCGCATTCTCGTCGTCGGGGGGTTGGCGGGGGTCACCTTCCTCCGGATCCGCGACCGGCGGAAGCAGGGATAGCCTCCGCTCATCGATCCTACGGGACCACGATACATGCGCTTCCTTCCGCACCTCTTCGAGAACAACCGGGCCTGGGCGGCGCGGCGCTCCGCCGAGGATCCCCTCTTCTTCGAGCGGCTCGCCCGTGGCCAGGACCCCGACCACCTCTGGATCGGCTGCGCCGACAGCCGGGTGCCCGCGAACGAGATCGTGGGGCTCGACGCCGGCGAGCTCTTCGTCCACCGGAACGTGGCCAACGTGGTCGCCCCCGACGATCCGAACGGCCTGTCCGTTCTCCACTACGCGGTCGACGCCCTCGAGGTGGACCACGTCATCGTCTGCGGCCACTACGGATGCGGAGGCGTTCTCGCGGCCCTGGAGGGCGGCGGGGAGGGGGTCCTGTCCGAGTGGCTCGCCCCCGTGCGGGCCGTCCTGGACGAGCACCGCACCGAGCTCGACGGACTCGAGGATCCCGATGCCCGCTGGCGGCGTCTCTGCGAGCTGAACGTCGTCGCGCAGGTTCGCACCGTCACCGGTCTGCCGAGCGTGCGGAAGGCGTGGGAGCGGGGACGCACCCTCACGGTCCACGGCTGGATCTACGACGTCGCGGACGGGCTTCTGCGGGACCTGGGCGTCAGCACCGACGGGTGAGGCCCGCGGAGGCGGGTCCTCCATCCGGCCCGGCCCCGGCTGGTCGCCCCGCTCCTCCAGGCCCGTGCGGGCCCTCCTGTGCGCCGCACCCCCGTCCCGCTCATCCGCCGCTCGCCGGTCCCCCTCAGCCGCCGCTCGCGCGCGCCCTCACCCGGCCCCGCTCCACCTCGAGCCGGCGCAGGATCCTCTCCCACTCGTCGCTCTCGCGATCGCCGTAGCCGACCACGAGGTCCGGGTCGGCCAGATCGACCTCCGCCGGGAAGGCGTAGACCGCCGACCGGGACTCCTGCTGGGGAAGCCGGCCCCCGCCCCAGCCGGGGGTCACGGGCCCGATCCAGACCGGCCGGAACCGACGGCCGCCGCTCGAGAGGTAGAGCGCCTCCGGCTCGTAGCCGACATCTGCCGAGCGGCTGAAGAGCGTGACCAGGAAGAGCGACGGGTCCCGCCCGGCGCTTTCGGTACCCGCGGCGTTCCCCGGGGCTTCCGCGCGGAGCAGAGCGGCGTACCTCTCGGCCGTGGCGTGGAGCCGCCGGTAGGTGTCCGGAGCGGTCAGGCGGGTGACCGACTCGTCGAGGGGGACCACCCGCACCAGAAGGTCGCCCGCGCGGATCGTGAGGCTCACCTCCGCCTCGTGGAGCCGTCCGTGGCAGCGGGGCAGCTCCCCCTGTTCCGTGAGGTCGCACGTTCCCGCGCCCCCCCGCTCGACGTGCGCCGGCTGGGCGGCCGGATTGTCGGTATCCGTCCCGGGATCGGGCGGGTCGAGGGCCGCCTCGCCAGCCCTTCCCGTCCCACATGCGGCGAGGCCGCCGGCGAGCGCGGCGGCGAGGACGGACGCGAGCGCGATCCGGCGCGGCCCGCGCCCGACCCCGATCCGGCGGTGGGCGGCATCCGTCCCCATCCGGCGGTGCTCGGTGCCCGCCCCGGTCCGGTCGGACGCGGGGGCCCGCCGCCGCGCCTCGAAGCGGCTCACGGCTTCCCTTCGGTTTCCGCCTGCGCCAGGAGCCCCTCCAGGGCGGCGAGCAGGTCGTCACGCCCCTCGCCGGTCTCCGAGGAGAAGGGAAGGATCTGCTCCCGGTCAACGCGGAGCTCCTCCGTGGCGCGCTCGACCACGCCGCCTCGCTGGCTCCGTTTCAGCTTGTCCATCTTCGTCAGGACCACCAGTGTCGGCAGCCCCACCGAGGCGAGGTACTCCACCATCTCCCGGTCGGTACGGGTGGGCGCGTGGCGGGCGTCGACGAGGTGGACCACTCCCTCGGGTCCCTCGGGGCCGGCGAGGTACCACTCCACCAGCTGCTTCCACTCCTCGCGGACGGCGTCGGGCACCTTCGCGAAGCCGTAGCCGGGAAGGTCCACGAGGAAGAACCGGTCGTTCACCCGGAAGAAGTTCACGGTGCGGGTCTTCCCGGGGGTGGACGAGACGTGGGCGATCTTCTTCCGGGTCCGCCGTAGGAGGGTGTTGATGAGCGAGGACTTACCCACGTTCGAACGCCCCGAGAAGGCGACGGAGGGAAGCCCGGACGGGAGCGCGCCACCGGGCTTCGCCAGCGCGCCGGAGAACTCCACGGTCCGGATCTTCAAGCGCGCACTCCGATCACTGGCTGAGGCTCGCGCCCGGCTCTCGGATCTCGTTCAGGAAGGGCGCCGTCGCTCCGGCCAGGGGGCCGGGGACCCGTACCAGGGCCGCTTCGAGGACCTCGTCCATCGTCCGCACGGGCCGGAACTCGAGTCCCTCCCGCACCTCGTCCGGCAACAGCTCGAGGTCCGGCTCGTTCGCGGCCGGAACGAGCACGAGCCGCACGCCGCTCCGGAGCGCCGCCACCGCCTTCTCCTTGATGCCGCCGACCGGAAGCACCCGACCGCGCAGGGTGATCTCGCCCGTCATCGCCACGTCCGGCCGGGTGGGCACGTCGGTCAGGGCGCTGATGAGCGCCACCGCCACCGTGATACCGGCCGAGGGGCCGTCCTTCGGCGTCGCCCCTTCCGGGATGTGCACGTGGATGTCGGCGTCCTGGTGGAATCGGCGGGAGAGTCCGAGGCCGGGGGCGCGGGAGCGCGCATAGGTGACCGCGGCGAACGCCGATTCCTTCATCACGTCGCCGAGCGTGCCCGTGAGGCGGATCTTCCCGCTTCCGGGAACGACGGCGACCTCCACGTCCAGGACCTCGCCGCCGGCTTCCGTCCACGCCAGCCCGTTGGCGATCCCCGACCGCTCCTCCTCGTCCCGCTCGCCGGGGAGGTAGGGAGGCGGCCCCAGGTAGCCGCGCAGGTCGTCGGAGTCGATGCGGCGCGGAGCGGGGGCGGCAGGGGCGGCGGCAGGAGTGTCGTCGCCGTCGACCGCGGCGGGAGCTCCACCGACGTCGGCGGCCGCGGACGTCCCCGCCGCCAACGCGACCTCGCGCGCCACCTTCCGGGCGATCCGCCCGATACGGCGCTCCAGCTCGCGCACCCCCGCCACCCGCGTGTAGAGCCGGATGACGTTCTCGACCGTCCCGGGATCGAGGGAGACCGCCGCCGGGTCGAGCCCGTGCCGCTCGGCCTGCCGCGGCCAGAGGAAGCGCGTGGCGATCGTGCGCTTCTCGGTGTCGAGGTATCCGGGAATGCGGATCACCTCCATGCGGTCCCGGAGCGGCCCGGGGATCCCCCCGAGCGTGTTCGCGGTGGCCACGAAGAGGACGTCGGACAGGTCGAACTCGAGCTCCAGGTAGTGGTCCGTGAAGGTGCGGTTCTGCTCGGGATCGAGCACCTCGAGGAGCGCGGCGCCCGGATCACCGTGGAAGTCGGCGGCGAGCTTGTCCACCTCGTCGAGGAGGAAGACCGGATTCCTCGAGCCGCTCCGGCGCATTCCCTGGAGCACGCGCCCGGGAAGGGCGCCGACGTAGGTGCGCCGGTGGCCGCGGATCTCCGCCTCGTCCCGGACCCCGCCGAGGCTCACCCGCACGAACTCCCGGTCGAGCGCGGTCGCGATGCTCCGGCCCAGCGAAGTCTTGCCCACGCCGGGCGGGCCGACCAGGCAGAGGATGGGCCCCTGGAGCTCGCCGACCAGGGACAGCACGGCGATGTGGTCGAGGATCCGCTCCTTCACCTCGGACAGGCCGTGGTGCGCCTCCTCGAGGATCGCGGACGCACGCTCCACCTCGGGACGGTCCTCGGTGCGCCGGGTCCATGGGAGTGCGAGGATCCAGTCGAGATAGGTGCGGATCACGGCGGCCTCCGGCGCGAGCGGATTCAGCTTCTGGAGCCGCCTGAGCTCCTTCTCCGCCCGCTCCCTGGCGTGCGCCGGAAGGTCGGCCGCCTCGACGCCCCGCTCGAGCTCCGCCCACTCGCCGTCTCCCCCGCCGAGCTCCTTCTGGATCGCCTTGAGCTGCTCCTGCAGATAGAGCTCGCGCCGCCCGGAGTCCATGCGCGTCTCGATCTCCCGGTCGAGCTTCTCCTCGATCCGGAGGATCTCGAGCTCCCGGGCCAGCCGATCGCGGAGCAGATCGAGCAGGGCGGGGAGGTCGGCCGCCTCCAGGAGCTCCTGCTTCTCGTCGGCCGGCAGGAGGAGATGCCCGGCGACCAGGTACGACCTCCGGAAGCGGTCGTCGGTCGAGGGCACCACTGAGCCGAGCTCGTCGGGCACCCGCTCGTGCAGGCGGGCGTACTCGGCGAAGAGACGCTCGACGGCCCGTCCGGCCGCCTCGGACGCGGGGGTCCCGGGCGGGGGCTCGGCGGTGTCGTCCAGGAAGGTCGGAGCGGCGAAGAACGCCTCGCCTTCCTCCTCCAGATCCTCGAGCCGGGCACGCCCGACGCCCTCGAACACCACGCGGAAGGTGCCGTCCGGAATGCGCGACGACTCGACCACCCGGACCACGGTGCCCACCGCGTGGACGTCCTCCGGGCCGGGCTCCTCCGTCTCACCGGTCCGCTGCGCGACGAGGAGGAGGTAGCCGTCCTTCTCCTCCGCCGCCTCCAGGGCCGCTACCGAGCGGGGACGGCCGACGAGGAGGGGCAGGACCATGTACGGAAAGAAGACGAGATCGCGGAGCGCGACCACCGGGACACGATCCGGGACCTGGAACTCGCCGTCGGGGCGTCGGAGGAGAGGCATTCAGGCGACCCGCGCCGCGCACGCGTTCTCGGGCGCCCGGGCACGCATCCGGGCGTCCACCCTCACGCCTCCTTCTTCCGGGCCTCCGGATGCAGCACCAGGAGAGGCGGGACTCCGTCCGTGACCGCCTCCCGGGTCACCACGACCTCCCGTACGTCCTTGCGCGAGGGGATCTCGAACATCACGTCCCGCATGATGCCTTCGAGCACCGACCTCAGGCCCCGGGCCCCGGTTCCTCGGCCGAGCGTGCGCTCGGCGATCGAGCGGATCGCCTCGTCCTCGAAGGTGAGGTCGATCCCCTCGAGCTCGAACATCTTCGTGAACTGCTTGACCAGCGCGTTCTTCGGCTCCTGGAGGATCCGGACCAGCGCCGGCTCGTCCAGCTCGTCGAGGTGGACCGTGACCGGAAGCCGCCCCACCAGCTCCGGGATCAGGCCGAAGCGCTGCAGGTCCTCC
>CAYPDV010000054.1:0-17727 GCA_964409525.1 uncultured Gemmatimonadaceae bacterium
CGGTGGCAAGGAGCTGGACGAGCCTCTCGTGGTCCGGCCCACGTCGGAGACGATGATCCTCGAGATGATGGCCAAGTGGGTCCAGAGCTACCGGGACCTCCCGCTGCTCCTGAACCAGTGGGCCAACGTCATGCGCTGGGAGATGCGCACGCGCCTCTTCCTGCGCACCGCCGAGTTCCTCTGGCAGGAGGGCCACACCGCGCACGCCAGCGAGGCGGAGGCGGAGGAGCGGACGCGCACGATGCTGGGGGTCTACCGCCGGTTCATGGAGGAGTGGATGGGCATGCCCCCGGTCACCGGCCTCAAGAGCGAGTCCGAGAAGTTCGCCGGGGCGGTCCGGAGCTACGCCTGCGAAGCGATGATGCAGGACCGCCGCGCGCTCCAGGCCGGCACGTCGCACTTCCTCGGACAGAACTTCTCCCGGCCGGCCGGCCTCACCTTCCAGACCGAGGAGGGCGAGGAGGCGTACGCCTGGAACACCTCCTGGGGTGTCTCGACCCGGCTGGTGGGAGGTCTGGTCATGACCCACGGCGACGACCAGGGGCTCGTGGTGCCGCCCCGGCTGGCACCGGTCCAGGTCGTCGTCACCCCGATCTGGCGGAGCGACGACGACACCTCCCGGGTGCTCGAGGCGAGCGACCGGGTGGCGGCCGAGCTCGGCGAGCGCGGGGTGCGGGTCCGCGTGGACCGCCGCGAGCACCTCTCGCCGGGGGCCAAGTTCTTCGAGTGGGAGCGGAAGGGCGTGCCGTTCCGCATCGAGATCGGGCCGCGCGACCTCGAGAAGGACCAGGTCGTGCTGGTGCCCCGGCTCCACGAGGGCGAGGGGCGGGGCAAGGAGTTCCTGCCGCGGGGAGAGGCCGTCTCGACGCTCCCGGGCCGCCTGGACGACCTCCAGGACCGGCTCCTCGATCGCGCCCGCCGGCGACGGGAGGAGGATTCGCACCGGGGCGTCTCCTCGATCGACGAGCTGCGCGAGATCGTGGACGGGCCGGGCGGCTTCGTCTACACGGGGTGGAGCGGCGATCCGGCCGTCGAGGAGCGGGTGAAGGCGGAGACGAAGGCGACCCTCCGGGTGATCCCGGATCCCGAGTTCCGCTCCGACGAGCCGCCGGCGGACTGCATCGGCGGCGGCGAGGCGAAGATGGAGGTGGTGTGGGCGAGGGCGTACTGAAGGGGGCGGCGGGGCGCGTCCGGAACGGGGTCGCCGCGCCCACGATCGCACCACCTCCGGCCGTCCCGGGCCTCGACGACCCGTTTCCGAGGCGGGAGGGCACGCTCCACGCCGGATCCGTCCCGCTCCCCGAGCTGGCCCGCCGCTTCGGCACGCCCCTCTACGTCTACGACGCCGACCACCTCCGGGATCGATACCGGGCCGTGGCCCACGCGCTCGCACCGGCCGACCCGCTCGTCGCCTACTCGGTGAAGGCGAACGGGAATCTGGCGCTCCTAGACCGGTTGGCGCGGGAGGGGGCCGGCGCCGACATCGTGAGCGGCGGCGAGCTGGCCCGGGCTCGGCGGGCCGGGATCCCAGCCGGGCGGATCGTCTTCTCGGGGGTGGGCAAGACCCGCCCGGAGATGGAGGCCGCGCTCGAGGAGGGGATCTACGGCTTCAACGTGGAGAGCTCGGGCGAGCTCGAGGTGCTCGAGGAAGTGGCGCGCGCGCATGGCTCGGCCGCCCCGGTGGCGGTGCGGGTGAATCCCGACATCGAGTCGCCCACCCCGCACGCCTACACGCGCACCGGGCACGGGGGCTCGAAGTTCGGCGTACCGGCCGACGAGGCGCTGGCCCTCTACCGGCGGGCCGCCGAGGGGCCGCACCTCCGGGTCCGCGGGATCGACGCGCACATCGGCTCGCAGATCGTCGATCCGCGGCCCTACCGGCGCGCCATCCGGTTCCTCGTGGAGCTGGCGGAGCGCCTCGCCGGGGAGGGGATCCCCCTGGAGTACCTGGACATGGGAGGAGGCTTCGGGGTCCGATACGGCGACGCGCCGGCGATGGCCCTGGACGCGCTCGCCCCGCACATCCTCGAGCCGCTCGAGGGCAGCGAGCTCCGTCTCGTGGTCGAGCCGGGGCGCTACCTGGTGGCGCAGGCGGGGGTCCTGCTTACCCGTGTCCTCTACCTCAAGAGGAGCGGCGGACGTCTCTTCGTGATCACCGACAGCGGGATGACCGACCTCCTCAGGCCGAGCCACTACGGGGGCGTGCACGCGATCGAGGCCGTGGAGAGCCCCGAAGGCGAGCCGGAGCGACGCGTGGACGTCGTGGGCCCGATCTGCGAGACGGGCGACTTCCTGGGCCTGGACCGGGAGATGGTCCCCCCGGCGCCGGGCGACCTCCTCGCCGTGCGCACCGTCGGCGCCTACGGCTTCACGATGGCCTCGAACTACAACGCCCGTCCGCGACCCGCCGAGGTCCTGGTGGAGGGCGGCGCCGTCCACCTCGTCCGCGCCCGGGAGACGGTGGACGACCTCGTGCGCGGCGAGACCATCCCGGAGCCCTGAGGGCCGCATGCACGAGCACGACCGGATCCTGATCCTCGACTACGGCTCGCAGTACACGCAGCTCATCGCCCGCAGGGTGCGGGAGGAGCGGGTGTACTCCGAGATCCACCCTCCCACCCGGACGCTGGAGTGGATCCGGGAGTGGGAGCCGCGCGGGATCATCCTGTCCGGGGGCCCCTCCTCGGTGTACTCGGAGGACGTGCCGACGGCCGATCCAGCCCTCCTCGAGCTGGACGTGCCGATCCTCGGCATCTGCTACGGGATGCAGCTCGTCGCGCACCTCGAGGGCGGCGAGGTCCATCACGGCCGCCGGGAGTACGGTCGGGCGGAGCTGGAGATCGTCGAGGAGGACGACCTCTTCGACGGCTTCGCGGGCGGCGATCCGACCACCGTGTGGTGCTCGCACGGCGACCACGTGGAGGCGCCCCCCCCCGGGTACCGGACGCTCGCCCGCACCGGCACGCTTCCGGTCGCCGCCTTCCGGAGCGAGGAGCGGGACATCTACGGCGTCCAGTTCCACCCGGAGGTCGCCCACACCCCCCGCGGCGACGAGATCCTCTCCAACTTCCTCTTCCGGATCTGCGGCTGCCGGCCGACCTGGACGGCCGGGGTCTTCATCGAGGAGACGGTGGGGGCGATCCGCACGGAGGTGGGCGAGGAAAGCGCCGTATGCGGGCTCTCGGGCGGGGTGGACTCCTCGGTGGCCGCGACGCTCGTGCACCGCGCGCTCGGAGATCGCCTCACATGCATCTTCGTGGACACCGGACTCCTCCGGAAGGGCGAGCGGGAGGGGGTGGAGCGGACGTTCCGCAAGCACATGGGGATCCGCCTGATCGTGGTCGATGCCGCCACCGAGTTCCTCGAGGCCCTCGAAGGGGTGGTGGACCCCGAGGAGAAGCGGAGGCGGATCGGAAACACCTTCATCGACGTCTTCGAGCGGACCGCCAGGGAGGAGGAAACCGGAGCGCGCTTCCTGGTCCAGGGCACCCTGTATCCCGACGTCATCGAGTCGCTCGCCGTGCGGGGCCCCTCCGCCACGATCAAGACGCACCACAACGTCGGAGGCCTGCCCGAGGAGATGCCGTTCGACCTGGTCGAGCCGCTCCGCGAGCTCTTCAAGGACGAGGTCCGGCAGGTGGGGCGTGAGCTCGGCCTTCCCGAGGAGTTCATCGGCCGGCATCCTTTTCCGGGTCCCGGACTCGCGATCCGGGTCCTGGGCCGAGTCACCCCCGAACGGCTCGCCGTCCTGCGCGAGGCCGACGCGATCTACCTGGAAGAGATCCGGGCCGCCGGGCTGTACGACGAGATCTGGCAGGCATTCGCCGTGCTCCTCCCGGTGAGCGCCGTCGGGGTCATGGGCGACGCCCGCACGTACGAGAACGTCCTCGCGCTCCGGGCCGTGACCTCGCGGGACGGGATGACGGCGGACTGGTTCCAGTTTCCGCACGACGTGCTCGGACGGATCTCGACGCGGATCATCAACGAGGTCGCCGGAATCAATCGGGTCACGTACGACGTGAGCTCCAAGCCCCCCGCCACGATCGAGTGGGAGTAGCGACGGGCCCTCACCGTAGGACGCCCCGAAGTCGCTCTCAGCGGGGTCTTTCGCCCGTCGTGGGGGCGTCCGGCCCGGTGCCTGCAGAGCAACGGGTCCTACATGCCTCTTCCCGTGCGCACGACCGTCTCGCCTCCCACCCGAGCGCCGCGACTCGCGCTCCTGTGGGGTCGCGCCTGTTCGCTCCTCGTCCTCGTCCTCGGGGCGGTCTTCCTCGTGGGGTGGTGGGCGGGTGTGCCCACCCTGATCGGGATGGGGTGGAGCGTCGCCAGCGTGAAGGCGAACGCCGCCCTCTGCCTGGCGCTGGGTGGAGGTGCGCTGGCGCTCCTCGTCTTCCGCGTGCCGCTGTGGATTCGATGGGGCGGGGTGACCCTGCTCGCCCCGATGATGGTCACGATCGGCGGTCTCACCCTCCTGCAGTACGTCGCGGGGGTCGAGCTCGGAGTGGACCAGCTCCTGGTCCGGGAGGGCCCGGGGGCGCTCCTCACGTCGGATCCGGGCCGCATGGATCCGAATTCGGCGCTCTCCTTCGTCTTCCTCGGCGCCGCCCTCCTCCTCCGGCTGCCCGGAGCCTCCGTATCGCACCGGATGGCCGAGCTGCTCGCGGCGGGGGCGGCGCTGTTCGGGTTCCAGGCGCTCGTGGGCTACGCGTACGGAGTCGAGCTCCTGTACGCGCTTCCGTACGTGACGGCCATGGCGCCGCACTCCGCGGCCGGCCTCCTCATCCTCTCGCTCGGCGTGCTCCTCGGCTCGCCCTCCCAGGGGTTCGTGGGTCGCCTGCTCCGCTCCGGATTCTCCGCGACCGTGGTCGCGGGGCTCGTCCCGGTGGCGCTGGTGGTTCCCTTCCTCCTCGGGGTGATCGCCGTTTCGGGAGTGGAGGCGGGGTGGTACGGCTCCCGCTTCGCCTTCAGCATCCTGGTGGTGCTCGTCACCGTCTTCTTCATCGCCTTCGTCGGGTGGACGGCGCGCCAGCTCTGGGAGGCGGACCGCGACCGGATGGAGTCGGAGGCGCGTCGACACGAGGAGGCCGAGGTGGTGGAGCTCCTCCACCGCATCGGTCGGGTGGTCACCGGCAAGCTCGACCGGGAGGACCTGGCCCAGAACATCCTGGACTCCGCGACGCGCCTCGTGGGAGCGCAGGCGGGAGTCTTCCTGTACCGGATGCCGGGCGAGGAGAGGGGACGGATCCGGAAGGCGGTGTCCCGCCCCCGACCGGGCGGGGGTGACCACGTCCATTCCTTTCCCTGGAGCCGGCCGGTCGTGCTCCGGACCCTGCGCGACGGCGCCTCCGTGCGGCTACCGGACCTGACGCGCAGCGGAGGTGAGAAGACGAAAGGCGCGGTACGGAGCTACCTCGCGGTGCCGGTGCGGACCCGGGAGGGTCGGGTTCTGGGCGGGCTCTTCTTCGGGCATCCGGACGCCGGGCTCTTCGTCGATCGCCACCAGCGGATCGCGACAGGCGTGGCCGACTGGGCGACGGTCGCGATGGACAACGCTCGCCTCTTCGAGGGCGAGCGTGCCGCCCGAGCCCGAGCCGAGGAGGCGGTCCGCGAGCGCGAGGAGGTGATGGCGGTCGTCTCCCACGACCTCCGGAATCCGCTCGGCACCATCGCGACGGCCGCGGCCCTCCTGCAGGAGATGGAGCTCGAGCCGGAAGACCGGGAGCGCCAGCTCGACGTGATCCGCCGCACGAGCCAGCACATGAACCGGCTGATCCAGGACCTCCTCGACCTGGCGAAGATGGAGGCCGGGGGGCTCGCCCTCGAGCGGGAGAGGGTGGAGGTGACGGAGATCCTCGAGGAGGCGGGCGAGCTCTTCGGGCCGCAGGCCGAGCGCCGGGACCAGACGCTGTGGGTGGAGCTCCCGTCGGAGGAGCTGGTGGTCGATGCGGATCGGGAGCGGGTGATGCAGGTCTTCTCGAACCTCCTCGGCAACGCCTTCCGCCACGCGCCCGAAGGGGCTGAGATCCGGATCGGCGCCGGAAGGGAAGGAGCGGAGGTGACCTTCCGGGTGACGAACCCGGGCGAAGGCATCCGGGAGGAGGAGCTACCTCACCTCTTCGACCGCTTCTGGCGGGGCGGGAGAGGCCGCGACCGGGCGGGCGCCGGCCTCGGCCTGGCGATCGTGAAGGAGATCGTGGCGGCCCATGGCGGACGGGTCGACGCCGAGAGCCCGCCCGGAGGTGACACCACCTTCCGCTTCACGCTTCCGACGGTGAGGAGTGCAGCCGCGCCGATCGAGGAGGCGGTCGGGGACGAGCCGATCGAGGAGGCGGTCGAGGACGAGCCGGACGAGGAGGCGGTCGAGGACGAGGAGGACGAGGACGCGGAGGTCGAGGACGAGGAGGAGGAGGACGCGGAGGTCGAGGAGGAGGAGGCCACGGAGGACCACGCTCGAGGAGAGACCGCGCCGGTCGACGAAGCGGGTCCGTCCCCGGACGGTGAGACGGAGACGGAGATCGAGACGGTCCTCCAGGCGAGCGAGGAAGGAAGCCGCGGGGAGAGCTCGGGACCCGGCGAGGCCTGAACCGGCCGTCCGCCGTGGCGTGCGGGGCTGCTTCGGCCGCCCGGCTCCATCCACGCGGGGAGCTCGAGGTCCACCGGCACGGCCGGGCCGATCAGTGCTCCGACCGCCCTCTTCCGATGGCACCATGGTTGCACTTTTCACCCTCCGTCCAGGTCCGACATCGACCCACCGACCGGAGGAGAGACTTCCATGCAACACGACCTCGACGGACGCACGATCGCGATCCTCGCCACCGACGGATTCGAGCAGGTCGAGCTCCTCGAGCCCCGGAAGGCGCTCGACGAGGCCGGCGCCGTGACCCACGTGGTCGCCCCGAAGGATCAGGGCGAGAGGATCCGCGGGTGGGATCACGACCACTGGGGCGACGAGGTCGCCGTGGAGGTGCCGCTCGCCGAGGCCGACCCGGCGGCCTACGACGCGCTCCTCCTGCCGGGCGGCGTCATGAATCCCGACAACCTGCGAGCGGACGAGGAGGCCGTGGAGTTCACCCGCTCCTTCTTCACCGAGGGGAAGCCGGTGGCCGCGATCTGCCACGGTCCCTGGACGCTGATCGAGGCGGGCGTGGTCGAGGGCCGCCGGATGACCTCCTACCACTCGATCCGCACGGATCTGGTGAACGCCGGCGCCGAGTGGGTGGACGAGGAGGTGGTGGTCGACCGGGGCCTCGTGAGCAGCCGGAATCCGGATGACATCCCGGCGTTCAACGACGCGATGCTGGCGGAGTTCGCCCGCGGACGCAACGCGAGCCAGCAGAAGCACGTCGAGGCCCGCGCGACGACCGACTGACGTCACCGGCGCGGTTGGCGCCCCTCACCCGCCGGCGGGCTCCTCGGCGGGCGGATCCTTGTCGTCGATCGGATCCGGGAGTCGGCCCTCCTGCCGCTCCTCCAGCCGGTCCTCCACCTCTTCCCAGATCTCCTGCATCGTGCCGGGGTCGTCCCCGCGAGCGCGAGCGAAGCCCACCAGCTCCTCCTCGCCGACCCCGTGCCGCTCGAGGATCCGGTCCCGGACCTCTTCCTCGACCTCCCATCCGGAGGCCCGCGCCGAGTCCCGGAGCTCCACCATCACCTCCACGAACCTCTCTCGGGAGATCGGCGCGTCCGGCTCCGGCGACGATTCGCGGTCACAACCCGCGACCGCCAGGACGACCGCCGACAGGAGCGTGCACGCCGCGACGAGCGCTCCGGGGCCGGCCGAGCGGACGAGGCGCACCGATCCCGGGCCGCCGGCTATGCCGTCCTCCCCCCCCGTGCCACCCGGTAGAGCCAGAGACAGAAGGCTGCGAAGGCGGCGATCCCGAGCACCCCGGCTGCGGTCTCGAACCCGGCGGGCGCGATCCGGAGGACGTCGGTGCTCTGGGCGGCCGCGAACGGGATCGCGAGAAGGATTCCCACGAGGGCCTCCCCCGTGATCAGCCCGGACGCGAAGAGGAGGCCGCCCCGCTTCGCCCGTACCACGGCGGCCTGGTATCCGTCCGCCAGCTCGCTCCTGCGCCGGTGGAGCCAGCGTCCGGCCGCCCACGCGATCATGCCGCCGAGGAAGATCGGCACCGTGAGCTCGAGGGGCAGGTAGATCCCCACGGCGACGGCGAGTACCGGCATGCGGAACGCCGCCTCCCGGGCCTTCAGGATCTGGTCGACCACGATGATCAGGAACGCGATCGCGACGCCGATCCAGACCATGGCCCAGGGCAGGTTCCGGTTGAACACGCCGTCGGCCACGGAGGCCATGAGCGTCGCCTGCGGCGCCTGGAGGGCCTCGGCGGGGTCCATCCCGGCCCTCGGGAAGACGGTCCCCATTCCGTAGGCGCGAAACAGGAGCTGGAGGATGGGCGCGATGACCAGGGCCGCCGCAAGGACGCCCACCATCTGCATGATCTGCTGCTTGTAGGGCGTGGCGCCGACGATCCGACCGGCTTTCAGGTCCTGCATGTTGTCGCCCGCGATCGCGGCCGCATTGGCGACCACCGCACCCACGAGGATGGCCGTCGCGGCCGCCGCCGTAGCGCGCGCGGTGTCGGCCGCGAAGTCGATGTGCCCGCCCAGGAGCACGAGGAGGATCAGCGAGATGGTGAGAATGGTCGCGATCGTCACGCCGGAGATCGGGTTGTTCGACGAGCCGACCAGCCCGGCCATGTACCCCGCCACCGAGGCGAAGAGGAAGCCGGCGACGAGCGCGAAGAGGACACCGATCACCAGCGTCATCATGTACGTGCCGCCCGGGATGCCGAGCGCTTCGGCATCGACCACGACGAGGAAGGCGCCGAAGATCGGGATGGACATCCCGATCGTGCCGGCCACCACCCAGTGGAAGGGGGTGTCCCGCTCGGTCCGGGGAAGGGCGGCTTCACCGCCCTCCCGGCTTCGCCGCACGGCGTCCAGCGACGCCCGGATCCCGTCCCTCACCGGCCCCAGCAGCGAGACGAGCGCCCACAGACCGCCCGCCGCCATCGCTCCGACCCCCAGAAAGCGGATGCGGACGCTCCAGATCGTCTCGGCCAGCGCGTAGCCGGTCGCGTCTCCGGCCAGCTCCGTCAGGGTCTCCGGAGAGGCGAGGGCGGTGTAGAGTGGAATGCCGAAGAGCCAGGAGATCAGCCCGCCGGCGAAGACGAGGACGGCGATGTTGAGGCCGACGATGTACCCGACACCGAGCAGGGCCACCGAGAGATCGCTCCCGAATCCAAAGACCGCGCCTCCGGCCGCCACCGACCCGGTGAAACGATCCGAGACGACCTTGAGCCCCGTCTGCGCGAGCTTGAGCCCGGCGCCGGCGAGGCCCGCGACCGCGATGTAGCGGACGCTGGTGCCGCCTTCGGTTCCCGCTTTCAGCACCTCGCCCGTCGCCACGCCCTCGGGAAAGCGGAGCCCCGCTTCGATGATCAGCGCGCGGCGGAGCGGGATGGTGAACAGCACGCCGAGCACCCCGCCACACAGGGCGAGAGCCGTGGTCGGACCGAACTCGAAGTCGCTCCAGTAGCCCAGCATCACCAGCGCCGGGAGCGTGAAGATCACGCCGGCGGCGAGGGATTCGCCGGCCGAGGCCGCCGTCTGGACGATGTTGTTCTCCAGGATGTTCTGCTCCCGGAACAGGCGGAGCACGGCCATCGAGATCACCGCCGCCGGAATGGACGCCGACACGGTCATCCCCACCTTCAGCCCGAGGTAGGCGTTCGCCCCCGCCAGGAGCGCGGAAAGGAGAAAGCCCAGGACGAGGGCCTTGAGCGTGATCTCCGGCAGGGAGACGGAGGCCGGGATGAAGGGCTCGTCGGTGTCCGGAGCGGGCGCTTCGATGCGCTCGGTGGTCGCCATGGTCGGTGGGGCGGAGAGAGGGATGAGGGGATCTCCGGAACGGCACCCGTCCACCCGGCACCGTCGAGCGAGCGGAAGGTCGGACCGCCTCCGCCGACCTGTCAAGCAGGGAAAGCCGGGGCCGCGCGGCCGTTCTTGCGGGTCCGATACGGCCCCGGTACGATCCCCTCCTCGACGGCACCCGCGCCGCATTTCCCCGCCGACCCCCCTTCCCGCATGTACGCATCCTCCCGCATCGCCGGCGTCCTGCTCGCCGCCGGAACGGTCCTGGCGGCCGGCCCCGCCGCCTCCCAGGAGCCGCCCTCGCCCGAGGACGTCCTCGGCCACGCCCCGGGTGAGCGATTCACCGACGCGGCGGGGGTCGTCCGGTACATGGACGTCCTCGCCGAAGCCTCACCCCTGGTCAGCGTCGAGCGGTACGGCGAAACCCCCGAGGGGCGGCCGCTGCTCCAGGTGACCGTGGCGAGCCCGCCTCACCGGGCGGGGCTCGCGTCGATCCTGGAGGCGAACCGCGAGCTCACCCTGCCCTCCACCCCCGAGCCCAGGGCCCGGGAGATCGCCGCCTCCAATCCCGCCGTCGTGTACTTCTCCTACGGGGTGCACGGGAACGAGAGCTCCTCGTCCGAGGCCGCGATGTGGACGGCGTGGGATCTCGCGCGCGGAGCTGCGGAGGTGGAGGGGGTGCTCGACTCGGTCGTGGTGGTGATCGATCCGATGGCGAATCCGGACGGGCGGGACCGCTACGTCCAGTGGTATCGACAGATGCGGGGGGTAGAGCCGAACCCCGACCCCGCGGCGCGGGAGCACCGGGAGCCGTGGCCCGGCGGGCGCTACAATCACTGGCTCTTCGACCTGAACCGGGACTGGGCGTGGGCGACCCAGCCCGAGACGCGCGCGCGGTTGGCGACCTGGGATCGGTGGAACCCGCAGGTGCACGTCGACTTCCACGAGATGTCGTATACCTCCACCTACTTCTTCTTCCCCGCCGTCGCTCCGATCAACCCGCTCTATCCGGATCACATCCTGGAGTGGGGACGTCGGTTCGGCGAAGCGAACGCCAGCGCCTTCGACCGGCACGGCTGGCTCTACTACACGGCGGAAGGCTTCGACCTCTTCTATCCCGGCTACGGCGACTCCTGGCCGTCCCTGACCGGAGCGGTCGGGATGACGTACGAGCAGGCCGGACATTCCCGCGCCGGGCTCGTCATCGAGCGGCCCGACGGCTCCCTCCTCACCCTGTCCGACCGCGCGCTCCACCACCGGACCTCCGGAAACGCGACCCTTCGTGAGGCGGCGGAGGGCAGGACCGGTCTCCTCCTCGGATTCGCCGGTTTTCACCGGAACGTCGACGAGGGGCTCTCGGACGTCCTCCTGGTGCCGGAGGGGGAGGGAGGTCCGGCGGACGATCTCGTGGCCCTCCTCCGCTCGCAGGGGATCGAGGTCGAGCGGGCCGGCGAGTCCTTCCGAGCGCGCGCGCAGCCCCACTCCGGCTACGCCGAGCGGAGCGACTTCCCGGCGGCCACGTACCTCGTCCGGGCCCGGCAGCCGCGGGGGAGGCTCGCCCTCACGCTGCTCCGTCCCGAGCTCCTCCTGGACGCGGAGTACTCGTACGACATCACCGCATGGTCGCTCCCCTACGCCTTCGGGGTGGAGGCGCACACCACCGATCGGAGTCCCGACGCGCGCTGGGCGCCCGTGGTGGGGGTCGGCGCCCCCCGCGGCGTCGAAGAGGGCTCGGCCGCGTACGGCTATCTCCTGCCTCCGGGGCTAGAGGGTCGCGGAGAGCTCGTCGCCTTTCTCCGGGAGGGAGGCCGGGCCCTCGTGATCGGCCGCGCGTTCACGCTGGAGGGGCGGGAGTTCCCGGCCGGCACCGTCCTCCTTCCGCGGACGCTCAATCCCGATCTCGATCGGGCCGTACGGGAGGCGGGGCTCGGCGCACGGCTCCACCCGGCCCGAACCGGATTCACCGACGACGGCCCCGACCTGGGCACCGAGCGCGCGGTGCCGCTCGATCTTCCGAGGGTCGCGCTCCTCGGCGGACGGGGTACGTCCGCCACGTCCTTCGGAGCGCACTGGTTCTTCCTGGAGACCCGGCTCGGGGTTCCCCTGTCGGTGATCGAGGTCGAGGACGTGGGTGCGCTCGACCTGTCCGAGTACGACGTCGTGGTGGCCCCCTCGGGTGGAGGGATCCGGAGCGCCCTCGGCGAGGAAGGCGTGGAGCGGTTGCGGGACTGGATCACGGCAGGGGGGACCCTCGTCGCGGTGGACGCGGCGGCACGCGCGCTCGGCGAGTTGGGGGAGGTCGAGGTGCGTGAGGAGCCGACCGAGGAGCTGGAGCGGGAGGAGGAGCTCGAACGGGCGCTCCGCACCGTGGAGGAGCGGGAGGCGGAGCGGTGGAGGGAGCAGGTGCCCGGCACGATCCTGGAGGTTCGCCTCGATCCGCGGCACCCCCTCACATTCGGTGCCGGGGCGGGCTCGTCCGCCGACCGTATGTTCGTGCTCTCCGGCGGGCAGGCGTTCGAGCCCGCCGCCTCCTTCCAGTCGCCGGCCTGGTTTCCCGCGGACCCCGAGCGGACCAGCGGCGTCATCAGCGAGGCCAACCTGCGCCGCCTCGCGCAGAGCAGCTGGCTGGTGGAGACGCGGGTCGGCCGCGGGAAGGCGATCCTCTTCGCCGATGATCCGCTTTTCCGGCTCTTCTGGAGGTCGGCGTTCACCCCCTACGTGAACGCGCTTCTCCTCGGGCCGGCCTTCTGAGCCCGATCCCGTGGGCGAGGGGCGCTCCGAGCGCGACGAACGTGGCGGGACGGGCTGCGCCGGGATGGCAGGAACCTTGCACCCTCGAGCCGGAGAGCCGCCCGGTCCCGGGCGGTGATCGTCCGTCTGCACCACGGGCCGAACGGAAGGGGGTCAGCATGCTGGAGAAGCGTCGGAATCCGGGGCGGAGAGCCCTCCTCCTCACCGGTGCGGTGGTGACCGCGGCGTCGGTGGTCTCGGCCTGCGCCCGGAACCCCGTGACGGGTGAGCGCGAGCTTTCCCTCATCAGCGAGTCGCAGGAGATCGAGATGGGCCGCGAGGCCGACCAGCAGGTGGTCGCGGCCCTCGGGCTCTACGGGGGCGACGAGGTCCAGTCGTACGTACAGCGACTGGGGGATCAGCTCGCGCAGCATTCCGAGCGACCCGAGCTGCCCTGGACCTTCCGGGTCGTGGACGATGCGAGCATCAACGCCTTCGCCCTTCCCGGAGGCTACATCTACGTGACCCGCGGCATCATGGCCCACCTGAACTCCGAGGCGGAGCTGGTGGGAATCCTCGGACACGAGATCGGCCACGTGACGGCCCGGCACGCGGTGCGTCGCATCAGCAATCAGCAGCTCACGCAGCTCGGAGTCGGGCTGGGGATGATCCTCGTTCCCGAGCTCCAGGCCTTCGGCGACGTAGCCAACGTGGGCCTCCAGCTCCTCTTCCTCAGCCACAGCCGCGACGACGAGCGGCAATCGGACGAGCTCGGCTTCCGCTACATGGTGGAGGCGGGGTATGATCCGCGCGAGATGGCCGACGTGTTCCAGATGCTGGAGCGGGCGTCGGAGGCGAGCGGTCAGGGGCAGGTCCCGGGCTGGCTCGCGACCCATCCCGATCCGGGCGAGCGAGGGACGTCGATCGCCGAGATGGTCGAGCAGGCACGGGTCGATCTGGCCGGGCTGGCGGTACGCGGGCCCGAGTACGTGGGTCGACTCGACGGCTTCGTATGGGGCGACAACCCCCGCGAGGGTTTCTTCCAGGAGAACGCGTTCCGCCACCCGGAGCTCGAATTCCGCATCCACTTCCCGCGGGGCTGGCAGGGGATCAACAGCCGGACGGCGGTGCAGGTGATCAGCCCGCAGGAGGACGCCGTGATGGTCCTGCGGCTCGCGGAGCAGAACACCCCCGGTGCCGCGCTCCAGGCGTTCGCGAACCAGCAGGGCGTGCAGGTGGGACAGACGTCCACCGCGCGAGTGAGCGGTCAGCCGGCGGCCTCGGGCGAGTTCCAGGTCCGCACGCAGCAGGGCACGCTGCAGGGTCTCGTCTCGATGATCGAGTTCCAGGGACGGGTCTACCACATCATGGGGTATTCGGCCGCCCAGCGGTGGGGCGCGCACGCGCAGACCGTCTCCAGCTCCATCGCCACGTTCGAGCGCGAGACCGATCCGGCGGTGCTGGGAGCCCAGCCGAAGCGGGTCGACATCGTGAACCTCGACCGGAGCATGGATCTGGAGACGTTCCTCCAGCGCTATCCATCCACGGTCGAGCCGGAGGTCGTCGCGCGGATCAATCAGGTGGTGCCCGGCGGCACCCTCCCCGCCGGCCCCGCGAAGAGGGTGGTGGGGGAGGGCGCCCCTTCCCGCTAGACGGTCGCTGAAGACGCACGGCGTGCCGGAGGGGGCGCGATCGGGAAGATCGAGCAGGCCCGCGGAGGCCGGGCTCCCGGCGGGTCCGCCGGGAGCGCGGAAGCGATGAGCGGAGAGTCCCCGGACCGACTCCTCTCGCGAAGGGAGGCCACCGGCTTCCTCACCGAGGCGACGGACCTCCTTCTCGAGTCGGCCGACTACGAGGCGGGGCTCCAGACGCTCACGGATCGGATCCGTGAGCGTCTCGGAGGGGGGGCCGCGGTCTACGTGATCGCCCCCGACGGGTATCTCCACCTGCGCGCCCAGGCGGGGCCGGCCGGTCATCCGGACACCCCACTGCCGGAGCTCGTCCGCCCGGACCAGGACCACCCCGTGGCCCGGGCTCTCCGGGAGGAGTCGTCGCTCTTCCTCGATCGGAGCGGCGGGCCGGTTCCGCTCGAGGCGCCTCCGGAAGATGATCCCCCGGTGGGCACCCAGCTCGTGCTCCCGCTCGTCGCGCGTGGCCGCACGCTGGGCGCCCTCATCCTCTTCCTCGGCCCCGATGGGCGGTCCCTCGGCGAGGAAGACCTCTTCTTCACCCGGGAGCTCGCGCTCCGCGTCGCGCTCGCTCTGGACGGCGCGCGCCTCCTCCGCGAGGCGAGGGAGGCGGGGCAGGCGCGGGTCGACTTCCTCTCGGTGATGTCCCACGAGCTCCGGACCCCGCTCACGGCGATCGTCGGCTACGCCGACATTCTGGAGGCGGGGATCTCCGGCCCCGTCACCGATCGCCAGCGGGAGCAGCTCGCGAAGATCAAGGCGAGCGCCTGGAACCTCCAGGGCCTCATCGACGGGATCCTCACCTACGCTCGATTCGAGGCGGAGGAGGGCGAGCTCGAGGTCGAGGCGCTCTCGATCCGGGACGTCGTGGAGGAGGCGCTCGTGGGCGAGCGCGCGAACCTCGAGGACAGGGGCCTCGAGCTGCAGATGGAGATCGAGGAGGACCTTCCGCCGCTTCCCACCGACCGCAGGAAGGTGGTGCGTATCCTCGCACAGCTCCTCTCGAACGCGGTGAAGTTCACACCGGGAGGCGGCGTGCATGTCCGTGCCGCCCGGCGGGACGGCACGATCCGCATCCGGGTCGAGGACACCGGCGTCGGCATCCCTCCCGAGCACCTCGAAGCGGTGTTCGAGCCATTCTGGCAGGCCGAGCGGGCGGAGACGCGGACGATCGGCGGCACCGGCCTCGGATTGAGCCTGGCCCGCAGGCTCGCCGGACTGCTCGACGGCGACATCGAGGTGGAGAGCGAGCCGGGGGTGGGTAGCGCCTTCACCCTCGTCCTCCCGCTGGAGGGGCCGGGGCCGGACCTTCCCTGAGGGTGCCCTCCGTTCCGGGGCCTCCCGGTGCGCCGGCGAATGGTCCGATTCTTGACTTTCTTCCTCTCGGCGCGGGCCCTCCGGTCGGATCGGCAGGTGCCCGCGAATCGGACGGCTCTTCCCCTCATCTTCTTCTCCGGACCCGATGCTCAATCCCGATCGCCTCACCGTGAAGGCCGGCGAGTCCCTCCAGGCGGCCGCCTCCCGGGCGCGCCGGGACGGCCATCCCGAGATCTCCGGCCTCCACCTCCTCGACGCCCTCCTCGAGCAGGAGGAGGGTATCGTCGTTCCCGTGCTCCGGAAGCTGGGCGCGCCGATCCCGTCGATCCGCTCGAAGGTCTCCGACGCGCTCGGCGGCTACGCCCGGGTGGAGGGCGGGGCGGATCCCCGGGTATCCAGGGACCTGAACCGGGCTCTCGACCGGGCCGAGGAGCGAGCGAGGGAGCTCGGGGACGAATACGTCTCGACGGAGCACCTCCTCCTCGGACTGGCCGGGGAGAAGGGAGATGCGGGGCGGATCCTGAAGGAGTCGGGAGCGGGCCCGGAGGCCGTGGCCACCGCCCTCGACGCCGTCCGGGGCTCGCATCGGGTGACGGACCAGGCGCCGGAGGAGAAGTACCGCGCCCTCGAGCGCTACAGCCGCGATCTCACCGCCCTGGCCCGGCGTGGCAAGCTCGATCCGGTGATCGGCCGCGACGAGGAGATCCGCCGTGTGATCAAGGTCCTGGCGCGGCGCACCAAGAACAATCCGGTGCTCATCGGCGAGCCGGGCGTGGGCAAGACGGCGATCGTCGAGGGCCTCGCCCAGCGGATCGTCGCCGGGGACATTCCGACCACCCTCGCCGAAAAGAAGCTGCTGCAGCTCGACATCAGCGCGATGCTCGCCGGGGCGAAGTACCGGGGCGAGTTCGAGGATCGCATGAAGGCCGTCCTGAAGGAGATCACCGAGGCGGAGGGGCGGTACGTGGTCTTCATCGACGAGATGCACACCATCGTGGGCGCCGGGGCGTCCGAGGGGGCGGTCGATGCGGGCAACATGTTGAAGCCCGCGCTCGCCAGGGGCGAGCTCCGGATGGTGGGGGCGACCACGCTCGACGAGTACCGCCGGCACATCGAGAAGGACCCGGCGCTGGAGCGGCGCTTCCAACCGGTGTTCGTGGCGCCGCCGTCGGTCGAGGACACGGTCGCGATCCTCCGGGGGCTGAAGGAGCGATACGAGGTGCACCACGGCGTCCGGATCACCGACGACGCCCTGATCGCGGCGGCGAAGCTGAGCGACCGCTACATCGGGGGGCGCTTCCTCCCGGACAAGGCGATCGATCTGATGGACGAGGCGGGGAGCCGGCTGCGGATCGAGATCGATTCCCTTCCCCAGGAGATCGACGAGGTCGAGCGTCGGATCACCCAGCTCGAGATCGAGAAGCAGGCGCTCAGCCGCGAGGAGGATCCCTCTGCGGTGGAGCGGCGGGAGCGGATCGAGGGCGAGCTCGCCGAGCTCCGCGAGGAGAGTGCCCGCATGAAGTCGGGGTGGCAGGCCGAGAAGGAGGCGATCTCCCGCATCCAGGGGCTGAAGGAGCGGGTCGACCAGCTCAAGGTGGAGGCGGAGCGGTCCACGCGCACGGGCGACCTCGAGAGGACCGCCGAGATCCAGTACAAGGAGATTCCCGACACACAGCGGGAGATCGAGGATGCCGAGGCGCGGCTGGAGGAGCTCCAGACGGAGGGGAGCTTCCTGAAGGAGGAGGTGGACGCCGACGACATCGCCGCCGTGGTGTCGGAGTGGACCGGGATCCCGGTGAGCCGCCTCGTGGAATCGGAGCGGGAGCGGCTCACGCATCTCGAGCAGCTCCTCGGCGCGCGGGTCGTGGGCCAGGAGGAGGCTCTGGTCGCGGTCTCGAACGCGGTGCGCCGTGCCCGGGCCGGGCTCCAGGACCCCGACCGTCCCATCGGCTCCTTCATCTTCCTCGGCCCGACCGGTGTCGGGAAGACGGAGACGGCGCGTGCCCTCGCGGAGTTCCTCTTCGACGACGAGCGGGCGATGGTCCGGATCGACATGTCGGAGTACATGGAGCGGCACGCGGTGGCCCGCCTGATCGGG
>CAYPDV010000055.1:0-17473 GCA_964409525.1 uncultured Gemmatimonadaceae bacterium
CGAGATCGTCGAGCGGGAGCGGCCGGAGGGCCTGATCGTGCAGCTCGGCGGACAGACGCCCCTCGACCTGGCCCGGGAGCTCGAGGAGGCCGGAGCGCCGATCCTCGGAACGCCGGTCGACGCCATCGACCGCGCCGAGGACCGGGGGCGCTTCGAGAAGGTGTGCCGGATCGTGGGCGCCCTCGTCCCGGACAACGGCATCGCCGTCACGGCCGACGAGGCCGCCGCGGTGGCCGAGAGGGTGGGCTATCCCGTCCTGGTGCGCCCGAGCTACGTGCTCGGGGGGCGCGGCATGGAGATCGTCTACGACGAGCCCTCGCTCCGGAGCTTCTTCGAGCGGGCGGTCCAGGCGTCGCCCGACCGCCCGGTGCTGATCGACCGCTTCCTCGAGCGCGCGGTCGAGGTGGACGTCGACGCGCTCTCCGACGGCGTGGACGTGGTCATAGGGGGCATCATGCAGCACATCGAGGGCGCGGGGATCCACTCCGGAGATTCGGCGTGCGTGCTTCCGCCCTACTCGCTGGGCGAGGACGAGATCGAGCGGATCCGCGAGCTCACGCGCGCCTTCGCGATCGAGCTCGGCGTGGTGGGGCTCCTGAACGTCCAGTTCGCGGTCCGGGAGGGGCGGGTCTACGTCCTCGAGGTGAATCCCAGGGCGTCCCGCACCATCCCCTTCGTGAGCAAGGCGACGGGCGTGCCCCTGGCGCGGCTGGCGGCCCGGGTCATGGCGGGCGAGCGGCTGGCGGACCTCGGCGTGCCGGAGCAGCCGACCGTCGCGGGCGTGGCGGTGAAGGAGGCCGTCTTCCCCTTCAGCCGCTTCGACGTGGACGTGCTGCTGGGGCCGGAGATGCGCTCCACGGGAGAGGGCATGGGCTTCGACGACTCCTTCGGGATGGCGTTCGCGAAGGCGCAGCTCTCGATGGGCTCGAAGACGCAGTTCACGGAGGGGCTGCTCTCGCCCGTCGGCGGAACCGTCATCGTGACGGTGAACGACGAGGACAAGCCGAAGGTCACCCCGGTGCTGCGGCGGCTGACCGACCTCGGCTTCCGGATCCTCGCCACCAAGGGTACGCACCGCTACCTCCGCCGTGTCGGGATCTCCTCGGAGCGGATCTACAAGGTGGGAGAAGGTCGGCCGAACATCGTCGACCGCATCGTGAGCGGCGAGGTGAACCTCCTCATCAACACGCCGCTCGGGAAGAAGTCGCAGTACGACGACTACGCCATGCGGCGCGCGGCGATCACGTACCACACGCCGTACCTCACCACCATCTCGGCCACCGAGGCGGCGTGCGACGCCCTGATCGCGATGCGGAACCGCGAGCCCACCGTGCGGAGCCTCCAGGAGCGGATCGCGGACGCGAGGCGCGAGCAGGAGACGGTGCAGGCGTCGTGAGCGCCGAGGCCGGCCGGTCGGGGCCGGCAGGGCCGCCGCCCGCTTCGGAGCCGCGACCCGATCCGGAGCCTCCGCCCGCTCCGGGACCGCCGACCGCCTTCCTCCTCCACCCCGACTCGTCGCTCCACGACACCGGGTGGAGCCACCCCGAGCACCAGGGACGGCTCCGCGCCCTCGCCTCCACCGTCGGAAAGGACCTTCTGGCGCTCCACGAGCGGGTGGTGCAGATCGAGCCAGGCGAGGCGACCGAGGAGGAGCTGCTCCGAGTGCACACACCGGAGCACGTGGAGCGGATCCGGGAGGCGGTCGAGCGGGCCGCCGAGGCGGGCCGCTCCCTGGACCTGACGCCGGACACCCGCGTCTCGGCGGACTCCTGGGACGCCGCACTCGGGAGCGTCGGCGCGCTCCTCACGGCGTGCCGCGGGGTGGCCGAGGGCACCTGGCGGAACGCTTTCGTGGCGTGCCGTCCGCCCGGCCACCACGCGACGCCCTCCCACGCCATGGGCTTCTGCCTCTTCAACTCGGTGGCGGTGGCCGCCCGCGCGCTCCAGGCCGAGGGGCTCGCGGAGCGGGTGGCGATCGTCGACTGGGACGTGCACCACGGCAACGGCACGCAGGACACGTTCTGGCGGGACGGGTCGGTCTTCTACCTCTCGCTCCACCAGCATCCGCACTACCCCGGCACCGGTATGGCCGACGAGCGGGGCGAGGGCGCCGGCGAGGGATCGACGCTGAACGTGCCGCTCGCCGCCGCCACCCCCCGCGCGGAGTACCTGGAGCGCTTCGACGAGGCGCTGGAAGAGGTTCGCGCCTTCCGTCCGGACTTCGTTCTCGTCTCCTCCGGCTTCGACGTGCTCCGGGGGGATCCCCTGGGAGGACAGACCCTCGAGCCGGCGGACATGCACCGGCTGGCGCGGCGCGTGATGGAGCTCCTGGCGCCGGAGGACGGGAGGCGGATCGTGGCGGCGCTCGAGGGCGGCTACGACCCGGCCAGGACCGCTCAGGGGGCCGTGGCGGTGATCCGCGCGCTGGCGGGGGTGGAGGCTCCGGGGCCCTGACCTCTATCTTTCGGGTCCCCATACCTCCTCCGGCCACCCCCATGCCTACGCGTCTCCTCTTCGTCTCCGTGCTCCTCCTGTCGCTCGCCGCCCCCGCCGGCGCGACCGGCGGCGTGCAGGACGCACCCGTCCCGCAGAGCGGTGGGGAGGCCCGTGCCGGCGAGGGGCCGGTCCGCCCCCATCCCGAGGCCGAGAGGGCGATCTCCCGCCTTCGCTCGCCCTACTGCCCCGGCCTGATGCTCGAGGTCTGCCCCTCCGAATCGGCCGACCTCCTGCGCGACACCATCCAGATGCGGGCCGCGGAGGGGTGGGAGGCGGACTCGATCGTCGAGTGGGTGCTGGCGAACCACGGCGAGGAGTGGCGGGCCGTGCCGCGCACCGAGGGCTCCGGCCTCTGGGCGTGGCTGGCGCCCCCCGCCTTCCTCCTGCTCGGCCTCGGGCTGGTACTCGTGGCGCTCCGCCGGCTCCGCGGGCCCTTCGTCGCGGCCGGCGCCGGAGCCCCGCGACCGGAGGTGAGCGACGAGGACCGCGAGCGGCTGCGGTCGGCGATCCGCGAGATGGAGGAGCGGGAAGAGGCGGGGCTCTGAGCCCCGTTCCCGCCATGCCCGAATCCGCCCCCACGAGGCCCGGCACGTCCGAGGTGGAGACGCCTTCGATGCTGGACCTCGTCCGCCTCAGCCGGCGGCTCCTCTTTCCCCCGGGCGGCGAGGACCTCTACCGACAGATCGCCCTGCTCTCGGAGATGGGGCCGGGGCTCGAGGTGCTCGCTTCCGGCTGCGGCCTCGGCGTGCCGCTGGAGTACTTCGTTCAGGAGTACGGGGTGCACGGATCGGGCGTCGACTTCGACTGGCGGGTGGTCGAGGCGGCCACCTATCGGATCCGGGAGGCGGGGCTCTCCGATCGGCTCCAGTTCCAGACCGCGCCGCTCGACCGGCTCCCGTACCGGGACCGCATCTTCGACGTGTCCGTGGGCGAGCTCGGCCTCACCGCGCGGGCCGATCCCGCGCGGGCGGTGCGCGAGCTGGTCCGGGTCACGAAGCCGGGGGGCACGATCTTCCTGGTCCAGATGGTGTGGAAGGCGGCCGTCGACCGCGAGCGGCGCGAGCTCCTCTCCGAGCACCTCGGCGTCCGGCCCCTGATGCTGGTCGAATGGAAGCGGATCCTCCGGGAGGCCGGCGTGAGGCAGATCCACACCGAGGACTGGTCCGACGAGGAGACCGCCTTCCGCCCCACCGTCACCAAGCCCTTCCCGGACTTCGCGGAGCTCTTCTCGCTCCCGGAGAAGCTCGGGATCCTCCGCCGCGCCTGGAAGTGGTGGGGGTGGCGGGGAGTCCGTACGGCGGTGATCCGGGAGCGGGAGGTCCACCGGCTCCTGACCAAGGAGCGGATCCTCGGTCTGGACCTGCTCAAGGGGATCCGCACGATGGACGAGGGGGCGTCCGGGGAGGAGCCGTCCCGCCGTGACGGGATGCGTGGGCGGGACCGGCGCGGCGAGGCGGACGGTGGCCGGCCGGAGCGCGACGCCGAGCCCGATGCCGACACGGAGCCCGAGACCGGGGCCGACTCCGGCACCGACACGGACTCCGACGCCGATCCGGAGGCCGAGACCGACGCCGACACCGAGGGGCTGCCTCTCTTCAGCTCCGGGGAAGGGCGGAGGTGAGCTCGAGCGCGCTGCTCCTCCGCCCCGAGGGGGTCGACCGGGTGCGCGAGGCGCTCGAGGGCGAGGGCGTGGACGGATGGCTTCTCTACGAGTTCCACGGCCGGAACCCGGTCGCCGCCCGCCTCCTGGGTCTCGAGTGGACCACCCGGCGCTCCTTCACCCTCGTGCCGCGGAGGGGCGATCCCGTGGCGCTGATCCACACGATCGAGCACTCCTCCTGGCGTGACTGGCCCTGGGACATCGTCGACTACTCGGGGTGGCGGGAGCTGTCCGAGCGACTCTCGGACCTCGTCGAGGGGCGGGGGCGGCTGGCCGCGGAGATATCGCCGGGGGGCCGGGTGCCCACCCTCGACCTCCTGCCGTGGGGCACGGTCGAGAGCCTCCGGGATCTCGGCGTCGAGCTGGTGAGCTCGGGCGACCTGGTGACGGCGTTCCACGCCGTCTGGACCCCGGCGCAGCTCGAGGGACACCGGCGGAGCGCCCGCGCGCTCGCCGAGGTCGCCCGCGAGGCCTTCGCGCGCGCGGCGGAGTCGATCCGTGACGGGGCGCCGCTGCGCGAGGGCGAGCTGGCCTCCTGGATCCGCGCCGCTCTCGAGCGGCGGGACGTCGGAGTCGAGCAGGACTGCCTCGTCGCGTCGGGCCCCGGGGCGGCGGATCCGCACTACCGGCCGGGACCCGGCGGGGAGCCCGTGGAACCCGGGCGCCTGCTCCTGATCGACCTCTGGGGGCGGGGTCGCGAGGACGGGGTCTTCGCCGACCAGACGTGGATGGCGTATCTCGGCACCTCGCTCCCGGATCGTGCCGCGGAGGTGTGGGAGGGAGTTCGCGACGCCCGCGACGCCGCTCTCGACCTGCTGCGTGAGCGGCACGCCGCAGGGGCGGAGGTGCGTGGCTTCGAGGTGGACCGGGCCGCCCGCGGTCTCCTCGAGGAGCGGGGGATGGCGGAGCGGTTCGTCCACCGGACCGGGCACTCGATCGATACGGAGCTGCACGGGAGCGGGCCCAACCTCGACGACCTGGAGACACGGGACGACCGGAGGCTCCTGCCCGGGGTCGGCTTCTCGGTCGAGCCCGGGGTGTACGTCCCCGGCGAGATCGGCGTGCGGAGCGAGGTGAACGTCCACTGGGGCGCCGAGGGGCCGGAGGTCACCCCGCCGGAGCCGCAGGAGCGGGTCTTCCTTCTCGACGTCGGGTGAGGTGACGCCCGAGCGCCCCCTGGTGGAGGTCGCACTCCCGCTACCGATCCACCACACCTTCACCTACTCGGTGGAGGGAGAGCGTCCGCCCCCCGGCACCCGCGTCCTGGTCCCGTTCCGCCGGGGCGAGCGGATCGGATGGATCACCGGCCCCGGCGACGGAGAGGGGCTCTCCCGGATCCGGCCCGTGCTCGACGTCCTCGACGACGAGCCGACCGTTCCCCCCGACCTGCTGCGCCTGTGCCGGTGGATGGCCGACTACTACGTCGCCCCGCTCGGGATCGTGCTGCGCTCGGCGCTCCCCTCCGTCCTCACCGACGCCTCCAGGGACTACGTGGGGCTCGTCGCGACCGGCGAGGAGGCACCGACCCCCACGAGCGACCCCGCGTCGAGGTCTGCCCGCGACCCCGCGTCCCGGTCCCTCACCCGTCGCGAGCGCCGGCTCGTCGACGCCCTCTCGGGGGCCGACGGCCCCCGGCGCGTCTCCACGCTCAGGAAGGAGCTCGGGATGGGCTCGATCTGGCCGGAGATCCGAGGGCTCAAGCGCGCGGGCGTTCTCCGCCACGAGACCCTGCCTCCGCGCGAGCCGTCGGTGCGCACGCGGAGGGTCGTTCGCCAGGTGCGCTGGCTGGAGGACCTGGCCGAGCGGGACGAGATCTTCGGGCGCGCCCACCGCCAGCGGGAGGCGTACGAGCTGCTCGAGGCCTCGGGGGGGAAGGCGGAGCTGGCGCACCTGACGGGCGAGGCCGGATTCTCGCGCTCCGTGGTCACCGGGCTGGAGGAGAAGGGGCTGGTCGAGGTCGCGGACGAGGAGGTGCTCCGCGATCCCTTCGCCGACGCCCCGGTTCCGGAAGAGGAGCGGCACGTGCCCACCCCCGACCAGCGGGTCGTTCTCGAGGCGCTCGAGCGGGCGGTCGTCGGGGGCGGGGGTCGGCCCTTCCTCCTCCACGGGGTGACCGGCTCCGGGAAGACGCTGGTCTACGTCGAGCTCCTGCGCCGCGTGGTGGAGGAGGAGGGGCGGAGCGCCCTGGTGCTCGTGCCGGAGATCTCCCTGACGCCTCAGACCGTCGCCCGCTTCCGCGCGCGCTTCGGCGACCGCGTCGCCGTGCTCCACTCGGCGCTCTCGGACGGCGAGCGATACGACGCGTGGCGTCAGCTCCGCTCGGGCGAGAAGCGGATCGCCGTCGGCGCCCGCTCCGCCGTCTTCGCCCCCGTCGCCGACCTCGGGGCGGTCGTCGTCGACGAGGAGCACGACTCCAGCTACAAGCAGTCCGAGGCGCCCCGCTATCACGCGCGGGACCTCGCGGTGATGCGGTCGGCCGAGGCCGGGGCGGTGTGCGTGCTCGGAAGCGCCACCCCCTCGCTCGAGAGCTGGGCGAACGCGGGGCGGGAAAAGTTCGAGCTCCTCCAGCTGCCCGTGCGCGTCGCGGGGCGCCCGATGCCCCCGGTGCGCGTGGTCGACCTGAGGGAGGAGTCCACCGTCCGCGCCTCCGGTCGCGAAGGCCGGGGAGAGGCGGGGGTCGTCCTCTCGCCCCCGCTGGTGGAGGCCGTGCGGGAGCGGCTCGAGCGCGCCGAGCAGGTGATCCTTCTGCTCAACCGACGCGGGTACTCCTCCTTCGTCCAGTGCCGCGCGTGCGGGCACGTCTCGGAGTGCCCCAACTGCTCGATCTCGCTGACCTTCCACCGCGTCACCGGGCGCATCGTCTGCCATCACTGCCGTCACGAGGAGGCGGCCCCGGCGCGCTGCCCGCGGTGCGGCTCGGACGAGCTCTCCTACCGGGGCCTCGGCACGGAGCAGGTGGAGCGGATCGTGGCCGAGACCTTTCCCGGGGCGCGGATCGCCCGCATGGACGTCGACACCACGTCCGGAAAGTGGTCGCACCACGAGATCCTCGGACGGGTCGGGCGGGGCGAGGTGGACATCCTGCTGGGCACGCAGATGATCGCCAAGGGCCTCGACTTCCCGGGGGTCACGCTGGTGGGCGTGGTGAACGCGGACGTCGGCATCCACCTGCCCGACTTCCGCGCCAGCGAGCGCACCTTCCAGCTCCTGAGCCAGGTGGCGGGTCGAACGGGGAGGGGCGAGCGGGGGGGCGAGGTGCTGATCCAGACCTCGCTGCCCGACCACTACGCCGTCCGGGCCGCCGTCGAGCACGACTACCGGGGCTTCGCCGAGCGCGAGCTCGGAGAGCGGGAGGCGCCCTCCTATCCGCCCCACGTCCGGCTGGTGAACGTCGTGCTGAGCAGCCCCGACGAGGAGGCGGCGGCCGCGGCCGCGGAGGACGCGGTCGGCTGGGTGCGCGGCTGGCTGGCCCGGAATCCGGGGGCGGGGCTCGAGGTCGTGGGCCCCGCTCCCTCTCCGATCGAGCGCCTCCACGGGCGGTGGCGGTGGCACTTCCTCTTCCGCGGGCGGTCGGTGCGGAGCGTCGGGGCTCTCTCGGCCGCCTTCGGCCGGGGTTTCACCCCCCGCGGCGCGGACGTCCGCGTGGCGCTCGATCGGGACCCGGTGGCGCTCCTCTGAGCCGTCGGCCGCACCCCGTTGCAGGCCCCCGGCCCACGGGAATATCTTTCGGGAATCCGGGGAGCTCGCCGGCCGTCCGGTGCCGTCCGGGGCCTCTCCGATCCGGCAACGAATCGAGATGAACTGCCTGGCCCTGAACGCGTCCTTCGAGCCGCTCACCATCGTCCCCACCCGGCGGGCGGTGCGTCTGGTGATGGATCGGAAGGCCGAGATCCTCGAGGTCGACGGCAACCGGCTCTTCCGTTCGGAGAGCCGGCGGGTGCCCGCCCCCTCGGTCATCCGGCTGGTGCGCTACGTTCACGTCCCGCGGCGGCTCCGGCGGCAGGTCACGAACACCTTCCTCTTCGCCCGGGACGACTACTGTTGTCAGTACTGCGGCCGTCACCGATCGGAGCTGCGGGGGCGGCAGTTCCTCACCCGCGACCACGTGCTCCCGATCTCCCGCGGCGGGGGCAACGTCTGGGACAACGTGGTCACCTCCTGCTCGCCGTGTAACAACCGCAAGGGCGACCGGCTCCCGTGGGAGGCGGGGATGCCGCTCCTGAGCCGGCCCCGCGAGCCGGACCACGTCCATCTCGTCTGGGCGGTCCGGCGGGTCACGTCGACGCAGGCGAAGTGGATAAGGATGTTCTACGGCGAGGAGATCGTGGAGGCCCTGGAAGGCCGCTGAGCGAGTACAGCGGTCTTCCCGGGGCCGCTGAGCCGCCGGCTACTCCTCCAGCCAGGCGTAGGGACGCTCGTAGAACTGGCCTCCGCCGCGGATCTCGCCCCGGATCGTGTACTCGGTCCACCGGATGATCCATCCCCGCACGGGATCCTGCAGCACCTCGTAGCGGAATCCCCGGTCCTCCGATCGCTCCGCCAGGAATCGGGCCAGGGAGGGAGGCAGGTTCGTGATGCCCTCGACCTCGGCCTCCTCGTGCTCCTCCTCGAACTCCTGCTGGATCTCCGATTCGCTGAGGACCACCGTGCGGACCGCCTCCTCGAGCGCGTTGGTGACGCGCCCGAGCGAGCCGGCCGGCGAGGAGCCCGTGCGCCGGCGGATCTGCTTCAGCACCAGGTCCGTGCCCGGCGCCCGGAGCTCGTCGAGAAGCCGGCGGATCCCGATCGCCACCCGACGGTGGAGCCGGAGGAGCTGCCCGTACTCCCGCTTCGCCTGGCTGTCGCCCGAGCTCTCGCCCACGTCCTCGCCGATGCTCTCGTCGGTGGTGTCGCCCGTGCTCGTGCTCATGGCGATCGTCCCTCGGGGGTCGTCGTCGTCACGTTTCGCTCTCCTCCTCGTCCTCTTCGGTGGGGCCGGACTTCTTCAGCTCGCGGAGGAAGTCCCGCTCCCGCTCCAGCGCCTCGCGTACGATGCGGAGGGACTCGCCGGTCCCGGCCTGGGACATTCCCTCGCCCTCGAGGGGCTCCTTCCGGTCCGGCCCGTCTCCTCCGCTCCGGGTGCTGCGGGGCCGGTCCTCGGCAGACGTCTCCTCCTCGCTCTCCGGAGCGCCCCGCACCTCGTGCGCGAAAAGCATGCGCCGCAGGTCGCCCATCAGCGACTGGAGGTCCGGCACGGCGTCGAGGAGCACTCCCTCCTTCTCCAGACGCACCACCAGGAGTGCGAACCGGAGGAGGGCCTCCCGGATCCGATCCGGTGGAATGTTATCGTATTTGCCCACGTCATGCTCCCTGTTCGTCCTGCGACCCGACCGCGAGCGCGTCCGGCACCGCCGCCCGGATGCGCCCGTCGGCGGCCACGCCGCCCTCCCGGAACGCGAAGAACGGGTTGATGTCGAGCTCGCGGATCCGGTGGTGCTCGCCCACCAGCTGCGAGACGCGCTGGATCACATCCACGAGCGCGTCGAGATCGGCAGGGTCCTCTCCACGCACCCCCTCCAGAAGGGGGAAGCCGCGGATCGAGCGGACCATCTCCCGGGCGTCGACGGCCGAGACCGGGTGCACGCCGAAGGCGACGTCGCCCAGCGCCTCCACGTAGACGCCGCCGAGCCCGAACATCACCACGGGTCCGAAGGAGGGGTCGTGCGTCACCCCGACGATCGTCTCCCGTCCTCCTTGCAGGAAGGACTGTACCAGTATCCCCTGCAGAGCGTCGTCTCCGGCCGAGGCGCGGACGGCGGCGGCGACCTCGCGGGCGGCCTCGCGCACCTCGTCCGGCTCCCGGAGGTCGACACGCACGGCGCCGGCCTCGGTCTTGTGCACGAGCCCGGACGAGACGCCCTTCACGACGACCGGCATCTCCAGCTCCTCCGCCGCGCGGACCGCCTCCTCGGGGGTCTCGACCACGCGGTGCGGCACCACGGGGATCCCGTACGCGTCGAAGACCTCGAGCGCCTCGACCTCCGTCACGTCACCACGCCCCTCGCCCAGGACCCGGTCGAGGACGGCCGAGACCCGATCGGCATCCACGTCGAAGCGCTCCGGCTCCTCGATCGGCCGCTCCAGCCAGAGCCGGTGCCGATACAGCGCCGCCAGGGCGCGAGCGGCGGACTCGGGAAAGGTGTACGCCGGCACCCCCGCCTCGTGGAGCTCGGCCCGGCCCTGCGGAAGGCCCTCCCGCCCCATCAGCACGGCGAGGATGGGCTTCCCTTCGAGCTCCCCGCGCACCTCGACGATCGCCTGGGCCACGTCCTTCTGCCGCACTCCCAGGGGCGGGACGAAGGCGGCGATCGCCGCGTCGACGCCCTCGTCGGCCAGAACGAGGGAGAGGGCGGTGCGGTACGAGTCGGCCGTGGCCGAGGCGATCATGTCCACCGGATTCCGGAGCGAGGCCTCCTCGGGAAAGACGTCGCGGAGCCGCTCCTTCGTCCGTTCGGAGAGCTCGACCACCTCGAGCCCGGCCGACTCGCAGGCGTCGGCGATGATGATCCCCGGCCCCCCGGCGTTCGTCACGATGGCGACACGGTTTCCCCGGGGGATGGGGGAGTCCTCGAAGGCCATCGCGTAGTCGAAGAGCTCTTCCACGGAGTCGGCCCGGATCACGCCGCACTGCGCCAGGAGGGCGTCGGTGGCCACGTCGCCCCCGGCGAGCGCGCCCGTGTGGGACGAGGCGGCCCGCGCACCGGCTCCCGTCCGGCCCGACTTGACCACGACGACCGGCTTCCTGCGCGTCACCCGTCGGGCGATCCGCGTGAAGCGGCGGGGGTTACCGAAGTTCTCCAGGTAGAGGAGGATCACGCGGGTGGCCGGGTCGTCCTCCCAGTATTCGAGCAGGTCGTTGCCGCTCACGTCCGGCTTGTTGCCCACCGACACGAAGTGGTGGATGCCGATGCCGTACTCGGCCGCGTAATCGAGGATCGTCACCCCGAGCGCCCCCGACTGGCTCATGAAGCTGAGCGCGCCGGCGGGCGGCATGGTGGGGGCGAAGGTCGCGTTCATGGAGACGTCGGGATCGGTATTGACGACCCCCATGCAGTTCGGTCCCACCAGCCGCATGCCGTGACGCTCCACCACCTCGACCAGCTTCCGCTCCCGCTCGACCCCCTGGCCGCCGATCTCCCGGAAGCCGGCGGAGATCACCACCAGCGCCTCCACGCCCTTCTCGCCGCACGCCTCCGCCACCTCGATCACCTTCTCCTTCGGGACCACCACGACGGCGAGATCGACGTCGCCGGGGAGGTCGCCGACCGAGGCGTAGGCCGGGACGGCGTGGACCGCCCTCGCCGAAGGGTTCACCGGGTGGACGACGCCCTGGTAGCCGTGCCGGAGGAGGTTGTCGACGATCTGCCAGCCGATCGTTCCCGGGCGGCGGCTCGCTCCGACGACCGCGATCGAGGCGGGCCGGAAGAGCGGATCGAGCGAGGAGGAGCGCATCGGGGAGGCCCGGCGGGGAAGGGGCGAAGGGCAGTCAACGTATCCGCCCGACCGGAGAGGACTCAAGCGGGTGGAGGGTCCCGGCTCCCGTGCCGTGCGCCCACGCTCCGGCACCCCTATCGTTGGGTCGTGTTCCGGGGCCGCGAGCACGCCCGGCCCGCCCTCCGGCCCCCTCCACGTCGAGGCAATCCCGACCCTTGGACTCCGCCCTCCTCCACCGCTCGGTCCACTTCACGGCTCGTCATCGCTACCACAGGCCGGAGTGGTCGATGGAGCGGAACCGGGAGGTCTTCGGTGCGAACGTCGAGCCGCACTCCCACGAGTGGCGGCTCGAGGTCGCCGTCCGCGGTCCGATCGATCCCGACACGGGGTGGTCGGTCGATCTCGGGGCTCTGGACCGTGTCCTCGAGACGGAGGTGCGGCGGCGCTTCGAGGGATCGGACCTCCACCGGGAGATCCCGGCGGTGGCCGAAGGCACGATCCAGCCGAGCACGGAGGAGCTGGCCCGCTGGTTCTACCGGCGACTGGAGAGCCGGATGCCCACGGGGGCCCGGCTCGTCCGGGTCCGGCTGTGGGAGAGCCCGGATCTCGGGGCGCAGTTTCCACCTCCGGCTTGAGACCGCGCCACGACGGATGCCATGTTGAGACATGGACGACGAGCGGTCGCGGGATCCGGAGCGGGAGGACGAGGAGGCGGAGGAGGGCTCCGGCCATCGCAAGCCGATGTCCGTCCGCGAGGCGGTGGGTCCCCCCGGACTCCGTGGACAGAAGCCGAGGCCGACGCGGGTCCGCACCGGGGGTGGACGCGAGTCGGGTGGACCGGCCGACCGGCCGACGCCGGTCCGGGAGGCGATGGAAGCTCCCGCGCTCGAGGACGTCCTCGCCGATCCCTCCGAGCTGCCGTCCCGTTCCCTCGAGGTGGACGGTGAGGTGTGGATCGCGCGGGAGACCGGCGCGACCCGGGCCGGACACCCCGACGATCGGGGCGCGCCCCTTCTCCAGGTCGTCTTCTACCGGGAAGAGGACGCGGCGGTGCCCGTGAGCGAGGCGCTCGTGGTCGGCTCGTCGCTCGAGGCGATCGAGGAGGATCGGCTCCGCGAATCCCTCGATCGTGCCCGCCCCGTGCCCGAGGGCCGCTCTCCCGGCCCGTCCGTGTCGAAGTGACACGTACAGGTGTCGTCGGACCGACACGATCCGGCCGGTTACGGAGGAGGGTATTTCTCTGTAGATATTTGCGTCGCAAGGACTTACGTGATTACCAGATCCCGGCACGGGCCCTGCACTCCACCTCTGCGACCCCGTCCGTCGGACGGGAGTGACCGCAGCGTCGGAGAGCAGCCGAGATGGACGAGGGGAACGGAGGAGGGACGGAGCAGGGTCGCCGGGAGGAGGGGCGGCTCTCGGGCATCGTGATCCGCCATGCCCGGTCGGGCGGAGAAGGCCTTCCGGCTCCCCGGATCGCCGCGTTCATCTGGGGCGGAAAGGTGCGTCCGCAGCCGACGCTCCCCTTCGGTCGCTGGAAGGGAGCCGCCTGAGGGCGCCGACCTCCGAGGGCGCGCACGTCGAGTCGAGGCCTCCCGGCACCCGCCGGGGGGCCTCTTTCGCGTCGGGGAGGTCGCGGACCTCCGCCACCAGGCACTAGCTTCGGGACGCGCTCAACGGTCCCGTCCTCTCCCGTGTCTTCATATCCGGATCCATGGCCCAACCTCCCGAACCCCCCGACGCGGTGCTGGTGCGTCGGTCGAGGGAGGGCGACGCGCGATCCTTCTCGATCCTCGTGGAGCGCTACATGCGCGGAGCGTACGCAGTGGCACTGTCGGTCACCCGGGACCACGCGGACGCCGAGGACGTGGTCCAGGAGGCATTCATGGTGGCGCTGAAGCGGCTGGAGGAGTGCCGGGACCCGGAGCGGTTCGGCGGCTGGCTGATCACCATCGTCCGGAATCGCGGCAGGAACCTCCTCCGCCGCGAGGGGCTGAGGACGACGGAGGAGATCCCCCCGTTCGCGGCGACGGCGGATCCCGGGCCGGATCGGGACGCGGAGCGGAGCGACACGCGTCGTCTTCTCCGGCGAGCGATCGGCGATCTGCCCGAGGTGCAGCGCGAAGTCGTCCTGCTGCACGACCTGGAGGGATGGAAGCACCGGGAGATCGCGGAGCGTCTCGGGATTCCCTCCGGCACCGTACGCTCCCACCTGCACCACGCCCGCAAGGCGCTGCGGAAGGCGCTGGGCGACACCCTCGGCCCCCGTGGCCGCGAGGAAGGTTCGACATGAATCGGATTCCGATGCTCGACGCCCTCGACCCGGGACGGGACGATCCCGGATACTGGCACCGCCTCCACCGGAACGTCATGGCGGCCGTGGCACCGGAGCTCGCCCGTCGCCGGATGCTGGCTCGCTCCACCGTCCCGGAGCTCGTCCACTCCTGGTCGCGGACCCTCGTTCCCGCCTCCCTGCTCGCGGCGGTCGTGGCCGGCTTCCTCCTGGTGCAGGCTCCCACGGGGCCGTCCGCCGCGACCGATCGAGCCGTGGAGCAGCTCGCGGAGGGTCCGGCGGAGGCGCTTCTCGAGCCGATGCTCGCCTCTCCCGGGACCGGCGGCGACGACGGATCCGTATGGTTCGCCGGGAGCGGGTTCTGATGGAGCGGACCCGGCGGACCCGGCTCGCCACCGCGGGGATCCTCCTCCTCGTCTTCGTCAGCGGTCTCCTCGTGGGCCTCGCCCTCGAGCGCACCCTCTTCGCGGAGACGGTCACGGCGGACGAGCGGGACCCGGATCGTCGCGACCGCCGCCGCGGGCTCATCGTCGAGCGGGTCGATCTCGAGCCCCCACAGAGGGAGAGCGTCGATTCGATCATCCGGGACTTCCGGGATCGGTACCGTTCGATCCAGGGCGAGATGCGGGAGCGCTACGAGCCCAGGACGCGGGCTCTGGTGGACTCCACGCGCTCGGCGATCATGGAGGTGCTGACGCCCGAACAGGCCGCTCGCTACGACTCGCTCCTGGCCGAGGCGGATCGGGAGAGGGAGGCGAGGGAGCGGCGGCGGAGGGGGCGGGACGAGCACTCGGAGGAGCGGCGATGAGCGACGGGGTGATCCGGACGGAGGATCTCAGCAAGGAGTACCGGATGGGCTCGGAGACGGTGCACGCCCTGCGGGGGGTGGACCTGGAGATCGACCGGGGCGAGTTCGTCGCGATGATGGGGCCTTCCGGGAGCGGGAAGTCGACCTTCATGAACCTGATCGGCTGTCTCGACACCCCGACCGCCGGGCGGTACTGGCTGAACGGTCAGCTGGTGAGCGAGCTGACCGACGACGAGCTGGCCCGGGTCCGGAACCGCGACATCGGCTTCGTCTTCCAGACGTTCAACCTGCTTCCCCGGGCCACCTCCCTGCACAACGTGGAGCTCCCGCTCATCTACGCCGGCGTGCGCTCGAAGGAGCGGCAGCGCCGCGCCCGCGAGAAGCTCGAGATGGTCGGTCTCGCCGATCGGATGGAACACGCCCCTCCGGAGCTGTCCGGCGGTCAGCGACAGCGGGTCGCCGTCGCGCGGGCGCTCGTGAACGAGCCGGCGATCCTTCTCGCCGACGAGCCCACGGGCAACCTCGATTCGCAGACGAGCGAGGAGATCATGGAGGTGCTCGTCCGGCTGAATCGGAGCGGTCAGACGATCGTCCTCGTCACGCACGAGCACGACATCGCCGGATACGCGAAGCGGCAGATCCACCTCCGGGACGGCCGGCTCGAGCGGGACTTCCTGAGCGAGCCGGTGACCGCTGCCGGAGTGAGCTGACCGGGCGGGCCCGCCGCGACTCCTTCAGCGTCGGAGCCGGACCCGTACCTCTTCGCTCCGCCGCACCACGGTGAGCTCGGACCGGTCCCGGTCGGACAGGAGCCGGCGCAGCTCCTCGAAGGATCCGACCCGCGTCCTCCCCACCCGCACGATCACGTCGCCGGCGGCGAGTCCCGCCTCGGCCGCCGGGGTCCCCTCCGGCACGCGGGCCACCAGCACGCCTTCCGCGGCGCCGAAGTAGCCGGCGAGGTCGGCGTTCAGCGTCAGCATCTCCGCGCCGGCCAGGAGGTGGCGCCCCACGATCTGCGGCGCAATGGGACGAGGCGGCGCATCCGGCCGGCCGATCCGGATGCGGGCCGAGGCACGGGCTTCCGGAGGAGCGGGATGCGAGGGGAGCGGGCGGAACCGGTGTTCCCGGAGCTCCTGGGCGGCGACCTGGTGCAGCCGTGCACGGAGCTCCTCGACCGCGCTCCGGAGCGACTCCTCCTCCCGGCGGAGTTGCTCGACCGCCGATCGCCGATCCGTGCGCGTCGCCGACCCGTTCTCCTCCAGAGCCGCCCTTCGGCGGGACAGGGACTCGATCCGGGCCGCGAGCTCGTCGATCTGCTCCCGCAGCCGATCCGTGCGCTCCGATTCCACCATGAACACGGAGAAGGAGACCGGATCCCCCACCTCGACCCCTCGCATGCGGATCCCCTTCTCCAGGGGGATCCCCTGCCCGGGGGAGATCCCGTGCTCGGGAGGAGCCACCCGCCGCAGGAGGTTGCCCCCGCGGGCCGAGTCGAGACTCTGCACGACGGCGCTCGCGATCGAGTCGATCCGGACGGCCATGGATGGGTGGAAGGGTGCGGCGAACCCGGGCCGAACCGCCAACCGTGTCCGGCGCGTGAGGAGCCGACCGTCGCGGCGGATCCGGAGCTCGACCTCGTCGCCGGCGCGGAGTCCCGCCATCACGGTCGCGAGGGTGCGGGGGCTCGCCGGCCTGCCGGCCAGCTCGACCAGCGTGTCGCCTCTCCGGAGCCCCGCCTCTGCGGCGGGACTCTCCGGGAAGACCCTCACGATCTCGAGCAGGCGCTCGCCCCCCTCGCCGGGCACCTCCTGGAAGGCGATCCCGAGCCAGCCCCCGGCCAGTGCGGTCGGAGGGCCCGCGCGGGGCGCGGGCGCCGGGCGTCCCTGCCCCTCGGCCGGAACCGCCGGTGCGGTGGGAACGATCGCCAGCGCGGCGATCATCGCGATCCATCCGTTCGCTCTTCTCATGTGTCTCTCAGTACCACTCGCCGCTGGCCGTCGAGATCCGCTGCAGCGTCGCCTGGCGCTCGGCGAGCGTGCTCACGAGCACGCCGTTGAGGAAGGGATCGGTGGGGGCGTCCTGCACCGCGGCTCGGCTCACGGCGAGGATCGCGTCGAGGGCGGCGTAGCGGTCGGCGGGGTCGTACGGCCCCTCCGCGGCGCCGGTCCCGGTCAGCTCCCGGTAGCGGAGGAGCGCCTCCACGTAGCGCCGCTCCGCGAGCCGGACCTCCTCGGCCGCCTCGTCCACCGAGCCCGCCGAGGGGCCCTCCGCGCCGGCCGACGCGAAGCGTGTCTCGCCGACCCCGAATCCGGCGCCCGTTCCGGGCAGGAAGCCCGCTCCGCCCCCCGAGAGGGCCGCTCCCGCCACGCCGCCCCCGACGAAGAGAACCAGCGCGGCCGCGATCCGGAGCCATCCTCGAACGGACCCCCGCTCGATCCCCCATCCCGCGCCGGTCCGGTCCGGCCCGCCGGCTCCGGCCGCCGCCCCCCGGGCGCGGAGCAGCCCCTCCGAGCGGAGGCGCTGCTCGAGGGTGCTCCAGTCCCCCCGCGGCGGCCGCAGGAGCGGCAGCGAGCCGAGCGCGGCGGTCTGCTCGTGGAGCGCCCGGAGATCGGACGCGCAGGCGGGGCACGAATCGACGTGCCGCCGCTCGTCGGGTTCGGCGGGCCCGTCCACCATCCGGGCCAGGATCTCGTCGCTCAGATGTTCTGCCATGCCTCGATTCCCTCGGTTGACACGTCCGATT
>CAYPDV010000056.1:0-17431 GCA_964409525.1 uncultured Gemmatimonadaceae bacterium
CGCAGTGCCTCCCCCGGAGCGCCGCCACGCTTCGGCTCCCGCCCACCGAACCCCACCCGCCCGCCACGGGTATCCGAAGAAAGACCCCACCCCCTGGAGGAGCCATGGCCGGCGAGCCGGAGAGGCAGCACGCGAGCGAGGCGGAATCACGGCAGGTCGCGGAGGCGGCGCGGGAGGCGGAGTGGGAGCAGGCCAGCTTCGCGAGAGGGCTCTTCGAGGGCCGCTTCGATCCCTCCGTCCTGGAGGAGATGCCCGCGCCGGATCCCGAGGAGCGGCAGCGGGCGGCGGAGTTCCTCGAGAAGCTCGAGGCCTTCGCCCGGGAGCACATCGACGGCGACCGGATCGACGAGGAGGAGTGGGTCCCCGACGAGGTGCTGGACGGGCTGGCCGAGCTCGGCGCCTTCGGCATCAAGATCCCCCGGCAGTACGGCGGGCTCGGGCTGTCGCAGACGAGCTACGTGAAGGCGCTCGGGATCGTCGCGAGCAAGTGCGCCGCCACGGGCGCCTTCCTCTCGGCCCACCAGTCGATCGGGGTGCCTCAACCGCTGCTGCTCTTCGGCACGGAGGAGCAGAAGGAGAAGTATCTCCCGAGGATCTGCGAGGGATCACTCTCCGCCTTCGCCCTGACCGAGCCCCACGTCGGGTCCGACCCGGCCAACCTCGCCACCACCGCCGACCCGGCCCCGGACGGTGACGGCTGGATCCTGAACGGCGAGAAGATCTGGTGCACCAACGGTCCCCGGGCCGACTTCATCGTCGTGATGGCCCGCACTCCCGCGAAGGAGGAGGGCGGGCGGCGCCCGATCAGCGCGTTCATCGTGGAGACGGAGTGGGAGGGGGTGGAGACCGCCCACGTCTGCCGCTTCCAGGGCATCCGCGGCATCTCGAACGGGGTCATCCGCTTCGAGGACGTGAGGGTGCCCCGCGAGAATCTCCTCTGGAAGGAGGGGAAGGGGCTCAAGCTGGCCCTGGTCACGCTGAACACGGGCCGGCTGTCGCTGCCCGGCTTCTGCGCCACCTCCGGGAAGGCGTCGCTCGAGATCACCCGCAAGTGGGCGGCCGAGCGGGTGCAGTGGGGCCAGGCGATCGGGAAGCACGACGCGATCGCCCAGAAGATCGGGCGCATGGCCGCCGACACCTTCGCCATGGAGGCCGTGGTCAACCTGACGTGTGCGATGGCGGACTCCCACACCTTCGACATCCGCCTCGAGGCGGCGATCGCGAAGATGTGGAACAGCGAGGTCGGCTGGCGCATCGTCGACGACCTGCTCCAGATCCGGGGCGGGAGGGGCTACGAGCGGGCGCCCTCGCTCGAGGCCCGGGGCGAGGCGCCCATTCCCGTGGAGCGCATGCACCGCGACATGCGCATCAACCTCATCTTCGAGGGCTCGAGCGAGATCATGCGGCTGTTCATCGCCCGGGAGGCGGTGGACACGCACCTCGACGCCGCCGGCGACATGGTCGATCCCGAGGCCGAGACGGGCGACCGGATCCGGGACACCGTGAAGGCCGGCGCGCACTACGCCTGGTGGTACCCGAGCCGCTACGTCGGCTGGTCGAGGACGCCGAAGTACCGGAAGTACGGCGAGCTCTCCGGCCACATGAGCTACATCGAGCGGACGTCGCGGAAGCTGGCCCGGAGCATCTTCCACGCGATGGTCCGCTTCGGCCCCGCTCTGGAGAAGAAGCAGGCCGTGCTCGGCCGGGTGGTCGACGTGGGCGCGGAGCTCTTCGTCATGACCGCCACCTGCCTCGAGGCCAGGAAGCGCCTGGAGCAGGACCCCGACGACGAGAGCCCGGTGGAGCTGGCGGACCTCTTCTGCCGCCACGCCCGGCGGCGGATCGAGTCGTCCTTCGACTCCCTCTTCGACAACGAGGACGCCCGCACCTACAGGATGGCCCGCCGGGCGCTGGAGGGGGAGCTCGCCTGGCTCGAGGAGGGCTTCATCGGGATGGAGCGCTTCGACCGGCCGATGCAGCACATGATGACCGAGGAAGGCCAGGAGGTGGCGGAGGAGGCGGAGGAGGAGCTCGACCTGGCGGAAGGGCTGGCCGAGGAAGTCCCGGCCGATGGCGGGGCCGAGTCGTCTCCGGAGGAGGAGCCGCTGGAGGCGGGCAAGGGCGGGGCTTCGAGCGGGTAGGGCCTACCACCACCCCTTCTTCTTGAAGTACGCCGCCATCCCGAGCCCCACCCCCGCCATCACCCCGAGCACGGCGAAGTACGCCCACCCCCACGCCAGCTCGGGCATGTACTCGAAGTTCATGCCGTAGACGCCGGCGAGGAAGGTCAGCGGAATGAAGATGCTGGCCATGATGGTGAGCACCTTCATGATCTCGTTCGTGCGGTGGCTGACGTTCGAGAGGTAGAGGTCCTTCATGGAGAGGATCGCGTCGCGGAGGGTCTCGACGGTGTCGATGACGTAGACGGCGTGGTCGTGCACGTCCCGCAGGAAGACGCGCGTGGACTCCTCGATCAGCGCGCTCTCGCTCCGCATCAGCCCTCCGGTCGTCTCCCGGAGCGGCCAGACCGACTTCCGCACCACGAGCGTCTCCCGCTTCAGGTCGTGCAGCCGGCGCATCGTCTCCGGCTCGGGGTCCTCGGTCACCTCCTGGTCCATCGTCTCCGCCAGGTCGCCGAGCTTCTCCAGGACCTCGAAGTAGTTGTCGACGACGGCGTCGATCAGCGCGTACGCGAGGTAGTCGCCGCCCTTCTTCCGGATCCGGCCACGCCCCTCCCGGAGCCGGATCCGGACCGGCTCGAAGACGTCGCCCGTCCGCTCCTGGAAGGAGAGGACGTAGCTCGCGCCGACGAGCACGCTCACCTGCTCGACGTCGATCCGCTGGGCCTCGTCGTCCCAGGTGAGCATGTGGAGGACGACGAAGAGGTGGCCGTCGTACTCCTCCACCTTCGGCCGCTGCCCCGGGACCACCACCGCCTCCAGGACGAGCGGGTGGATCTCGAAGAGCTCTCCGATCTGTTGGACCTGCTCCACGTCGTGGAGGCCGTCGACGTTGATCCAGCTCACCGTGCCCGGCTCGAGGAGCGACCGGAGCTCCTCCACCGTCTCCACCTCCCGCTCCTCGAGCGCCGACTCCGAGTAGTCGAGCACCCGGATCCGCACCGCCTCCTGGACCCGCTCGCCCGTATGGACCAGCGTGCCGGGCGCGGAGCCGGGGCGGCTGACGACGCGGCGCACCAGCCGTCCCATCACCCGGAGCCGGCGGACCGGATCGAGGGCGGGGGGGATGGGAAGCGGAAGGCCGCGGTTTCGCTTCCTGCGTCTCTTCCGGGGGGATGCCATGGCGGGTTCCTCCTAGCGCGCCACCAGCGCGTCCTCGAACTGGCGTCGGTAGAGCCGCTCGTAGACGGGGCTCCGCTCGAGCAGCTCGGCGTGCGTGCCCCGGGCCTCGATCCGGCCGGCGTCGAGCACGAGGATCCGGTCGGCCCGGAGCACGGTGCTGAGCCGGTGGGCGATCACCAGCGTGCTCCGGCCCTGCATCAGGTGGTCGAGGGCGTCCTGCACCAGCCGCTCGCTCTCGGCGTCGAGCGAGCTCGAGGCCTCGTCGAGGATGAGCACCCGCGGCCGCTTCAGCAGCACCCGTCCGATGGCGATCCGCTGCCGCTGGCCGGCGCTGAGCGTCACCCCACGCTCGCCCACCATCTCGTCGTAGCCCCTGGGGAAGGACGACACGAACTCGTGGGCGTGGGCGGCCCGGGCCGCCTCCTCGATCTCCTCGTCGGTCGCGTCCGGCCGTCCGTAGGCGAGGTTCTCCCGCACCGTGCCGTGGAAGAGGAGCGGCTCCTGGGGCACCAGGCCGATGACGGAGCGGAGCTCGGCCAGGCGGATCCGGCGGACGTCCACCCCGTCGAGCGTGACCCGCCCGGATTCGACGTCGTAGAAGCGGGGCAGGAGCGAGACCAGAGTGCTCTTCCCCGCACCCGAGCTTCCGACCAGGGCCACGGTCTCGCCCGGCTCCACGTCGACCGAGATGCCCTCCAGCACCGGGGGCAGATCCGCACCGTAGCGGAAGCGCACGTCCTCGTAGCGCACCCGTCCCTCGACCGGGCTCGGGAGCGGGACGGGGCGGGGCGGATCCTCCAGCTCGAGCGGGTGGTCCATGAGCTCGAAGATCCGCCGCGCCGCGCCGGCCGCCTCCTGCAGGTTGCTCCAGAAGCCCGCCATCGACGTCACGGCTCCCGCGATGGTCACCGCATAGAGGAGGAAGGCGACGAGCGTGCCGGGCGTGAGCTCGCCCGCCAGCACCAGTCGGCCGCCCTCCCAGAGCACGAGGACGATGGCGCCGAAGGCGGCGAAGGTCACCGCGCCGGTGAGCGCCGCACGGGCCACGGCCCGCCGCAGACCCTCGTCCCTGGCCGCGTCCACGTCGCGTGCGAAGGCGCGGGACTCCCACCCCTCCCGCACGAAGCTCTGCACCGTGCGGATCTGCGTCAGGACCTGGGCGGCCCTCGCGGTGGCGGCGGCGACCCGGTCCTGGATCCCGGTGCTCATCCCGCGGACACGCCGTCCGAAGATCCATCCGACGCCCGCCGCGAAGGGCACCGCGACGAGCGTAACGAGCGTGAGGCGCGGATGCGTGATCGTCACCAGCACGACGGCGCCGATCAGGAAGATCCCCTGGCGCACCATCTCGGGCACGCCGAAGCGGAGCACCCCCTGCACCAGGACGGCGTCGGACGAGAGGCGGGACGTCATCTCGCCGACCTTCCGCCGCGCGAAGAAGGCGGGAGGCTGCCGCACGAGGTGCGAGAAGAGGTCGCGGCGGAGTCCGGCGACGACCTCCTCGGAGACCGACGCCGTGATGTAGCTCTGCGCGAAGTTGAGGACGGCCTGCACCACGAAGAGCAGGAGCAGCCCCAGCGCGATGCGGTTCAGGAGCTCGTGGCTGTTCTCCAGGAAGGCGGCGTCCAGGAGCTCCCGCACGATCAGCGGGAAGGCGAGGCCGATCGCGGTGCTGAGGAGGAGGAGCACGGCCGCGACCCCGAGGCGTCGGCGCCAGGGTCGGACCCGGGGTGCGAGACGTCGCAGGAACCCCAGGGTGCGGGCGGGGCTGAAGACGCGCGTGATCATCGAAGTGGGAATCGCCGCGGGAACGGCCGTCGGAAAAGCGTCGCGAGACCAGCAAGATAGCCACGCGCCGGGAGGGGAACCACAGGGGCCCTCCCGCTTCCCGCGAAGGAGCGGCGTGTTACCTTTTACGGAGTCGCCTCCGGGTCCGGCCCGCGCACGTTCCCCAGGGGACCCCGCTCCCGGCACCCGCTCCCGGCACCCGCTCCCGGTACTCGATCCGGGCGCTCGATCCGGCCATTCGATCTCGGCACCCGATCCCGGCACCCGATCCCGGCACCCGATGGACCGCTCCCGTCCGGCTCCGACTCAGCACCACCGCGCCTTCGCCCTCTCGCTGGGGTGGACGCTCGCGCTCCTCTTCCTGGGAGGCGTGGTCCACGCGACCGAGTCGAGCCTGGCGTGCCCGGACTGGCCGACCTGCTACGGCTCGCTGGTCCCGGCGATGGAGGGCGGCATCTTCTGGGAGCACCTCCACCGCCTCTGGGCGGGCGGTCTGCTCCTCTTCTGGGGAGCCGGGGTGTGGCTCGCCTGGCGCGAGGACGCTCCGCGGTGGATCCAGGGCGCCGCGCTGGGCGGCTTCCTCCTCCTGCTGATGCAGGCCGTGCTGGGCGGAGTGACCGTCCTCCTGCGGCTGCCCACCGCCGTCTCAACGGCGCACCTCGCGGCCGCCTTCGTCTTCCTCGGCCTGGCCACGGTGCTGGCGGTCGTCACCGGACCCCGCTGGGGCCGGGAGGGATCGTTCGGCCCCCACGCCGGCTGGGTGCGTCCCGCGGCCGCGGCTGCCGCCCTGCTCGCGCTCGCGCAGTCGGTGCTCGGGGGGGCGGTCCGGCACCGGGACGCGGGAATGGCGTGCCCCGACGTGCCCCTCTGCCGGGGCGAGTGGATTCCCGCGCTCGGCGATCCGCTCGTGACGCTGCACTACTCGCACCGGGTGGCGGGGCTCCTCCTCGCCCTCCTCGTGCTCGGGACGGCGGCGGGCGCCCTCCGCCGGGCGGGCGACCCGCGGGTCCGCCTGCTGGGGTGGACGGCGATCGCGCTGGTCGTGATCCAGGTGGGGCTGGGGGCGCTCTCCGTCACGAGCGCCCTGGCCGTGGTGCCCGTCTCCCTCCACACGCTGGGGGGCGCGGGGCTCCTCACGGCCCTCACGGCCCTCGCGGTCCGGGCGCGGGAGCCCGGCGGAGTCCAGGATGCGGGCCGGGATCCGCGGCGGAAGGAACGGAAGGGGCGGTCCGGCAGGGATCCGGGAGGCGTTCCCATTGGGCGCTGAGGCGCTGGGCAACCTCCTCGCTCCGGTGAACGCCGGGCTGAACCTCTCGAGCGCGGCCTTCCTCCTGGTCGGCTGGGCCTACATCCGGAGGGGGGACGCCCACCGTCACCGGTGGGCCATGACGGCGGCGCTCGCGGCCTCGGCGCTCTTCCTCGTCTTCTACGTGACGCGGGTCTCCCTCACCGGTACCCACCGCTTCGCCGGCGAGGGGGCGGCCCGCACCGTCTACCTCGGGATCCTCTTCTCCCACGTGGTGCTGGCGGCGGCCGTCGTGCCCCTCGTGCTGCGCCTGGTCTGGCTCGTGCGGAAGCGGCGCTTCGGAGCCCACGCGCGCCTCGCCCGCTGGACGTACCCGATCTGGCTCTACGTCTCGTTCACCGGGATCGCGGTGTACGTCCTCCTCTACCACGTCTACGGGTATCTCTGAGGAGGGACCGGTCCATCGATCCGAGCGCTCGGCCCGCGATCGGGCCGGGCGCCGCCGGCCTCACCCGCTCAGCCGGACCCGCACCACCGTCTCGGCCCCCCCGTCCGGGGCGTTCCGGATCTCGAGCCCGCCGTCCAGCGACTCGACGAGGCGCCGGGCGTGTGGCAGCCCGAGCCCTAGGGCGCCGGCCTCGGTGGTCCAGAACGGCTCCTGCGCCCGCTCCAGCGCCTCGTCGCCGAAGCCGGGTCCCCGGTCCCGCACCCGGACCACACCCTCCGTCCCCTCCCGCTCCACGCTCACCTCCACGGGGGTGCCGCCGCCGTGGTGGCCGGCATTGTGGAGCACCAGATAGAGCGCGTCCTTGAACGCCTCGGCGTCGAGGCGGACCGGAAGCGAAGCGTCGGGAGCCTGAAGCCGCAGGGTGACGTCCCACTCCCGGGTGAACTCCCGCGTCGCCGACTCGACGAGCGAGGTCAGGTTCCCCGGCTCGGCCTCGCCCCCGGGCTCCTCCAGGAAGAACTCGAGGTCCTCGACCCCTCCCAGGGCCACCTCCGCCGCTTCCCGCATCGGGAGCTCCTCCTCGAGTCCCCGGAGGAGCGGTCGCTCGACCCGCTCACGCAGGTAGCGGGAGATCCGCTCGAGGGCCTCCATGAACGCCTCCTCCCGCCGACCTCCGGACGAGCTCCACTCCTGCCGCAGCGCCCCGGTCACCTCCTCCACTCCCGGGTCGCGCCCCCGGGCGTCGGGAAGCTCACCCGCACGGAGCTCCCGCGCCAGCTCGCCCAGGCCCCGCCGGTAGCGGGCCCGGGACCACCGCGCGCCGGCCTGCCAGGCCACCACCGCGACGGCGACGACGACGGCGAGCCAGACGACCGTGTTCATCGGGCCACCTCCTCCGCCACCTCTTCCGCGTGCCCCTCGGGCCGGACCCTCCGCCACGCCTTCTCGATGCGCCCCTCCTCGTCGATCAGGAAGGTGCTCCGCTCCACCCCCCGGTACTTCCGGCCGTACATCGACTTCTCCTTCCACACGCCGTACGCTCCGGCCACCTGGTGATCCTCGTCGGCGAGCAGGGGGAAGTTGAGGTCATGCTTGTCGCGGAACTTCCGGTGCGACGAGACCGGATCGGGCGAGACGCCCAGCACGACCGCGTCCGCCTGCTCGAAGCGGGGTAGCGTGTCGCGGAACTCGCACGCCTCCACCGTGCACCCGGAGGTGTCGTCCTTCGGGTAGAAGTAGAGGACCACCTTCCGGCCGCGGAGCTCGGAGAGGCTCACCTCCCCCTCCTCGTCGCTCGGAAGGGTGAAGTCGGGGGCGCGGTCTCCCTCCTGCGGCATGGCTCGTCCTCCAGTGGATTCGCTTGGAAGGCCGCTGAAGAAGTACAGCGGACTTCTGGATGCGGACGGGCGTCCACCCGCCCGGTGGAGGAGGCTACGCGGTCTCCCCCTCCATCGTCCAGCGGCAGAGCTCGTCGCCCCGGGCCTGGCAGGAGGAGTGGACCACCCGTGCCGCCCGGCCTCCATACCCGCTCAGCACCCGCTCCGCGAGGCCGGTCACCAGGTGGCACGCCTCGCCTCCCGGGTCGCACTGGTAGAAGAGGAGGGAGCGCCCCTCCAGCGTGAAGGCCCCCGGGGCGAAGCCGCCGATGCGACGGCCGAAGAGGGATTCGAGGCGTCGCCGCACCCGCCGGCGCGCCGATGCCAGCGCGAGAGAGCGGGGCAGGAGACGCCGCCACCCGCCCTCCTCCGGCACCTTCCCGGCGAGGCGGGTTCCGCAGTGCCGGAAGACCTCGTCGGCATCCGGGCGGCGGATGACCAGGTGGACGAGATTCCGGAACTCGTCGTCCCGGACCCGCCGCCGCTTCCGCGCCTCCTCGCGGTACCGCCGGATCTCGCGACCCACCACGTTGCTCAGCCCGAGTCGGCGGGGCATCGTCACCGACGGGTCCTCGTCCTCCAGCACCTCGCTCGGAAGGTCCTGGGACTGGATCGTCTCCAGCAGGACGAGGAGGGCGGCCGGCGAGATCCGCGGCCGCCCCGAGGTGCCCGTTCCGCCAGATTCGGCGGGGAGGGCGGATTCGGCGGGGGGGGCGGATTCGGCGGACTCGATGGAGTCGGCGGGTTCGGTGGGGATCACGACGGAGTGCGGGCCGCGGAAGGGGCGGAGATGATGAGGATCCTGGCGCGGGAGAGGTGAGGCGGAGCGGGCACCGTTTCCGGCGGAACGTGCGGAGCGGCCTCGGACGTGGGGTAAATCTCGCCTCCCGGTCCGCTGCCGCCAACCCCCCGGCCGCGTCCCCTCGTGCCGCGGCTTCCGTTGCCACCGCGGCGGCCGATGGCCTATCATTCGGAGCTTTTGCGGCCTTCGGACCGTACCCCGGACCGGCCCCCGCCCTCGACCGCCGCACCCCTCGACTCCATGCGACGATACGCCGCCTTCGATCCACCCGAGTACGTGGACTGGGAGCCGGACGCCGCGCTGGTGGAGGAGTTCGCCCGGCGGATCGAACGGGACCCGGAGGTGCAGGCGGTCGTCGAGGCCGCCGACGAGGACCTCCTCCTTTCCCTCTACCGCCACCTCCTCGTGACGCGCCTGCAGGACATCGGGCTCAAACGGTGGGTCCGCACCGGCGTCATCTCGAAGGCCTGGCTCGGAACGGGCGAGGAGGCGGTCACAGTCGGCGCCGTCGCGGCCCTGGAGCGCGACCGGGACGTGGTCAGCCCCATGATCCGGAACGCAGGCGCGTGTGCCATGATGGGCATGTCCGTCGCGGACGTCTTCCGCGGCTACCTGGCCACCGCGGACTCGCCCAGCGGCGGCCGGGACCTCCACATCGGCGCTCCCGGAAAAGGCGTGATCCAGCCGATCAGCCACATGGGCACCAACGTCCCGGTGATGGCGGGCATCGCGCTCTCATTCCGGAACCGGGGCGAGCCCCGCGTCGCCCTCACCTGGATCGGCGACGGCGCGACCCGGACCGCGGCGTGCCACGAAGGAACCAATCTTGCGGCCGTCCAGGGCCTCCCCGCCGTCTGGGTGCTGCAGAACAACCAGGTGGCGCTGGGAACGCGCGCGGACCAGCACGGCGCGGGAGACCTCGAGCGGTGGCCCGCCGCCTACGGCATCCCCTCGCGAACCTGCGATGGGAACAACGTGCTCGAGGTCTACGGTTGCGTCCGCCTGGCCGCCGAGGCGTGCCGCCGGGGAGAGGGGCCGCGGGCGGTGGTGGCGCAGACCTTCCGGATGGGGGGGCATGCGACGCACGACGAGCGGGAGGCCCGCGAGACGTTCCCGGACGAGCTCTTCCGGCGGTGGGGCCGGCGGGACCCGATCGGGCTCTACGAGGAGCACCTGGTGTCGCGGGGCGTCGATCGCCGCACGCTCGAGGCGGTGGAGGAGGAAGCCACCCGCCGGGTGGAGGAGGCGGCCGAGGAGGCGCTCCGCTCCCGCGACCGCACGCCGCCTCCCGAGGAGGCCCGGTACTCGGGCTTCTCGACAGGAGATCCGCGGAACCCGGTAGCCTCCAGGCCGATTTGAGACCCGAGCGCAGGCGCCGGTTCGCGATGCCTGCGTCGCCGTCCGGAGGGCGCCGCCGACCGGTCCCGAGACGGCCCCGATCCGACTTCGAAGGGCACAGAACCTGCGGTACTCCCTTGAAAATGAAGAGTTCCGCACACATATTTCAAACTCAAAGGGACCACGAGCGACGAGACGGGGACCCTACGAGCGCGCGACCCCCGGAGCCGGACGGGCGGCGTCGGGACGGCGGCTCGGGAGGTCCCCTCCACATATCACGAGGACGGGATCGATGGTGAAGCCGAACCCGGAGATGGTCGAAAAGCTGATGGATCTTCCCCTGGACGAGCTCAGCGACGAGGAGCTCGTCACCGCCCACCTGGAGGGGCGGCCCGGAGCCTTCCAGGCGCTCTACGACCGGTATCGGGATCGTCTGGTCCACTTCATCACGCGGAAGACCGGTGACGGCGACCGCGCCCAGGACCTGGTGCAGGAGGCCTTCATCCGCGTCACGCGGCACCTGCACCGCTTCGACACCTCCAAGAAGTTCTCCACCTGGGTCTACACGATCGCCAGCAACCTCTCGAAGAACGAGCTCCGCAACCGATCGCGCAGCCCGCTCGTTCTCTTCCAGAAGCTGACGAAGAACTGGGACGACGATCACCGGCCGATCCAGTTCGAGGACCTCCGGATGCGTCCAGACGACCTCTACCGGAAGCGCTTCCTCAAGTCGCTGGTCGAGGACATGGTCGAGGAGCTCCCGGAGCACCACCGGCTGGTCTTCCGCCTCCGCGAGCTCGAGGGCAAGAGCTACGAGGAGATCTCCCGGATCACCGGCGTGAACCTCGGAACGGTGAAGAGCCGGCTGCATCGGGCCCGCAACTCCTTCGCCCAGCGCATCGAGCCCTTCCTGAACTGACGCGCTTGTTCGAAGAGCTCAGGCACTCCTTCCGGAAGGCGATCGAGAACTTCCGCGCGGAGCTCCGCCGGGACGACGTACCCGACGCCGTGGACCGGCTCCTCCACGGCATGCGCGAGGAGCTCACGGACCACACCGCCCACCTCCGCAAGCTCGAGGAGGACGTCCGGGGAAGCCTCCGCGAGGCCGAGCGGGAGGAGCGGGAGGTGGCGACCTGCCTCCGCCGGAAGGAGATGGCGGAGGAGATCGGCGATGCCGAGACCGCCCGCATCGCGGGCGAGTACGCCGAAAAGCACCGGAGGCGGAAGGGGGTCCTGGAGCGGAAGGCGCTGGCCCTGAAGGAGGAGGCGGACGTCCGGCGGGCGGAGATCGAGGAGATGACCGCTGCCCTGAAGGAGGCCCGGGCCCGTCGCAGCGAGCTCGCCGCCGTCGTGGGGCGCACGCGCGCCCGCGGGACCTTCGACGACGCGGACGATCTCTTCCGCGAGCTCGACCGCATGGAGGAGCGGATCTCGGGCGAGGAGGCGCTCCGCTCGGCCGAGCAGGAGGTCGAGGAGGCCCTCGGCGACGCGCCCCCCTCCGCCGAGCCGCGCTCACACGAGGTGGAAGAGCGCCTCCGCGAGCTCAAGCGCCGGATGGGACGCGGGTAGGAGCACGGTCCGGACGTGAGCCCGATGGGACGCGGGTAGCCGGCCCGGCCGGCCGGCACGACGCCGCGGCGCGGGTGGCGGCCCCGGCGGCCGCTCTCTAGTGTTGTGGTACAGAAGTCGTGTGGCGTTCGGGCTCCGCCGGTCGCGTCGGCTCCGCCTGGCGCACACCTCACCGCAGCCGGGATCGGAAAGCATGGAGAACTGGATCGGGATCTTCGTCTGGATCGTCCTCGGCGTCCTGATCGCCCTCACGACGCGCGCGATCGTGAAGCGTCCGGAGGAGACCCGCGGACACGTCGGGATCCTCGTCGCGCTCGGCGCCTTCGGAGCCCTCGTGGGCGGCATGCTCGGAGTGGGGCTCTTCCACATGTATGCCCCGGCCTCCCTCAGCCTCGGCGGGATGGGCGGAGCCGTCGTCCTCGCGGCCCTGATGAGCTGGATCTACCGCTGGGGGATCCGCGGGCTGATCTGACCGGCCGCTCCACCCGGACCCGGCCGCTCCACCTGGAGACCCATGCCGGACCCCCTCTCCTTCGTCGACCGCGAGCTCCCCCGCTTCCGGGACGAGCTCTTCGACTTTCTCCGGATCCCGTCCGTCAGCGCGCGCTCGGAGCACCGGGCCGACGTGCGGCGCGCGGCGGAGTGGCTCTCCGACCGTCTCGGAGCGGCCGGGCTGGAGTCCGAGGTCCTGGACACCCCGGGCCATCCGGTCGTCCTCGCCGAATGGCGCGGCGCGGGCACGGCCGCTCCCACCCTGCTCGTCTACGGCCACTACGACGTCCAGCCGCCGGAGCCGCTCGACGAGTGGACCTCGCCCCCCTTCGAGCCGGAGGTGCGGGAGGGCCGGATCTACGCCCGCGGCTCCGCCGACGACAAGGGCCAGCTCTACCTGCACGTGAAGGCCCTCGAGGCCCACCTCGCCACCGCCGGACGGCTCCCGGTGAACGTGGTGGTGCTCGCGGAGGGCGAGGAGGAGGTGGGCTCGCCCAACCTCCTGCCCTTCGTGGAGGCCCACCGCGAGCGGCTGGCGTGCAACGCGGTGCTGATCTCCGATTCCGCGATGTTCGCCCCCGGGCTCCCCTCCCTCCTCTTCTCGCTGCGCGGCCTCGCGTACTTCGAGCTGCGGGTCCGGGGGCCGGCCGGCGACCTCCACTCCGGCGCCTACGGGGGCGCCGTGGTGAACCCCGCCAACGCCCTCGCCGGGATCCTCGCCTCGCTCCACGACGAGCGGGGGCGGGTGGCCGTGGAGGGCTTCTACGACCGGGTCCGGGAGTGGGACGTCGAGGCGCGGAAGGGCGTCGCCGGCCTGCCGTTCGATGCGGACGACTTCCTGGACGGGGTCGGTGCCCCCGCTCTCGGCGGCGAGGAGGGCTTCTCCACCCTGGAGCGCCTCTGGATGCGGCCCACCTGCGACGTGAACGGCCTGCTCGGCGGCTACACGGGCGAGGGCGCCAAGACCGTGCTTCCGGCGAGGGCCATGGCGAAGGTCAGCTTCCGCCTGGTCCCCGACCAGGACCCGGATCGGATCGCGGAGCTCTTCCGCACGCACGTGGACCGGCACGCCCCGGAGGGCGTCCGTGTGGAGGTCGTCGAGCTGCACGGCGGGCGGCCGTGGCGCGGCCGGCTGGAGGGGCGGCTGATGGACGTGGCCTCGGCCGCCCTCGCCGAGACGTTCGGCCGGGAGCCGGTCCTCACCGGAGAGGGCGGCACGATCCCGATCGTGGTGGAGTTCGAGCGGATCCTGGGGGCGCCGGCCCTCCTCCTCGGCTTCGCCCTTCCCGGCGCCAACATGCACGCCCCGGACGAGTGGCTGGCGGTGGAGAACTTCGAGAAGGGTGTGCGGACGCTCGCGCGCCTCTACGGGACGGCGGGCGGGATCTGAGCGGACGGGCCGAGCCCGAGCGGCGCGGGGAACCGAGCGCCGCCCGATCGGCGCCGCCCGCTCAGCGCCGCCCGACCATCGTGCCCGCCCGCAGGAGCGCCCGCGCCTTCGCCAGCGTCTCCTCGTACTCCGCCTCCGGATCGGAGTCGTGCACCACGCCCGCTCCCGCCTGGACGTAGGCGCGGCCCCCGGTGGAGAGGAGCGTCCGGATCGCGATGGCGGCGTCCATGCTCGCGCCGCCGTAGCCGAGGTACCCCACCGCCCCGGCGTACGGCCCCCGTCGGACGGGCTCGAGCTCGTCGATGATCTCCATCGCCCGCACCTTGGGCGCGCCCGAGACGGTGCCCGCCGGGAAGCACGCCTTCAGCACGTCCAGGGCGGAGAGCCCCTCCCGCAGATCCCCCTCGACCCGGCTCACGAGGTGCATCACGTGGGAGTAGCGCTCCACCCCCATGAGCTCCGGCACGCGGACCGAGCCGGGCACGGCGACCCGCCCCACGTCGTTCCGTCCGAGGTCGACCAGCATCCGGTGCTCGGCGCGCTCCTTGGGATCGGCGAGGAGGTCGGCGGCGAGCCGGGCGTCCTCCTCCGTGTCCCGCCCGCGCGGCCTCGTCCCGGCGATGGGGCGCACCGTCACGGTGCCGTCGGCGACCCGCACGAGGACCTCCGGAGAGCTTCCGACCAGGGCGGTGCCCTCCAGCTCGAGGAGGTACAGGTAGGGTGAGGGATTGAGGGAGCGGAGCCCCCGGTAGAGGTCGTAGGGCGAGGCGTCGAGCTCCATTCCCAGCCGCTGGCTCAGCACCACCTGGAAGACGTCCCCGCGGGCGACGTACTCGCGGATCCGCTCGACCCCGCGGACGAACGCCTCGCGGCTGGTGGAGGAGGTGAAACGGGGATCCTCCTCGGGCTCCTCGCCCAGCTCGAGGGGGGGCGGGCCCTCCGTCTCCTCGAGCCGCCGGATCCACTCCAGCGTCCGCTCCGCCGCGTCCTCGTGCAGCCGCCGGAGCTCCGCGTCGTCGGCGTCGTCGGGCACCGGGACGGCGGCGATGACCCGGGCCGTGCCCCGCAGGTTGTCGATCGCGAGCACCCGGTCGGTGAATACGAGCAGGGCCTCGGGGACGCCCAGGTCGTCCTCCGGCGCGTCCGGGAGGCTCTCCAGCCGCCGCACCCAGTCGTAGGAGAGATACCCGACGGCGCCCCCCCAGAAGCGGGGCAGGTCGCGGGTGCCCACGGGCCGCGCCGCTCGCAGGCGCTCCGCGAGATCGGCGAGCGGGTCTGCCGCCTCGATCGGCTCCCAGCCACCCCCGGGCGACCACCATTCCGCGCCCTCTCTCCCGAGCCGCCACGCCCCCCGCGGCTCGGTGCCGACGAAGGAGTAGCGGGCCCACCGCTCGCCTCCGACCACCGACTCCAGGAGGAAGGAGAAGGGGCCGCGGGCCAGCTTCCGGTACGCCGTGACGGCGGTCTCGGTGTCGAAGAGGAACTCCCGCCACACCGGGACCACGCGCCCCCGGCGGGCGAGGCGGCGGAAGGTGGCGAGGTCGGGCTGGAGCTTCACGGGAGAGGGGCCGGGAGGGACGGCGTCGCTACGGCGCACGGCACCCCGTGCGGCGGTGCCGGCTCCGGGGCTATGGTACCGCTTCCGGGGCGGACGGTCACCCGTGCGCCTTCCCGAGCCGATCCTCGAGCTCCCGCCCGTGCCTCCCTCCTCTCCTCCGCCCCGCCTCCTCGTCGCGGCCGATACCGGCGGCACCTTCACCGACCTCCTCGTCCTCCGGGACGGCCGGGTCGAGACCCTGAAGGTCCCCTCCACCCCGGACGATCCGGCCCGGGCCGTGGTGGAGGGAGTCCGCAGGCTGCTCGGCGAGGATCCGCCCCCCTTCGCGCTGGTCCACGGGTCCACCGTGGCCACCAACGCCCTCCTCGAGCGGAAGGGGGCGAGGGTCGCGCTCGTCACGAACCGGGGCTTCGAGGACGTGCTCGAGATCGGCCGCCAGGACCGCCCCCAGCTCTACGCCCTGGTCGGCACCCGGCCGCCGCCCCTGGTGCCCGTCGAGGACCGGATCGGGATCTCCGGCCGGCTCGGCCCCGGAGGCGAGGAGATCGAGCCCCTCGACGCCGAGGAGCTGGAATCGCTCCCGGCCCGGGTGGAGGGGCGGGAGGGGGTGGCCGTCGTCCTCCTGCACTCGTACGCGGATCCCGTCCACGAGGCGGCGGTCGCCGACGCCCTGGAGCCCAGCGGGGCGCCCCTCTCCCTCTCGTCCCGGGTGCTCCCGGAGTACCGGGAGTACGAGCGGACCTCGACCACCGTGGTGAACGCCTACGTCTCGCCCCTCATGGACCGCTACCTGGGGGCGCTCGAGCGGCAGTCGGGCGCCACGGAGGTCCGGGTGATGGATTCGGCGGGCGGCACGGTGCCGATCTCCCGCGCGCGCGGCGAGGCGGTGCGGACGGTCCTGTCCGGCCCCGCCGGGGGCGCGATGGGCGCGGCCGAGTGGGGCCGCCGCACCGGGCACCCCCGCGTCCTGGGGTTCGATATGGGCGGGACGTCGACGGACGTGAGCGTCTGTGCGGGCGAGCCGCTCCGGAGCCGGGAGGCGACGGTCGGGGGGATGCCGATCGGGATCTCCGTCCTCGACATCCACACGGTGGGGTCCGGAGGAGGCTCGATCGCACGCATCGATCCCGGCGGGGCGCTCCGGGTGGGTCCGGAGAGCGCCGGCGCAGAGCCGGGCCCGCTCGCCTACGGCCGCGGCGGAACGGAGGTGACCGTCACGGACGCGAACGTCTGGCTCGGCCGCCTTCCCGCCGACGCCTTCCTCGGAGGGGAGGCGCCACTCGACCGGGAGCGGGTCGCCGAGCCGCTCGCGGAGCTCGCCCGTCGGATCGACACCGGACCGGACGAGGCCGCGCTAGGGGTGCTCGAGGTGGCGGAGGCCTCCATGGAGCGGGCGCTCCGGGTCGTATCGGTCGAGCGGGGCTACGATCCGCGCGACTTCGCGCTCGTCGCCTTCGGCGGCGCGGGCGGGCTGCACGCCGCTTCCCTCGCCGGGCGTCTCGGCTGCCCCCGGGTGATCGTGCCCCCGCACCCGGGGCTCCTCTCCGCGTGGGGGATCCTCGCTTCGCCTCCCGCCCGCGAAGAGGTCCGGACGCTCCTCCGCCCCGGCGGCCGGCCCGTCGCCGACGCGGACGTCGCCGGAGCGCTCCGGGCGCTCGAGGAGGAGACCCGCGCCGGCCTCCGGGTCGAGGGGGTCGCGGAGGAAGGGATCGAGGTGGAGCGGAGCGTCGAGGCGCGCTACCGGGGGCAGAGCTACGAGCTCCGGGTACCGGCGGAGGGGTGGCGCGAGGCGTTCCACCGGGCGCACCGAGACCGGTACGGCTTCGATCGGCCGGACTCGCCCCTGGAGGCCGTCACCGCGAGGGTCGTCGCGCGCGGCCCCGCCGCCGCCCTCGAGCTTCACGAGCTGGACGAGGCGGACGGGCCGCCACCGCTCGGGCGGACACCCCTCCACGAGCCCCCGGGACCCGCCGAGATCGGCCGGGCCCGCCGGGAGGACCTCCGACCCGGCCACCGGCTCGAGGGGCCCGCGGTGGTGACGGAGTACAGCTCCACGACCTGGCTTCCCCCCGGCTGGACGCTCGGGGTGCACACGACGGGAGCGCTGCTGCTTGAAGGCCGC
>CAYPDV010000057.1:0-17208 GCA_964409525.1 uncultured Gemmatimonadaceae bacterium
TGAAGGCCGCCGGGGCTGACGGCCTTCCCGGATCCGGCTACTTTTCCGCCCTCCGCCGACCGTTCCCCCGACCCCTTCCGCATGGCGCCGGCCTCCCGACCGCACGCCTCCCCCCGCCCCGGCGGCCCGCCAGCCGGCTCTCCTGACGTCGAGGAGCGCCCCCCCTACCTGATCGCCCTCGCGGCGGCGGCAGGGGTCTTCGCGCTCTACGCCTTCACGCTGGCTCCCACCACCGCCTTCTGGGACACCAGCGAGTACATCACGACCGCCCACATCCTGGGGATCCCGCACCCGCCCGGAAACCCGCTCTTCGTGGTCCTCGCGCGGGCGTGGGAGCTGCTGCTCGCCCCCTTCGGGCTCTCGGTGGCGGTGCGGATCAACCTCTTCAGCGCCTTCGTGAGCGCCGCGGCCCACGGGCTCTGGTTCCTCGTGGCCTACCGCATCCTGAGCCACTTCTCTACCGACCGCCGGTTCCGGATCGTCGGGGCGCTCGCGGCGGTGCTCGTGAGCGCCACCGCGTTCACGGTCTGGAACCAGTCGAACGTGAACGAGAAGGTCTACACGGTCTCGCTCTTCACGATCGCGCTGCTCACCTGGCTCGCCTTCCACTGGAGGGACAACCTCGGCCGCGGCAAGGACGACAACCTGCTCGTCCTGATGGTCTTCATCCTGGCGCTCTCGGTCGGCAACCACCTGATGGCGTTCCTCGCAGCACCGGCGATCGGGATCTTCATCCTTCTCGTCCAGCCGCGCGCCCTGCTGAACTGGCGGCTCTACGCGGCGGGCGCCGTGGTGGCGGTCGTGGGCCTCTCGATCCACCTCTACCTGCCGATCCGGGCGTCGCTCGACCCGATCATCAACGAGGCCGACCCGACGTGCCGCGGCGTCGGGAGCGCGCTGGTGAGCATCCTCTCCTGGGGGCAGGCCGGCTGCGCGGAGCTCTCGGCGGCTCTCGCTCGCGAGCAGTACGACAAGCCTCCGCTGGTGCCACGCCTGGCGCCGTTCCACTCCCAGCTCGTGAACTACGTCCAGTACTTCGACTGGCAGTGGGCGCGGGCGCTCCGGGGCGCGGAGCCGCTCTTCGCCGGACTCCGCCTTCCCTTCACTCTCCTCTTCGCCGGGCTCGGAGCGTACGGAGGCGTCGAGCACTACCGCCGCGACCGGCCGAGCTGGGCGTACGTGGTGACGCTCTTCGCGACGCTCTCGGTTGCGCTGGTCTTCTACCTCAACTTCCGCTACGGCTACACGATCGCCGACCCGCTGGGTGATCCCGACGCCCACGAGGTCCGCGAGCGCGACTACTTCTTCATCGTCTCCTTCTCGGTGTGGGGCCTCTGGGCCGGCCTCGGCATCGCCACGATCTGGCGCGACCTCCGGGACCGGCTCGGCTCGTGGGCGCCGGCGGCGCCGGTGCTCCTGCTGGCCCTCCTTCCCCTGCTCCTGAACTGGTCGTGGGCCAGCCGGCGGGGCGACCATTCGGCGCGGGACTGGGCGTACAACCTCCTGATGAGCGTCGAGCCGTACGGCGTCCTCTTCACGAACGGCGACAACGACACCTTCCCGCTCTGGTACCTCCAGGAGGTGGAGGGCATCCGCCAGGACGTGACGGTGATCGTGACCTCGTACCTCAACACGGCGTGGTACGCGAAGCAGATCCGCGACCTCACCCGTCCCTGTCCGGAAGGCCTCGATCCCGCCGCGAACCCGACCCGTATCGTCTGCCAGCGCCCCTACCGGCCGGAGGAGGGTGCCCGGGCGGTCTACACGAGCCGGCCGGACACGCTGCCGCCGGGCGTGGTCCCGCTGGTGGTGGCGGAGCCGATCGTCGCTCCCGAGCGGGGCCTCCTCGACCTCGACGACGCCACCCTCGAGCGGGCGGCCGGGGCGAGCGGATACTCGTACCTCGAAGAAGGCCGGACCGTCCCCCTCGGTCCGATCACCGCCACGCTCACCGGGGGCCGCTACCTCCTGCCGTGGCACCGGTTCGGCCTCTCGATCGTCGACGCCTCGACGGATCGGCGGCCGGTCTACTTCGCCTCGAGCGGGAACGCGTCGGTGGAGCTGGGCCTGGAGCGCTATCTCCTCCGCCAGGGACTCGCCTTCAGGCTCCACCCGGCCGAACTCGAGGAGGAGCCTCCCGACGACGTCGTCCCGCTCGAGCGCTCGGGGCTCACCTCCGTGATCGGCCGATGGCTGGACGCTCCCCGCACGGAGCGCCTGGTGGGAGAGGTCTTCCTCCACCGGTCCGGCCTTCCCGAATGGGACCACTGGCCCGACCACTCCACGCTGGGGATCCCCCAGTACTACGCCTGGGCCCACTACGCCCTCGCGCAGGCCGCGCTCCAGGAGGGTGACCGGGAAGGGCTGGAGAGGCACCGGAAAGCCGCCGAAGCCTGGGGCGTGCTCGGAGAGCCCTAGGCCGTCGCGCCCTCGATCCGGAGCGCCGCCGGACCCGGACGCCAGGCGTGCAGGGTGGGTCGCTCTCCCCGATCGGAGCGCTCCCGCACCTCCACCACCCGCTCCACGAGATCGGGCATCCGCTCGACCTCGAATCCGTCCGTCTCCAGCGCCACCCGGGGGATCCGCGGGAGGAGCTCGCCCAGCAGCTCGAGCAGGCGGAGCCGGTCGTCGCCTCCCATGCCGCGGACGTCCTCGAGGGGAAGCACCAGCCGGCGCTGGCTCTCGGAGAGCTCCGCCGCCGCGAGGCGCAACGAGGCGCGCGCGGCGGCACGGTCCTCCTCCTCCCCGGGCTCGCCCCTCGTCTCCGGCCCCGCCACGCGGAGGCTCTCTCCCGACGTCCGCGGGAGGAAGCCCAGGAGCCGGCCGCCGGTGATCCGGCTGAGGCGGGCCCCGGCGAGCTGGAGGAGAGGGCCCGGCGGGGACCCGGAGGACGCGGCGCCGGGACGGCGGTGGGAGGCCGCTCCCCGGGAGTGCGTCTGCGCGGCCGCGGATCCGGAGTGCATGCGGGCGCGCTCGAGGCGCTCCATCGCCTCCTCGAGCGAGGCGTGCAGGCGCATCTGCCTCAGCTCCATCTCCTGAAGCCGCTCGGGCTTGAGCTCGAGCTGCTCGCGACGCCGCTTCCACCACTGCCCGTCCCGCACCACCGCTTCCCACTCCTCGCGCAGCTCCTCGATCACGTCGTCGTGCTGCTCGTCCAGGAGCCGGCCGCAGGTGGGACACGGCGCCTCCGGTCCCGCGGCGTCCAGCTGACGAAGACGCGCTTTCAGCTCCCGGGCGCGGTCCCGGTACGCCTGAAGGCGGGTCTCCGCGTCCTGCCGCTCCCGGAGCCATCCCATCGTCGACACCTCCACCTCGCCCTCGAGCTCGGCCGAGTCGGCACGGAGCCCGGCGAGCTGCTCCTCGAGTCGCGCGACGTCCGGAGAGGCACCTCGCCCCTCCACCTCGTCGCCGGCGCCTCCATCGACGTCCGCCGCCGGACTCCGCCGGCCCGCCGCCTCCGCGAGCTCGACCGGCTCCCTCGTGAGGAGCCGGTCGAGGAGATCCGCCGGATCGTCGATGCCCTCCTCCGTCTCCGCCTCTCGCGCTTCCCGTAGCACGGCCCGGTCCCGTGAGCGGAGCACGAGGAGTGCCGTGATCCCCGTCCCCGGCTCCGGCCGGGGAGCTGCGGGCCCCGGGTCCGGAGCCGCGGCTCGGGGATCCGGAGCGACGGGCCCGACCCCCCGCCCTCCCTCACCGATCTCCGCGCCTGCGACGTCCATCTCCGGGGCGGTCTCGACCTGGAGGTGCAGCGCTCTCCGGCGGAAGGGAGCGAGCACCCGGAGATCGACCTCGGCGAGCGTCGCGGGAGGGAGCGGGGGGAGGGGGAGCCGGACGAGCTTTCCGTCGAGGCCGCCCGGCACCTCGGAGAGCACCTCCCGCATCCGCCTCTCGGCCCTCGCCGGATCGCCCGCCGGGAAGCGCAGGGGCGCGAGGGAGACGACGGGGCGCCCGGGGAGCGTGTGGAAGCGCCCCTCGCCGCTCTCCAGGTCCCAGACCACGAACCCCTTCTCCTCGGCCGCCTCCCGCCACGGATGGAGCCCCACCCGCTCGAGCGATCCGGCGTAGCGGACGTTGGGAGCCACGATCGACGGCCGGTGCCGCCCTCCGAGGGCGACGTAATCCCAGGGCGCCGGGTCCAGGGAGACGCCTTCCCGGTCCGACACCGTGACGTGGGTCACGAGCACGTTCCACCGGACCTTCGGGTCGGGGCGGAGCTCCGGGAGGGGCGGACGCGCGAGGACGGGGTGCGGGACGAGGAGGACCCGGAGGCCGCGCTCCCGCAGGAGCACGGAGCGGGCGGTGGAGGTCACCGCCTCGACGCCCGGGAGCGTGTCGAAGGCCGCGAGAACCCCGGGCTCCGAACCCGACACCGGAACGTCACGGGCCCCCGCGATCAGGAGGACCGGAGCGTCGGGAAGCGCGTCCCGGAGCGTCTCCAGTCCGCGGCCGAGGGTGACGAGCGCGGACGGGGGCGGCTCGGGGTGGTCGAGCACGTCGCCCGCGATCACCACGACGTCGGGCCGGATCCGGAGAAGCTCCTGGACCGCACGCTGGAAGGCGGTCGCCACGTCCGCCTCCCGTACGTTGCGCCCGCGCTCGATCCTCCCATGGGCCCGGAAGCCCAGGTGGAGATCGGAGAGGTGCGCGAGGATCAACCGATGCTCTCCGCCTCGTGGGACGGCTCCTTCCGAGGTGGCGGCTCCCCGTCCGGCGGAGCGCCCTCCGGCGGAACCCGGTCCTCGGCGTCCGTCGCCGCCGGACCGGCGGCGGAAGCGAGCGCCCCCGCGGCGACGGCCGTGACGCAGAGGAGGAGGAGCGTCACGGGCTGCAGGAGGCGGGTGAGGAGGAATCCCGTCACGAGCACCCCGGTCGCGGCCCCGAAGGTGGCCGGCACGGAGATCCGCCGCGCCACCGTCGCGAGCGATCCGAGCACGGTCCCGGCCCCGTACAGGGGCAACACGGCGAGAAGCGCGAGGCCGAGCCCCTGACCCAGGGCGGTCGTGCCCTCCCGCACCAGGAGCGGCCACGCCGCGGCGAAACCGGCCGCCGCCGAGAAGAAGACGAGCGTCAGGAGCCATCGCCGACGCACCGACACGACGAAGTCGCCCGGCGCCCGGCCGGAATCCGAGCCAGCGGCCCAGAAGCCGGTGGCCAGGGCGGCGAGCTCGGCGGTGAGGACCAGCGTGAGCGCACCCACCAGCCCCGCGCCCGAGTAGAGGAGGAGCGCGGCCGCCACCTCGCCGGCCGCCGCGGCCGCCGCGCCCACCAGGAACGCGGCCAGCCGCACGCGACCGCGCGGAACTCCTCTCACGTGGGCATCCGGCGGTACTCGCCCCGGAAGAAGACGAGGGGGTCGCCCTCGCGGGCGTCGCACGACACGACCTCGCCCACCACGATCGTATGGTCACCGGCCTCGACCGCGCGCCAGAGGCGGCAATCGAGCCAGGCGAGGGCGTCGGCCAGGATCGGGCTGCCCGTCCGCGCATGACGCAGCGACAGCCCGTCGAAGCGCTCCTCCCGCTCCACCTCCGAGAAGCGCCGGGCCAGCGCCTCCTCCTCGGCCCCGAGCACCGAGACGGCGAAGGCGCCCGCCTCGAGTATGCATTCGTGCGACGCCGAGGTGCGATCCACGCACACGAGGATCAGGAGGGGATCGAGCGAGACGGAGGTGACCGCGTTGGCGGTGAGGCCGCACCGCTGCCCCGAGGAATTCCGTGCGGTCACCACCGTCACGCCCGTGGCGAAATGCCCCATGGCGATCCGGAACCGTTGGTGGTCGAGCATCGCCGAGGATCGAGGGGAGCGTTCGGAGGGCCGGGGTGGCCGGAGGTGGCCGGGCGTGGCCGGGTGCCGTCCGGCAGAGGTGCGCCCGGCTTTTGCATCCCCCGGTGGGGCGAGGTAGCTTCTCGATTCCGTGCCCTCGTGGAGGCGCGAATGTCGCCCCCGGCGGGGGCTCCTCCGGCATGCTCCGAGGCACCGTGATCCATACGCTGCGCCACCTGCCGTCCTTCCTGGCCCGTCGGCTTCCGGCCGTGGTGATTCTAATCGTGGCCGCGGGATGCGACAACGTGGACTGGGGCGGCATCGAGATGAATCTCCGCCCGCCCCCCGAAGAGGCGGAGGGTCTCGACGCCGGCGGTCGGGCCGGCCCGGACGACTCGCTCCCGACCCTGCCGACCGGCCCCGTCCTCTTCGCGGGGTGGAGGGAGGAGGACGGCGTCGCCGTGACGCCGGTCGCCGAGCTCCGCGGAGACTCGGTGATCGCGCTCGATTTCGAAGACGACCCGTCCGCCTTCCGGGCTCTCTTCGTGCGCGAGCTCGTTCCGCGCGGCAGCGAGCTGACGCTGTTCTCGGGCGGAACGCGCATCGGCACGCTCCTCGTCGAGCGGGGCGAAGGTGCGGACACCCTTCGATGCGGCAGCCGCCCGGTCCTGGCCGGCACCCCGGAGCTGGTGGAAGGGGGCGAGGCGGCCGAGCGCTTCCTCGCTCTACCGAAGGGAACGGAGACCGGGGCCTCCCGGGGCGTCTTCCGGGCGGTCGAGGCCGACGCGGGGGTGCGGAGGTCGTCGGTGAACCTCCTGGCGGAGATCCTCTCGCAGCTGGGCGCCCAGTGGCCCCCCTCGACGGTCGAGGCACGCCAGGATCTCCAGGCCTTCACACTCGACGGAAGCCCCGCCTTCTCCGCCACCTTCGTCCACCGGGATCGGATGGAGGTCGGCGAGGCACCGGGCGGGGCGTACTCCCTGCTCCTTCTCGGGCGGATGGAAGGCGAGGGATACGGGACCGCCCACGTCTCGTACCGGGAGGTGGCGAGAGAGGGGAAGGGTGTGCCCCGCTTCTGGCAGGAGCTCGACTGGGACGGGGACGGCGACACGGAGATCCTGGTCGAGGTCTTCGGTGCGGAAGATCGGTGGTGGGCCGCCCTCGGCCGTGAAGGAGACGGGTGGATCCGTACCTACTCGGATCGCTGCGGGGGATCTCCGGTCCCGGAGGACGGAGGCGCCGCCGGAGGCTCGGCCGGAGGCTGACCTCCCGGGATGCCCTCCTCCTCCGCCCTTCCGACCCCGCCGCGGGGTGTATGGACGCTCCTCCTCCCCCTCCTGCTCCTGATCACCGGCTGCGCGGAGGAGGAAGCGGATCCGGACGGACCGGCGGCGGAGCGGATCGTCTCGCTCGTTCCCGCCGCGACCTCGACGTTCGAGGTGCTCGGCGAGACCCGTCGACTCGTGGGACGCACGGATTTCGACACCGCCGGCAGCGTGGCCCATCTGCCCTCCGTGGGTCGGGGGCTCCGGCCGGATCTGGAGCGCCTCCTCACTCTCGAGCCCGACCTGGTGGTGGTCTTCGAGGGCGAGTCCGATCCCCGGACCCGCGAGAGGCTGCGGGCAGCCGGAGTCACCGTCATCGCGGTCCGTCCCGACGACGTGCACGACGTCCTCGACATGATCCGGACACTCGGACGTGTGGCGGGCCGGGGGAGCCGGGCCGACGCTCTCGCCGACTCGCTCACCCGTCGGATCGACGGGGTCAGGGAGCGGGTCGCCGGCCGGCCCCCCCGTCCGGTAGCCTTTCTCGTCGGCGGCTCGCCTCCATGGGTCGCGGGGCCCGGAACGTTCCTGGACCAGCTCCTCGACGCGGCCGGAGGCGAGAACGTCTTCGGCGACCTCGACCGACTCTACGGGGCGGTGAGCACCGAGGCGCTCGTGGCCCGGGAACCCGAGCTCCTCCTCCTTCCCGAGGGAGCGCCCGCGCCCGAGACGACCGGGGGCGTACCGCTGGTGCGGGTACCGGTGTGGGTGATGCGTCCTGGCCCGTCGCTCGCCCGCGCGGCCGACACGCTGGCCCGGATCCTCCATCCGGAGGTCTTCCCGTGATGCGGCTCCGGTGAGGGTGCACGCATGAGGCCGCTCCAGCTCGGGGTCCTCCTCGTGGTCCTCATCGGGGCGGTCGTGGCGGGGGGCCTGCTCGTCGGCTCGGTGCCGCTGGCGCCGGAGCGGGTCGCCGCGGTCGCCCGGGGCGGAGGCGACCCCGTCGCACGCACGATCGTCTTCGAGCTCCGGCTTCCGCGGGTGGTGCTCGCGCTCCTGGTGGGAGGAGGGCTCGCGCTCTCCGGAGCCGTCTTCCAGGCGCTCCTCCGGAATCCCCTCGCCGAGCCCTACATCCTGGGAATCAGCGGGGGCGCCGGCGCGGGGGCGGTGCTCGCGATCGCGACCGGGGTGGCGGCGGCCGGAGCGTGGACGCTCCCGCTGGCGGCCTTCACGGGAGCCCTCGTGGCGATCGTGCTCGTCTTCCGGGTCGCGGCTTCGGCGTCGGGCAGGATCGACGTGCGGGTGCTCCTCCTGGCGGGGGTGGTGGTGGGCGCCTTCTTCACCGCGGTCCTCGCTCTCGTCCTCTCCCTCTCGGAGGCCGAGCAGGTCCGAAGCGCGATCCTTTGGATGATGGGCAGCCTCTGGGGCGCGGACTGGCACGACGTCCTTCTCGCCGGAGCCTACACGGTGCCCGCCGCCACCCTGCTCATCGCGGTCGCCCGCCCGCTCAACCTCCTCGCGGTCGGAGAGGAGACGGCCCAGTACCTCGGCACAGACGTGGAGAAGGTCAAGCGCCTCTCCTACGGCGTCGCCTCTCTCCTCGCGGCCGCCGGGGTCGCGGTCGCCGGGATCATCGGCTTCGTCGGGCTCATCGTCCCGCACGCGGTCCGGCTCCTGGCCGGCTCGGACCACCGCGCGCTGCTTCCCCTCTCGTTTCTGGCGGGCGCGTTCTTCCTCGCGCTGGCCGACCTCGCCGCCCGTACGCTCCTCGCTCCGACCGAGATCCCCATCGGAGTGGTCACCGCGCTCGTCGGGGTGCCGCTCTTCCTCGTACTTCTGCGACGGACGGTCCGCACGTGAGCGCCACCGAGTCACCCAGCTTCGGGGCCCGGCGTCTGGTCGTCCGGTATCCGGGCGCCCCCCGGGCGGCCCTCGACGGCGTCTCCATGCGGGTTCCGCCGGGCTCGCTCTACGCGGTGCTGGGACCGAACGGGTCGGGGAAGTCCACACTCCTCCGGGGTCTCCTCGGCGTGGTTCCGGCCACGTCGGGCGAGGCACGGGTCGAGGGCCGTCCGACCGGAGCGTGGTCCCGCCGCGATCTCGCGCGTGCCGTGGGCGTGCTGCCGCAGGGCGAGAGCGTGACCTTCCCGATACCGGTCCGGGATTTCGTGGCCATGGGACGGTATCCGCACCTCGGGCCGCTGGGCGCCGAGCGCGCCGTCGATCGGGCGGCCATCCGGTCGGCCCTGGAGCGCTGCGACGCCGCGGGGCTCGCCTCGCGCGACGTGACCGCGCTCTCCGGCGGCGAGTTCCAGCGAGTCCGGATCGCCCGGGCGCTGGCACAGGAGCCCCGCTCGCTCGTTCTCGACGAGCCGACCGCCAACCTCGACATCCGTCACGAGATGGCCATCTTCGGACTGCTCCGGCAGTCCGCCTCTGCGGGCACCACCGTGCTCCTCATCACCCACAACCTGAACCTCGCGGCGCGCTACGCCGACCGGGTCCTGCTCCTCGACGGCGGGAGGGTCGCGGCCGAAGGATCCGTCGACGAGGTGCTCACCGAAGAGGTCGTGAGCGCGGTCTACCGCTGGCCCGTCGCCGTGCGGCGGGACCCGGTGTCCGGGGCGACGGGGATCACGCCCCTCGAGCAGACCTGAATCCCGGAAGCCGTCGACGGAGTACGGCACCCGACCCTCACCAGGGCCGGGCCGCCTCCTCCGCCTCTCCGTGGAGGACCCGGTAGCTCCGATAGCGCTCCGCGGCGATGCGGCCCTCGTCCACCGCGTCGCGGACGGCGCACCCCGGCTCGTGCAGATGCGTGCACCCCCGGAAGCGGCACGACTCGAGATGGGGGAGGAATTCCGGGAAGTGCCGATCGAGCGTGCCGGGATCCACCTTCCAGAGACCCACCTCGGAGAAGCCCGGCGTGTCGGCGACCGCGCCTCCGCTCTCCAGCGGGATCAGCCGGGCGGCGACCGTGGTGTGGCGGCCCGAGCCCCGCTTCCGTCCCACCTTCCCGGTGAGGAGCCCGAGTCCCGGCTCGAGCGCGTTGAGGAGGGTCGACTTTCCCGCCCCGGAGGGGCCGAGCAGCGCGGAGATCCCGGTGGAGATCCGCTCGCGCAGGTCCTCGAGGCCTTCACACGTGACCGCGCTCACCGGCACCGTGTCGTATCCGACGTCCCGGTAGAGCTCGGCGAGCTCTTCCGCCCGGGGACGCGCTTCGTCGAGGTCGATCTTGTTGAGCACGAGAACCGGCTCCACACCCTCGGCCTCCGCCACGACCAGGAGCCGATCGATCAGCTCGGTCCGGGGCTCGGGACGTGCGCCGGCGAGAACCACGAGCACCCGATCGACGTTCGCTGCGACGAGCCGGGGGCGCCGCCCGCCCGGTCCGGCGCGCACGATCTCGCTGTGGCGATCGAGGACCTCCTCGATCGTCACCTCGTCCCCGCCGGAGATCCGGACGCCCACCCGGTCGCCCACGACGACGCGGCTGCCGGTCCGCTTCTGGAGCTTCAGGCGGCCGCGGAGGCTCGCCTCCACCTCGCGCCCGTCCTCGAGAGCGACGCGGTAGACGCCGCCGCCCGCCTCCATGACGGTGCCCTCGACAGGGGAGGAGCCTTCGGTCACGGTCGACGTTCCCGAACGAACGAGCCCCCCGGAGGATCCGCCAGGGGATCCCACCAGGGGGCGTTCACGGACGGGAGGAGCGAGAGCACCTCACGGGGCGAGCACTACGCGGCGAAGGACTCCAGCGCCTCTCCACGCGCACCGTCCTTCAGACGGCGCAGGGCACGATCCCGGAGCTGCCGGATCCGCTCGCGGGTCACGCCGAGGAGATTTCCGATCTCCTCCAGCGTATGCTCCCGCTCGCCCCGCAGCCCGTAATACAGCGTGAGGACCTTGGCGTCCCGCGGCTCGAGCGTATCGAGGGCGTTCTCCACGACCTCCGTCAGCAGCCGGTTCTCCACCTCGAGCTCGGGCTCCGCCGCCTCCTCCACCACGAAGCGCTCGACGAGCTGGGAATCCTCGCTGTCGCCGATGGGGGCGTCGAGGCGGATCTCCGCCGCGTTCAGCGTCTGGAGATGCTGGATGACCGCCGGAGTCAGGTCGGTGGCGGCGCTCAGCTCCTCGCTCGTCGGATCGCGGCCGAGCTCCTGCTTGAGCCGCTCCTTCTCCCGGAAGATCCGGGCGAGGTCGGAGGCACGGTTCAGGGGAACACGCACCGCCCGCCCGTGGTTGGCCAGCGACGCGAGGATCGCCTGACGGATCCACCACACCGCGTAGGAGATGAACTTCACCCCCTGCTCCGGATCGAACTTCCGGGCCGCGGTCACGAGCCCGACGTTCCCTTCCTGGATCAGGTCGGTGAGGGAGACTCCCCGGTTCTGGTACTTCTTCGCGACGCTGATGACGAAGCGGAGGTTGGCCCGGGCGAGCTCCTGCACGGCGTCCTCGTCGCCCGCCTGAGCACGGGCGCCCAGCTCCTTCTCCTTGTCCGGCGTGATGAGCTCGTGTCGGCTCACGTCCCGGAGGTACTGATCCAGAGCGGTCTTCTCGTCGAGGCTGCCGTCGAAGCCGGAGAGGCCCTTCTTCCCCTTTGCCTTCTTCTTGCGGCGCGTCTTTGTGGCTGTAGCCATCGCTACCATCTCCTGCGGGGGACGAAGTCCCCTCGTATTCCCCTCGGGAAGCAAGGGCGTGCCGGCACGGTGCCGTCCGATCCGGAGCCCTTCAAGTTATCGAATCGATCGGGGCCCGTCCAGGGCCCGTCGGATTGGAATACACGGGGGGCGGCATCGGGTTCCCGTCGCGACGGCCCCGGGTCCGAGGTCGGCCCGGAGGGCGCGAAAATCCCGTCGAAGTCCCCGCTTCGTCGGTGCTCCCCGGGGGTGGCGGGGCCCCTCCGATCCGAATAAACCGGCCGTCGAGCGGGGTTCCCCGGAAGCGGACCCGGTCCGCGGTTTGCACGGTTCCCGTTCCGGGGCGGCCGGATCCGCCCGCCGTCTCCATCTTTCCAGGTGATCATGATCCCCACTCCCCGTACCGATCCATGTCTCTCCGGCTGAATGCCGTCGGCCGGACGGACGTCGGCCTCCGCCGGAAGCGGAACGAGGACGCCGTTCACGTCTCCGCCGCGGGAAGGCTCCTGGTCGTCGCCGACGGGATGGGCGGCCACCCCGGGGGCGACCGCGCCAGCGCCGTCGCCGCCGAGAGGATCGCTTCCCTGCTCGGCGAGGTGCGGCCTCCCGGCTCTTCCGGCGGCGGCGAGGCGCCCCCGTCCACGGGAGAATGGGAGGAGAGGTGGGGCGGGTGGATGGCGGAAGCGGTCCGCGAGGCGAACCGGGCCGTCGTGGAGGAGGGGCGCCGGGAGCCACGGCTCCGGGGCATGGGCACGACCCTCACCGCGCTCCTCGTCGATCCGGAGGCGGGACGCGGGGTCGTGGGGCACGTCGGCGACAGCCGGGCCTACCGCCTTCCGGCGCGAGGCGGGCTCCGGCCGGTGACCCGCGATCACACCTGGGTCCAGCAGCGGGTGGAAGCGGGCGCGCTGGACCGGGAGGGCGCGCGCCTCCACCCGATGAGCCACGTCCTGATCCGGGCGCTGGGCCTCGAGGACGAGGTCGAGGTGGACGTGGAGCACGTCGCCGTGGAGCCGGGCGACCTGCACCTCCTCTGCTCCGACGGCCTCACCGCGATGCTCCCGGACACCGCCGTCGAGGAGATCCTGCGCGACGGGGTGGACGGAGACCTGGACGAGCTGGCCGAGCACCTGGTCTCGGAGGCGAACCGGCGCGGCGGGGCGGACAACGTGACCGTGGCCGTCCTGAGGGTGGAGGAGTAGGGGCGGCGACACCCTCTCTCCTCCGGAGGCCCCGACCTCCTCCTACCCCTCCTCCACCGACTCGAGCACCTGGAGAAATCGATCGGCGGCCAGCTCCCTCCGACGAAAGGTGAAGATCCGGAGCACCCGCGCGGTCCGGTAGAGCTCCTCGGCCATCCTGGGAAGGTCGATCAGGCCGGGGAGCCCTCCTCCGCCCAGTCGCTCGACGCTGCCGTCCCGCCGCCGCACCAGGGCGTCGAGCTGGAACATGGCCCGCTTCACGGGAAAGTCGACGACGACCTCGCCCGGCTCGAGCTCCAGCTCCTCCGCGAGCCGGTCCTCGAGAACCCGCATGGGAACCGCGTCCCGGCCGAGCCAGGAGGGCAGCTCGCTTCCGTGGAGGTCGGCCGCGGTCGCCTCGAGAGCCCGCTTCGGCAGGCGTCGTGCGCGGAGATCGGGGAGCCAGCGCCGGGCGATCCGCTCGGCCACCGGATCGTCGATCGCCTCCGCCCGGCGGGCGATCTCGTGGAGGAGCTCCTCGTCCGTAGGACCGACGAGCTCCTCGGCGTCGAGGACTCCCGCGCGCACCGACTCGTCGACGATCCGCTTGTAGAGCGCGGTCGCCGCGCGCACCCCGTGGTGCCAGTACACGTTCCGGAACATCTGGTACTTCGCGAAGAGGAGCGACTCGAGAGCGCTGACCGCTTTCTCCTCGACCCCGATCTCCCAATCTCCGCCCTCCGGATCCGGCAGCGGGAGGAGAGCCTGGAGCAGCCGATCGACGTCCACCTCGCCGTACGGCACGCCGCAGAACCGCGAGTCGCGACGCAGATACTCCATCTTGTCGAGATCGAGGCTCCCGTGGACGAGCCCCCGCAGCGGCGAGGACGAGGCGCCCCGGATCATGGCGTGGATCGCCTCGGGCGCATCGGGCCCCAGCGGCTCCAGCGCCCTCCTCAGATCGGGGTGTCGGAAGAAGCGCCGGCCCACCGCCTCGTGGTCCCCCGGCATGCGGTCGGGCTCGAGCTCCTCGAGAGCGTGGGAGAAGGCGTAGTGCCCGATGTCGTGGAGGAGCGCCGCGTAGGGCACGAGCTCCGCCCCCTTCCACACCTCCGGGGGGATGCCACGCCGCTCCCGGAGCAGCCGGAGGGCGGTCACCGTGAGGTGGTAGACGCCGAGGGCGTGGTCGAAGCGCGTGTGCGTCGCCCCGGGGTAGACGAGGTGGGCGAGCCCGAGCTGCCGGATGTAGCGGAGTCGCTGGAAGGGCGGCGAGTCGACGATCCCGACCGCGACCGGGTCCAGTCGGATCGTGTTCCAGAGCGGATCCCGGATCACCCGGTGGCGTCGGTCGTCGTCCATGCGGTGAGGCTACGCGGACCGGCGGGGCGGAGCAATGGAGAGGCGGCCGTTGCCCCCGAGCCGCGCCCGCCCCTACCTTGGTCCGTTCGCCCCCGAAGGAAAAGCGAACACCGCCTCCGCGGAGCTCCCCTGTCTCCCCACCCCGACCCCCTTCCCTCCGAACCGCTGCCCGGCCTCTCCGATCCCCCGCCCGGCCGCTCCGATCCCCGCCCCGGGGAGCCGCCGTCAGACCGGACCGGCGGGCGCCTCTCCCGGCTGCGGGAGCGAGTGCGGGAGCGCGCGCAGAACCGCCCCGGGGTCTACCGGATCGTCGGTGCGGACGACGAGCTCCTGTACGTGGGCAAATCCGTGCGGGTTCGCACGCGGCTGCTCTCCTACTTCCGGGCCGGACCCGAAGAGAAGGCCGGCGAGATCCTGCGCCACGCCCACCGCATCGAGTGGGAGTACGTGCCGGACGAGTTCGGCGCGCTTCTCCGCGAGATGCGGCTCATCCACCGCGGCCGCCCCCGCTTCAACGTCGTCCACAAGCGGAAGCGGGCGTACGCGTTCGTGAAGCTCACCGCGGAGCGGGCTCCCCGGCTCCTGCCCGTGCGCACCGTCCGCCCGGACGGAGCCACCTACTTCGGTCCCTTCCCCGCGGTCGGCCGCACCGCCCGCACCGTGCGGGAGCTGGCGCACGTCCTCGGCCTCCGCGACTGCGCCGGGTCGACCCCCGTGCACTGGCGTGACCAGCTCGAGATCTTCGAGGGGGGCCGCACTCCGCGCTGCATCCGAGCCGACATGGGCACCTGCCTCGCGCCCTGCTGCGGCAGGACCTCCGAGGTGGAGTACGCGGAGCGGGCGGACGCCGCCCGCCGCTTCCTGGAAGGGCGGGGCCGCCTTCCGCTCCGCCTGGTGAGGGAGCGGATGCGGTCCGCGGCCGCACGCCTGGATTTCGAGTACGCGGGCCTGATGCGGGACCGGATCGAGCGCCTCCACCGCTTCCGGGAGGAGATCACCGCCTTCCGGGGCCGGGTCGAGGGGCTCTCGTTCGTCTATCCGGTGCCCGACCGAGACGGGGGCGAGCGGATCTATCTGCTGCGTCGAGGGCGCGTGCGCGACGCCTTTCCCGGGCCGCGGACCCGCCGGGCCCGCGAGCGCGTGGCGCGCCGGATCGAGGAGGTCTGGTCGGAGCCGGGGGGTGGGCCGGCTGGCCTCACTCCCGAGGAGGCCGGAGAGATCCTCCTCGTGGCGCGCTGGTTCAGACTCCGGCCCGAGGAGCGCGAGCGGACGTCGCCGCCGGAGGAATGGCTGGAGCGGACGTGGAGAGGACGGACGCGCCCGGCCGGGGCCGGAAGACGCAGGGACGTCGGAGTCGCACCCGCCGCGGCCGCGACCGACTGAGCCGCGGCCGCCTGCGATCCGTCTACCCTCGGGAGGGCCCTTCCTCCTCTCCTTCCACCGAGACGTCCTCCTCCGGCTCGCCCCGGACCTTGTCGCCGACCTCCCGCAGGCGCTCCGCCTCTTCGTCGCCCCCGGTCGGGGGCCCGGCGCTCCGGCCGGGCTCCGCTTCGCCTTCTACCGCCCCGCCGTCCCCGCGCTCGCCCCATCCGATGTCGAACGCCCCGGCGATCCCGATCACGACGAGAACGCCGCCGAAGACGCCGAGCCCGAGCCGGAGCCATCCGATATCCGGGGTGAAGAGGGCCGCCGCGACGGCCGCGCCCCCCGAGACGATGAGGATCAACCAGTGGAGCCAGAGGCGATCGGTCGGCATCGGGATCGGGCTCCTACGGTCCCGCCCCGCTCACCTTCCGCGGGACCCGGTCCTCGTACCTCTCGAAGTTCGTCCGGAACATCTCCGCGAGCTTCCCCGCCTGCCGATCGTACGCTCCGGGATCCTCCCAGGTGTCCCGGGGCCGGAGCACCTCGCCCGGGACGCCGGGCACCTCCACGGGGATCGCCAGCCCGAAGACCGGATCGTCGTCCGTGTCGACGTCGGCGAGGGTCCCCTCGAGGACCGCCCGCACCATGCTGCGCGTATGCGCCAGCTTCATGCGGTGGCCCTCCCCGTACGGACCCGCGGTCCATCCGGTGTTGACCAGCCAGACCGCCGCTCCGTGCTCGCGGAGCTTCTCGCCGAGCAGCTCCGCGTAGATCGCCGGATGGCGGGGCAGGAACGGGGCTCCGAAGCATGCCGAGAAGGTCGCTTTCGGCTCGGTCACCCCCCGTTCGGTCCCGGCGACCTTCGCCGTGTAGCCCGATATGAAGTGGTACATCGCCTGCTCGGGGGTGAGCCGGGAGACGGGGGGCAGGACCCCGAACGCGTCGGCCGTGAGGAAGAGCACGTTCCTGGGATGTCCGCCCCGGCCGGAGAGCTTCGCGTTGGGAATGTAGTGGATGGGGTACGAGGCGCGGGTGTTCTCCGTCACCTCGGCGCGGTCGAAGTCGATCTCCCTCGACTCCTCGTCCAGGACCACGTTCTCCAGGATCGTCCCGAACCTCTGGGCCGCCTGGTAGATCTCCGGCTCGCCCTCGGCGGAGAGGCGGATCGTCTTCGCGTAGCATCCCCCTTCGAAGTTGAAGACGCCGCGCTCGCTCCAGCCGTGCTCGTCGTCGCCGACCAGCGCCCGGGTGGGCTCGGACGAGAGCGTCGTCTTCCCGGTGCCCGACAGTCCGAAGAAGAGGGCGACGTCGCCCTCCGGCCCCTCGTTCGCCGAGCAGTGCATGGGAAGCACGCCGCGATCGGTGAGCAGGTAGTTGAGGGCGGTGAAGATCGACTTCTTGATCTCGCCGGCGTAGCGTGTGCCGCCGATGAGGACGGTGCGGTCCTCGAAGCTGACGACGATGAAGGCGGAGCTGCGGGTGCCGTGGCGCTCCGGGTCGGCCTTCGCCTCGGGCGCGTGGAGCACCACGAAGTCGGGCTCGAGAGAGCCGAGCTCGGCGCTCTCCAGGCGGCGGAACATGTTGTAGGCGAAGAGCGAGTGCCAGGCGCTCGGCGTGACCACCCGGACGTCGATC
>CAYPDV010000058.1:0-17110 GCA_964409525.1 uncultured Gemmatimonadaceae bacterium
ACCCGACCCGAGGGGCCCCGGGAGACGCGTGACGGCGCGGCCTCTCGCTGTCCACGCGAGCGCCGGGAGCGGTCTACGGCCGCGCCGCCTCCAGCGCCGGCCCCAGCCCCGCCAGCAGTGCGGCGTACACCTCGATGCCGCGCCAGAGGTTCCCGATGCGCAGGTTCTCGTCCGGCGCGTGCTGGTTGTTGTCGGCGTTGACCATCGGCACCCCGATCATCGGCACCCCGAGGACCTCCTGGAAGATCGACGTCGGAAGGCTGCCGCCGAGGAGGGGCGCCAGCACCGGCTCCTCTCCGAGCGCGCGGCGGACGACCTCGGTCACGGCCTGCGACTCGGGGGCGTCGACCGGGGTGTGGGCGGGCGGATACCCCATGCCCCACGTCATACGGGCCACCCTCGGGTGCTCCCGGAGGAGCGCCTCGTCCGGCTCCACCCCCACCACGTGGTAGCCGCGCCCCTCCACGTGCCGCTCCACCGCCTCCTTCACCCGGTCGGGGTCCTGGTCGGGCACCAGCCGGAAGTCGAGGAAGGCGCGGGCCGAGGAGGAGATCACCGTGCGCGCCTCCTCTCCCACCCCGCCCACCTCGAGCCCCCCGACGTTCAGCGCGGGACGCAGGATCCGGAGCTCCAGCCGCTCCGGCTCGGCCTCGGTCCGGGCCAGGGCGAGCTCCCGGCGGAGCGTCGAATCCTGGGCGGGGAGCCGGTCGACCGCCTCCCGCTCGGCCGGACCCACCGGACGCACGTCGTCGTGGAAGCCGTCGATGGTGATCCGCCCCTCGGTGTCCCGCATCGACGCGAGCAGATGGACGAGCTCGGTGGCGGGGTTCGGCGCCCAGTTCCCGTAGTGTCCCGAGTGGAGCCCGCGGCTCGCGCCGTACACCTCGAGGTCCAGCCCGACGATCCCCCGGACCCCGAAGAAGAGCTGGGCCCGGCCGCTCTGGTGCACGGGCCCGTCGGCCAGGACCCACAGGTCGGCGTCCAGTCGGTGCCCGTGGCGCTCCAGAAAATCGCGGAGGTGCGGAGAGCCGGCCTCCTCCTCGCCCTCGAGCAGTACCCGGAGGTTCACGGAGGGGGCGATCCCCTCGGCGTCCAGCGCGTCGAGCGCCGCGAGCAGCGCCACGATGGGTGATTTGTCGTCCGAGGCCGAGCGGGCGTAGACGCGCCACTCCGGATCGACCGGTGCCTCGAGCGAGTCCCAGGGGATCTCCCTCGTGCCGGGGCCGAGCGCTCCGGTCCGCAGGACGGGATCCCACGGATCGGAGCTCCAGCGCGCGGTGTCGGCCGGCTGGCCGTCGTAGTGCGCGTAGAAGAGGAGCGTCGCGGTGGCGCCGGGCGCGTCGCGGGTGCCGAAGACGACCGGCGGCGACCCCTCCACCTCCAGCAGGCGCGCGTCCACCCCCCGGGCGGAGAGGAGCGAGCGGAGCCTGCGGGCGTTCGCGCGGATCGCCCTCTCGTCGGTGGCGACGTTCGGAAGGCGGAGGAGGTCCCGGAGCTCGGTGAGGATCTCGACCTCGTGCGACTCCCGGTGGGCGCGGGCCGCCTGGACGGCCGCGTTCACCCGGCCGGTATCCGGCGGCGCGTGCGCTGAATCGCCGGACGTTTCAGCTGAAACGTCCTGGGAAGCCGCAGGTGCGGCGAGGAGGAGCGTGGACAGGGCGGCGGCGAGGACGAGACCCGGCGGGCGAGTCGCGGTGGTCGGCGGCATCGAGCGTTCCCGGCGGAAGGGGTCGGAGGGGGAGGCGACACACCCGGCGGGCGCGGCCCCTCCGGGCAACGATACCGGCTCCTCGGGCGTCCTCGCTATATTCAGCCGCCTTTCCGGCTGCACTCCCGCACCCGCTTCCCCTCCGAGAGAGAATCCATGCGTCGCGGCCTCCACCTTCTCCCGCTTCCGATCCTGCTCGTCCTCCTCCTCCTGCTCGCCCCGGGCCTCGCCGCGCAGGACGGGGACCCGGACGGCGATGCGGATTCCGCACGCGCGGAGACGGAGGCCGCGCCGGCCGACTCGGCGGACGCCGACGAGCCGGGCGACTTCGACCGGCTGACCGAGGACGCGGAGCGCCTCGAGGGGCTCTTCGATCTCTACCGGACGGACGAGAAGCTCTACATGGCCGTGCCCCGCGAGCGTCTCGGTGAGGAGATGCTCCTGAGCTTCCAGATCTCCCGCGGCATCGGTGCCGCCGGGCTCTTCGGCGGCACCATGCTGAGCATCTTCGAGCCGGCCGTGGTCGCGCTCGAGGAGCACGGGGGCGAGGTGTACCTGCTCCAGCGCCCGCACCGGTACCGCGCCTCGGACGAGGATCCCGCCGCGAGGGAGGCGGTGGAGCTGACCTTCGGCAGCTCGGTGCTGGAGTCGGCGCGGATCGCGGCCGAGCGCGAGGAGGATGGCATGCTGCTGATCGACGTGCTCCCCTGGATGGTCTCCGACCTCTCGGGCGTGAGCGAGCGGGTGCGACGGGCGGCGTCGGAGAACGGCGGCCAGCCGACCCGCGGCGCCCTGGACCCCAGGCGGAGCTACCTGGAGGGCGTCCGCGCCTTTCCGCGGAACCTGAACTTCCGGGCGCTCCTCACCTACGGCACCGGAGACGGCGCGCCGCTCCGCTCGGTGCCGGACCCCCGCTGGATCCCCGTCTCGATCCACACCACGCTGGCCGCGCTGCCCGACGATCCGATGGAGCCCCGGCTCGCCGACGAGCGGGTAGGCTACTTCATGACCGTCCACAAGGACTTCTCGGACTACGCCGGGGACGACTTCTTCGTGCGCCAGGTGAACCGCTGGCGGCTGGAGTGCGCCGCCGCGCCCGGTCCCGACGGCCTCTGCGATCCGGTGCGGCCGATCGTCTACCACATCGATCGGAGCGTGCCGGAGGCCTTCCGGGCCACGATCGCGGAGGCGATCGAGGCGTTCCAGCCGGCCTTCGAGGAGGCGGGCTTCCGGGACGCGATCCGGGCCGAGCTCCTTCCCGACGACGCCGAGGCGGAGGACATCCGCTACGCGACGATCCGCTGGAACACCTCCGACGAGCCCGGCTACGGCGCCATCGGCCCCTCCATCGTGGACCCCCGGACGGGCGAGATCCTGGATGCCGACGTCCTCATCGAGGGCACCATGATCCTGCGCTTCGCCGAGGACTGGCGCACGGGGATCGATCCCGCCGCGGCCTTCGAGCAGGTGCTCGACGCGCCGGCCGACGAGCTGGCCGCGCTCGCCGCCGGCGCCGAGACGGCGGGCTTCGGAGCCGAGCTCGCCGCGCAGGGGACCCTCGTCCGCTCGCTGCTGGCCGCGCGGGGCGAGATCGGGCCCGGAGATCCGGTGCCGGCCGAGTACATGCACCAGGCGCTGAAGTGGGTCACCATGCACGAGGTGGGACACACCCTCGGTCTCAGGCACAACTTCCGCTCCTCCGCGGACACCCCGAACGATCGGCTGCACGACACGGAGTGGACGTCGGAGCGGGGCGTCTTCAGCTCCGTGATGGAGTATCCGGTGGCGAACATCGCCTCCGACGGCGAGGAGAACGGCCACTTCTACAACGCCGGCGTCGGCACCTACGACCGCTGGGCGATCGCATACGGCTACACGCCCGACCCGGATCGGGCCTCCGAGCTGGCCCGCCTGTCCGCCCTCCCGGGCCACGCCTACGGCACGGACGAGGACGCGCGCGGTCCGGGCGCGCTCGACCCGACCGTGAACGTCTACGACCTCGGAGCCGATCCCCTGGCGTGGGCCATGGAGCGGGCCGAGCTGATCCACGGCATCTGGCCGCGGATCCCCGAGTTCGCGCTGGACGACAACGAGCCGTACAGCAACGTCACCCACGCCTACACGACGCTCCTCGGGCAGTACGCGCGGACCCTGGGAACCGCGGTCAAGTACATCGGCGGTCAGCACCAGTACCGCGACCGCATGGGCGATCCGGACGAGAGGGGCCCCTTCGTGAACGTCCCCCGCGAGCGGCAGCTCCGGGCGCTCGAGTTCGTGGCCGAGCGCGGCTTCTCGGAAGAGGCGTTCCGGCTGCCGGCGGACGTCCTCGGCAGCTTCGGAGCCGAGCGCTGGAGCCACTGGGGCAGGGAGAACACCTGGAACGGACGGATCGACTTTCCCGTGCACCGCACCGTCCTCTCGCTCCAGACCTCGCTTCTGGAGCGGATCACGCATCCGATGCTGCTCGCGCGGATCCGCGACGCCGAGCTCCGCTACGGAGCGCGGGAGGTCCTGGGGATCCCGGAGCTGATGGAGACGCTCGCCTCGTCCGTCTGGAGCGAGGTGTGGACGGGGTCCGTACGCGAGATCGGGCCGATGCGCCGCGACCTGCAGCGCGCCCACCTGGAGCGCTTGGTCACGCTGGTCACCGACCCGCCGGAGGAGACGCCGGCCGACGCCACGGCGGTGGCGCGGGTCGTCCTCGGTGATCTCGACGAGCGGATCGGGCGGACGCTCGAGGGGGGACGCCTGGACGCCATGGGACGCGCCCACCTGGAGGAGTCGCGGGTGCGGATCCGGCGGGCGCTCGAGGCCGGGATGACGCTCGGGGGGTGAGCGGGAGGCCGCTCCGTCGCGCGGCTCCAGGGGCCGCTCGCGCGGGATGTCGGGAGCTCCCCCCGTCGCGCGCTTCCCGGGGCCGCGAATCCTTCCGGGCGGGAGCTTGCTGCGGGTCGCGCTAAGCGGCGCGACGCGTCCTCGCTCTTCGCCGGGCAGCCTGCCCGCGCTGCGCCGCGCCGATTGCCCCTGGAATCGCGCGACGACGGAAGCTCCCTCCTGAACGGGTCGGTGCCCCTGGAGCCGCGTGACGGCGCGGCCTCCCTTCGTAGAGGGAGGGGGACCGATGGTTCTCCGACCAGAAGGGAGCCGCACCCCCGGGGCGCGTAGCAGGGGATCGGATCCGATAGGAGCCGTAGCAAGCAGGCCGACCTCCTCCCTCCAAATCGAACCGGTGATCCTGCGCAGTGCCCCCTGCGGCGCCCCGGGGGTGCGGCTCCCGCCGCCCACCCGGTGCGGTTCGTGCACGTCGCTGGACGGAGCGCCGGAGGCCCGGTCCCGGCGCCGAACCTGCCTCGCGATCCCCCTGAGAACGCCATGAAACTCGAGAATCGAGACCCCTTTCCACGGATCACCGCCCCCTCGGTCGAGGGCGAGGACGAGACGACGCTGCCCGACGAGCTCGCCGGGGGTTGGAGCGTGGTCGTGTTCTACCGCGGGGTCTGGTGAACGCACTGTCGTCGGCAGTTGGCCGACTTCGAGGACGACGCGGAGCGCTTCCGGCGCCGGGAGGTGCGGGTGGTGGCGCTCTCGACCGACGACCGGGACGACGCCCGCGAGATGCGGGAGCGGACCGACTTCTCCTTCCCCATCCTCTACGGGCTCGATCCGGCGGAGATCGCGGAGCGGACGGGGGCGTTCGTGCACCGGGACGGGAGGTCGTATCTTCACGCGACGGCCTTCATCCTCGATCCCGAGGGCCGTGTGCGCCTCGCGGTGTATTCCAGCGGGGCGGTGGGCCGACTCCGGTCCGGCGACGCGCTGACGATCATCCAGGAGATGACCGAGACATGAAGGAACGTCCCTCCCGACCCCTCGACCGGTGCCGGGCCGCATCCGCCCGGAACTCCCTCGTCGCGGCGGCCGGGGTTCCGGCGGCCACACTCGCGCTGGCCCTCGCTCTCGCTTCGGCTCCGCTCCTTCCGGTCCCGCACGCGCACCTCGGAGCCCAGGAGAGCCACGAGCGGACCGCGCGGCAGGTGCTCGAGCGGGTGCCTCTGATCGACGGGCACAACGACCTCCCGTGGAAGATCCGGAACGCGACCGACCGGGAGGTGGCCGCCTACGATCTCCGGCGGACGACGGAGGGGCACACGGACCTGGCGAGGCTGCGCGACGGCGGCGTCGGCGCCCAGTTCTGGTCCGTCTACGTCTCGTGCGCCGACCGGGAGCGGGGGGCGCTCCTGACCCAGCTCGAGCAGATCGACATCGCCCGGGACGTGATCGACCGCTACCCGGAGCTCGAGCGGGTGGGCACGGCGTCCGAGCTCGAGGACGCCTTCGCCCGCGGGCGGATCGCCTCGCTCCTCGGGATGGAGGGGGGCCACGCCATCGAGAACTCGCTCGCCGCGCTGCGGGACTTCCACCGGCTCGGGGTCCGCTACATGACGCTGACCCACAACTGCGACACCGAGTGGGCGGAGGCGGCGATCGACTCCGACCGGCTGGGAAGGCCGGTCCGCGGCCTCACCGACTTCGGCCGTGAGCTGGTCCGGGAGATGAACCGGCTGGGGATGCTGGTCGATCTCTCCCACACCGCCGACGCGACCATGAGTGACGCGCTCGACACGAGCGAGGCGCCGGTGATCTGGTCCCACGCTTCGGCGCGGGCGGTCACGGACCACGTCCGCAACGTCCCGGACTCGATCCTCCGGCGGCTGCCGGAGAACGGCGGGGTGGTGATGGTCACCTTCGTCCCGGCCTTCGTCTCCGAGCGGCACCGGCAGTGGAGCGATCGGGAGACGGAGCGCCGGGAGGCGTGCGAGGCGGAGCACGGCGCCGACACGGAAGGCTCCGTCCGGTGCCTGGAGGAGTGGCGCGAGCGCGAGCCGATGCCGGACGCGCTCCTCACCGACGTCGCCGACCACATCGAGCACGTGCGGGACGTCGCGGGCATCGACCACGTGGGGATCGGCGCCGACTACGACGGCATCACCCGCGTCGTGGCCGGGCTGGAGGACGTCTCGACCTACCCGGCGCTCCTCGCCGAGCTCTCGCGCAGGGGATGGAGCGAGGACGAGCTGGAGAAGCTGGTGGGCCTGAACGCGCTCCGGGTGATGCGCGAGGCGGAGGCCGTCTCGAGGCGGCTCCGGGCCACCGGCCGGGAGCCCTCGCTCGCCACGGTGGATGGGGAGGGACGCTGAGCCTCCGGGACCGTTAGCGGATACCCGGGCCCATGACGGCTCTCGGCGCGCTCCTCGGACTGGTCGTCGGAGGGGCGCTCGGCCTGCTGGGTGGGGGCGGCTCGATCCTCACGGTGCCGGTCTTCGTCTACGTGCTGGGGCTGCCCGTGAAGGAGGCGATCCCCGCGAGCCTCGTCGTGGTGGGCACGACGGCCCTGGTCGGAGCGCTCAGCCACGGGCGGGCCGGCAACGTCCGGGTCGGCACGGCATTCCTCTTCGGCGCGGCGGCGATGGTCGGGGCCTTCGTCGGCGCCCGGCTGGCCGCGTTCCTGGATCCGACCTTTCAGATGGCCGTCTTCGCATCCGTCATGCTCGCGGCGGCGCTCTCGATGTTCCGGGGCCGCCCGGAGCGGGAGGATCCCCGCGCGAGGTACCTCTTCGCGGTGCCGCTCGTCGCGATGCCGGTCGGGGTGCTGACCGGCGTGGTGGGCGTCGGCGGCGGCTTTCTGATCGTGCCCGCGCTCGTCCTCCTGCTGGCCGTGCCGATTCACGAGGCGGTGGGGACCTCGCTCCTGGTGATCTCGTTGAACGCGGGCGCCGGCTTCGCCGGCTACCTGGGCCGCGCCTCCGTGCCCTGGGCGCTGATGGCCGTCTTCGCGATCTTCACCGTGGTCGGGATCCTGGCGGGCTCCCGGATGGCCGCCCGGGTGCCGCAGGGGCGGCTCCGGCGCGGCTTCGCGCTCTTTCTTCTGGTCGCCGGAATCCTCATCCTGTATGAGAACCGGGTGGCGTTCCCGGGCTGGGGGAGCTGAACCAGGAGGCATGGCCGTGCATCTCGAGCGCATCTACGACGACAAGCTCGCGCAGGCGGGGTGGCTGCTCGGCTGCGAGGAGACCGGCGAGGGCCTGGTGGTGGATCCCAACCGGGACCCGGAGCCGTACCTGGAAGCCGCGCGCCGATTGCACCTCCGGGTCGTCCGGGTATGCGAGACGCACATCCACGCGGACTTCGTTTCGGGGGTCAGGGAGATGGCCGCGAGGACCGGAGCCCGGATCCTCCTCTCCGGCGAGGGTGACGACGAATGGTCGTACGCCTGGAGCGAAGCGGAGCGGTGGACTCCGCTCCACGACGGCGACCGGTTCCGCGTCGGAACGCTGGCCGTGGACGTCCTGCACACGCCCGGCCACACACCCGAGCACCTCACCTTCGTCGTCCGGAACGGCTCCGGAGAGGACGGAGGAGCCCCGGTCGGCGCGTTCACGGGTGACTTCGTCTTCGTGGGCGACGTCGGCCGGCCCGACCTCCTCGAGCGCTCCGCGGGGGTGAGCGGGACGAGCGAGGGTGCGGCGCGCGACCTCTTCCGCTCGCTCCGACGGCTGGAGCCCTTTCCCGACGAGCTCGAGATCTGGCCCGGCCACGGGGCCGGCTCGGCGTGCGGACGCTCGCTCGGCTCCGATCCCAGGAGCACGCTCGGTCGGGAGCGGGCGGTGAACTGGGCGTTCGGGATCGAGGACGAGGAGACGTTCGTGCGCTCGGTCCTGGAGGGGCAGCCCTCGCCTCCCACCTACTTCGGCCGGACGAAGCGGGTGAACCGTGACGGGCCGAAGGTCCGGGGGTCGCTGCGGGTTCCGCGGCGTCTCGATCCCGATGCCGTTCTCGACCGGTCCGCCGCAGGAAAGGCCGCCGGCGCGGAGGACGTGCTGCTGGACGTACGGCCGCCGGCGGAGTACGCGGCCGGCCATATTCCGGGCAGCCTCAGCATCCCCCTGAACCGGGCCTTCACCTCGTGGGCCGGCTGGCTCCTGCCGTACGGCCCGGAGATCCGCCTGGTGGCCGGGGGCGAGGACGCCGCACGGGAGGCGTGTCGGGACCTCTTCCTCATCGGACTCGACCGTGTGGAGGGCTGGTGGGGCCCCGACGCGCTGGAGCGCTGGAGCGAGGAGGTGGGACCGCTCGAGAAGGCCGCCTCGGCCGACGTGCGGGAGAGCGCCCGGGCGGTGGAGGCCGGCGCGGCGCTGGTCGACGTGCGGGAGCCCTCGGAGTGGGACGAGGAGCGGATCCCGGGGGCCGTGCACATCCCGCTCGGCGAGCTCCCCCGCCGGCTCGACGAGCTCGAAGAGGAAAGGCCGCTCTACCTCCACTGCCGCGGGGGCGGCCGCTCGGCGATCGCCCAGAGCGTGCTCCTCCGCGCCGGCCGCGAAGGGGTCACGAACGTGCGGGGCGGCCTCATGGGGTGGCGCCGGGCGGGGCTGCCCGTCGAGGCGAGGTGACGAGGACGGACGAGGCCTCTCACAACGCACGGATCTTGCACTTTTCCCCTCCGCGAGCGCATTCCTGACTACGACGCGGAGAGCCCCATGGTGGAAGAGAGAGACGAGCGCGCCGGAGGAGTCGAATCCGGGCGCGCCCCGGACGCGGACGAGACGACCGGCCGCCGCCCGATGGGCGATGCGGACGAGGAGCTGGTGGAGCGGATGCGGGAGGAGGGTTGGACCGGCTCGCCTCTCGTGATGCACGGCGATCAGGTCGTCGGCGGGACCGAGCGCTACGAGGCCGCCCGTTTCCTGGGGATGGAGAACGAGGTCCCGAGGATCACGTTGGAAGAGATCTACGAGGAAGCCGGAGTGGACTTTCCACAGGTGGGCTCCAGGGAAGGAGGCCCGTCTCCGGAGGAGGAGATGTTCGAGGATTATCTCCGGGAGCTGCCGCGTCACGTGCGGGACAAGTACGAACTCTGACTCACGAGTGGAGGCCCGAATGAGCCCTTCCGATCCGCCGCCGTCCGAGACCGGGGACGGGCTCGCCCGCTCCGTGGACTCCCTCTTCGAGGCGCTGACCGGGGAGGAGGAAGCCGGCGGGGCGAGGGATCCGGAGGCCGCCCCGAAGGCCGAGACCGGGACCGCACTCGGGACCGAGGACGCGGCCGGGGCGGATCCGGAGGCCGCTGCGGCGGAGGACGCCGGCCACGCCCTTCCGGCGGTCGTGGAGGCGTGGCTCGAGGCGCCCGGCGAGCCCGGACGGGAAGCGGCCCTCGCCGAGGAGATCCGATCGGCCGGTGAGCTCCACGCCACGGAAGCGCTGGCCGCCGTGGCCGCCGAGCTTCTCCGCCACGGAGGCCGGAGAGGGCTGGAGCGGGTCCGGGACTTCCTGTCGCCGGGGGTCGCCTCCGGGCTCGCGGCGCACCTGCCCCGGCTCCGGGACGAGGAGGAGCGGCGGGAGCTCGAGGAGGCGTTCACGCGTCTCGGCGAGCCGATGGCCGAGGCGCTCGCCGAGCAGCTCTCGGACGCCAGGGACCGCTTCGCCCGGCGCACCTACATCGACGGCCTCGTGGCGATGGGCGAGGACGGCCGCTCGGTGGTGCTCGGGATGCTGGAGGATCCGCGCTGGTTCGTGGTCCGGAACGGGGTCACGATCCTCGGCGAGCTCGGAGGCGAGGACGTCGTGCAGCACCTCACCGGCACGCTCGCCCACCCGGACGCTCGCGTGCGTACGGAGGCCGTCCGGACGCTCGCCAGGATCGGGGGTGGCGACGCCGGCGATCTGGCGGCGGGAATGCTCGAGGATCCGGATCCGGACGTGCGCGCCGCGGCGGCCCTGGCGGTCGGTGTGCTCCGGGTGGAGCGGGCGGGGCGGCCGCTCCTCGAGCGGATCGAGAGCGAGGAGGACCGCGGAGCGCTCGTCTCCCAGATCCGCGCCCTCGGCCGCCTCGGCGATCCCGGGGCGGTCCAGGCGCTGGAGCGGAAGGCCACCGGCGGGATCTTCTCCCGCCAGCCTCCGGAGGTCCGCGCCGCCGCGTTCCGCGCCCTCGCGGACATCGGCACCCCGCACGCCCGCCGGCTCCTGCGGGCGGGTGCCGAGGACCGCGACACGGAGGTGCGGGAGGCCGCCGCCTCGGCGCTCGCCGCGCTGGAGGCGAAGGGCTGACGCCCGACGGGCGGCACTAGCCTTCGTCGATCCGGAGGGCGCGGCGGAGCGCCCCCAGGAACCCGAGCCCCTCGGCCGCGGCCGCCCACGGAGCGGGCCGTCCGCTCCCCTTCGAGTGGGCGAAGAGGCCGGTCAGATCCGCGTGCACGTCCGAGTCGTGGGGGAAGGCGGCCTCCAGCCGGAGCGTCTCCGACCAGGGAATCAGGCGGTCGCTCCGGCCGTGGATCAGCCGCACCGGAGCGCGGAGCTCGGAGAGGAACGGTCTCGGATCCGCGTCGCCACGCGCCCCCCGGAGGGCCGCGCACAGCCCTTCCGCGATCTCCCCGGCTCGGTTCGGCTCCGGAAGCGAGCCGGCCGGAGGGGCGAAGACGCGGAACAGCTCCCGGTGCGAGGGGGGCACCTCTCGCTCCATCCCGGCCCGGAGCCCTTCGATCGCCGGACCGTCCGCAGGGACCTGCATCTCGCCCGCCCGTGAGGCGAGCTCCCGGAGTATCTCGGCGACCGGCTCCCGACCGGCGTGGCCGGGCACCCGCGGGAGGAAGTTCGCCCCCATGACCCAGCGCCCGTACGGGTCGGGGTCGAGCCGCTCGCGGGTTCCCTCCCAGGCGTGCTCTCCGGTGAAGAGGAAGCGGACCACCCGCTCCGGATCCGCGTAGCCGCCGAAGCCGAGGATCCCCGCGATCCGCCCCGAAACGCGCGGGTCCGTCGCCGCGATCAGGACCTGGGGGCAGCCGAAGGAGAAGCCGGCGAGCACCGCGGGACCGCGACAGGCGGGGTGGCCCTCGGCCCGATCGAGGCTCGCCAGGAGCGCCGGCACGAGCGGAGCGGTCTCCAGCCGGAGCTCCCGCCACTCCGGGATCTCGGGAAGGAGGACCGACGCGCCGGTTGCGGCGAGGGAGCGCGCGAAGCGAAGCAGCGCCGGGTGCTCCCGCCCCGGCCGGGTCAGGCCGTGGAGCACGATCCACGTCGGGTGCGCTTCGCCGTCGTGGGGGCGGACGAGGAGGGCGTCCCGGCCGCTCGTGTCACCGCCGAGCGGGAGCTCCTCCTCCTGGAGGGATGCGGGTCCACCGAGCCAGGCGCGGGCGAAGCGGAGGGAGCGCAGGGTGGAGGAGGGCATCGATCCGGCTACCCCGGGGCCCGGCGCGCGGTTGCGGAGGGCTGGACGAGGGAGATCCCTCGCCGCACCTTCAACCGACCTTCCCGGACCGGCCGCCGGCCCGCCCTCCTCCCGCCATCCGATGCCCGACTACCGACCCCCCTGGGGCGCCGCCACCGTCGCCGCGGCCGCCGCACTCGTCCTCTACGTCCTCACGCTGGCGCCCACCACGGGGTTCTGGGACGCGAGCGAGTACATCGCCACGGCCCACATCCTGGGGATCCCGCACCCGCCGGGGAACCCGCTCTTCGTGGTGGTGGGACGGGCGTGGGAGCTCCTCCTGGCCCCGCTGGGGCTCTCGGTCGCGGTGCGGATCAACCTCCTGGCCGCCGTCACCACGGCGGCCTCGGTGGGGTTCCTCTTCCTGGTCGCCCACCGGCTCCTGGTCGGCTTCGGGGGCGAGGGCCGCTGGGCTCTGGTGGGGGCCGCCGCGTCCGCGGTCCTCGGGGGCACCGCCTACACCGTCTGGAACCAGGCGACGGTGAACGAGAAGGTCTACACGCTGAGCGTGCTCGTCATCATGGCGGTGACGTGGCTGGCCGTGCGCTGGTACGACCGGAGAGGCCTGCCGGGCAGCCTCCGGTACCCGCTCGCCATCGTCTACCTCCTCGCGCTCGGCTCGACGAACCATCTGATGTCGGTGCTCCCGGCCGCCGCGCTCCTCGTCCTGGCGCTACTCGCCCGGGCCCCCTTCCTCCGGAGCCGTGCCTTCTGGATCCGGGCGGTGCCCCTCGTGGTGGTGGGCCTCTCCTTCAACTTCTTCCTCCCGATCCGGGCCGAGGACCACCCGCCGATCAACGAGGGCGAGCCCGTCTGCGAGAGTCTCGTCGAGGCCGGAGTGGCGATCTACACCGGCGGTCGTGCGGGCTGTCCAGCCCTCGCCTCCTCCCTCACCCGCGAGCAGTACGCGAAGCCCCCGGTCACCGAGCGTATGGCGCCGCTCGCGTCCCAGCTCCTGAACTACTGGCAGTACTTCGAATGGCAGTGGGGGCGGGGGCTGGACCCCTCGGAGGTGCCCGGGGGGCCCCGGCTCCCGCTCGCCCTCCTCTTCCTCGCCTTCGGCGTGGGCGGCCTCTGGGTCGCGTGGCGGTCGGACCGGCTCCTGTTCGCCTATCTCGCCACGCTCACCTTCACGCTCACGTTCGGGCTGGTCTACTACCTGAATTTCCGGTACGGCTATTCCCTCGCGCCGGAGGTGACGGACTCCAACCTCCACGAGGTGCGCGAGCGCGACTACTTCTTCGTGGCCAGCTTCCTCCTCTGGGGCCTGCTGGCCGGCATGGGACTGGCCGGCGCCTGGCGGAAGGCGGCCGAGGCGATGCGCGGCCGGCCAGCGCTCGTGCTCACGTCGCCCATCCTGATCCTGGCCCTCCTGCCGGGGCTGCTCAATCACGAGTGGGCCAGCCGGAGCGGCGACTACGCGGCCCGCGATTGGGCGTACGACCTGCTCATGAGCGCCGAGCCGTACGGGATCGTCTTCACCAACGGCGACAACGACACCTTTCCCCTCTGGTACCTCCAGGAGGTGGAGGGGCTGCGTCAGGACGTGACGGTGATCGTCGTGCAGTATCTCTACACGGAGTGGTACGCGGGGCATCTCCAGCTCTGGAGCACCCCCTGCGCCGGCGGGGGCGGCCCGGAGGGCGGCGAGCCGTGCCAGCGCCTCTTCGAGCCCGACGAGGCCCCGGACTTCTACACGGCCCCGCCGGCGCCTCCGGAGCGCGCCATCGTCTCGATCCCGCGTGAGCAGATGGGCCGGATCGGCTCGGGTGAGATCCCGCAGGAGCTCACCCTCTCGCTCGGAGAGGTGGGGGTGACCTTCCCGGCCGGCACCTACCTCGATCGCGGACACCGGCTCGCGCTCGCCATCATCCACGACAGCGTCGAGGAGCGGCCGATCTACTTCATCGGGCGCAGCGGGCTCCTGTCGCGGATCGGGATGGAGGAGATGTCGGTGCGGGAGGGCCTCCTCACCCGACTCGTCCCCCGAGCCGCCGACGCGGAAGCGCCGGAGGGCTGGGTGCGGATCGAGGAGCGGCTCGGAGGCGAGCGGTTCGATCTCGAGCGCTCGCTCGCGCTGGTCGAGGAGGTCTACACGTACCGGGGTCTCCGCGACCGCGACGTGTGGGCCGACCGGTCGACCCTGAACATCCCGTGGCACTTCTACGTGCTCCACCTCCAGCTCGCCGGCGCCGTCGAGCAGGCGGGGCTCTCGGACGAGCTCGTGGACGGCCTCCTGGAGGACGCCGACGCCTTCCTCACCGTGGCCCGGGGCGGACGGCGGGGGATCCCTGCCGGGGGGTAGGACGGGGTCCGGATACGTTCCGGGCCGCCGAAACGCCCGCCCGACTCACGCGTAGAGAGCCCCGAGGCTCGTGATCGCTTCCCGTGAACCCTGGAGCTCCCGTGTACCGTTTCCAGCTCGCGACGTCGTTCGCCCTCGCCGTCCTCACCGTTCTCCTCTCCGCCGGGTGCACGGACGGCGCCCCCGAGCGCGACGCCGCGGGCGACGAGCCCACCCCGCCGACCGGCGCCCCGGACATCTCCTGGACGGATGTCCAGGACAGCACGGACCGGGTCGCGGTGGTGACGGGGCTCGACGGTCCGGAAGCGGTGCGCTACGATCCGGGCCAGGACGTGTGGTTCGTCTCGAGCTTCGGCCCCGCCACCGAAGAGGACCGGGACGGAAACGGCTACGTGAGTCGTCTGGCCCCGGACGGGACCGTGGACGCGCTGCGCTTTGCCACGGCCGGCCCCGACGAGCCGCTCCACATGCCCCGGGGGATGTTCCTCACGGGCGACACCCTGTGGGTGGCGGACGTGGACGGGGTGCACGGCTTCGACCGCCGCACCGGAGAGTCGGTGGCCTTCGTCGATTTCCGCGCCCACGAGCCGGGGTTTCTCAACGACGTCGCCGCGGGCCCGGACGGCGTCCTCTACGTGACGGACACGGGGCTTTCGCGCATCTACCGGATCGACGGGCGCCAGGCGGAGGTGGTGGCGGAGGATCCTCGTCTCGGCCCGCCCAACGGCATCACCTGGGACCCGGCCGCCGAGCGATTCGTGCTGGCGCCGTGGGGAGGGGAGCCCACGATGCGGACGTGGTCTCCCGACCGGGGCATCACGGACCTGGCGACCACGACCGCCGGCTTCATGGACGGTGTGGAGATCGTGGACGGTCGCGTGATCGTCGCCAGCCAGGCCGACTCCGCGCTCCACGTGCTCGAAGGGGACGAGGACCGCATCCTGATCCGCACGACCGGGGCGCCCGCCGACATCGGCGTCGACACCCGCCGCCGGCGCGTCGCGGTGCCCTACATCGCCCTCGGGCGGGTGGACGTGTGGGCGCTCCCGGCGGAGGAAGACGGAGCCCCCTGACACCCCCTGCGGTGGTCGGCCGGGGAGCTCCGCTCCCGCCGCTCCCTCCCGAGGCCCCAGGGTGCTCGGCCCCCTTCCTTCAGGGCGTGAAGGTGACGGGGACCTGCACCCAGACGGCCACCGGACGGCCGTCGTTCAGCGCGGGCGTGAAGTGGGCCGTACGGGCGGCCCGGAGCGCGGCCCCGTCGAGCTCCTCATGGCCGCTGCTCTCGGAGACCCTCGCCTCGACGACCTCGCCGTCGTCCGAGACGTGGAACCAGACGGTCACACGACCTCCGACGCCCGCGTCCCGGAGCAGCGGCGGGTAGTGCTCCCGAACGGCGTCGATCACCTCCCGGAGGTTCGTCAACTCGGGCTGGACGGTGGAGGCGGCGGAGACGGGGGCGGCGTCCACCGCGTCGGACGCGAGTTCCTCCTCGGGGTCGGACGATGGCGGCGCCTCGGTCGGCCGGGGCGTCTCGCACGCCACCACCACGAGCGCTCCGGCCACGAGGGAGAGGGCGGCGGCGCGGACGAGTCGCCCGCGGGGCTCGAATGCGGTGATCATCTTCAGCCTCCGTTCGAGGAAGGAAGGGGGTTCGGAGAGGGCGGCGGCCGCGAGGAAGGCGTCGGCTCCCCGGCGGCCCACCGTGAGGAGCGCGGCGCCGTACTCGGACCGCCGGATCCCGCGGCGGAGCACCCGGCGATCGCAGTCGATCTCGACCGCTTCCCGCGTGCGGCGAAAAGCCCACCACGCCGCCGGGCTCCACGGGGTGAGGACGACCGCGGCCAGGCCCGCCAGGAGGAGTCGGGTGTCGCCCGCCCGACGGTGCTCCCGCTCGTGGAGCAGGGTGGCCTCGAGCTCGGCCCGGGGCAGATCGAGGAGCCAGCGCGGGAGCACGATCCGGGGCCGCAGAACGCCCACCACGGCGGGGCCGAAGTCCCTGGAGAGCCAGACCTCGGCGCCACCGACGCAGTCGGGCGACCAGCTCCGCGCCCGGCGCCCGAGTCTCCGGTGCCCGGCCGCGATCACGCCCGCGGCCGTCAGCGCGAGGAGGAGCCACGCCCCCCCGAGGATCCAGTCGAGGGCCGGCGGGCCGGCGGAGGCCGGCACCAGCAGGTCCAGCGCGGGAAGGATGGTCCCGCCCCCGGCCGGCGGGAGCTCGGATCCGACGGCCGCCGGCGCCGGCGCCACGAGGCGCCACGCCCACCCCGCGGGCGGAAGGAGGAGCGGGAGCCAGAGGGCCGCCAGCCAGCTCCAGCGCACGGGGCGTCGATAGAGCCCGAGCGCCCCCTCCGCGGCGCGGGCGGCGCCCGCCAGCAGGACGGAGAGGATCACGAGGTGGAGCATCCATGCGGCGATCATCGCGCGTCCTCCTCGCCCCCGGCCCCGGATTCGTCTCGCTCCTCTTCCTGCCGGGCCTCTTCCTGTCGGGCCCGGTCCAGGAGGTCCCGCATGCGGCCCAGCTCCTCGTCGGAGAGGTCGCGGTCCGAGACCAGGCGGGCCAGGAGAAGCTCGGCCGAGCCGTGGAAGATCTTGTCCAGGATCCGATCGATGGCCGTCTCGCCCGCCTCCTCGGGACCGACCACGGGGAAGTACCGGTAGGCACGCCCCTCCTCCTCGTGGCGCACCGAGCCCTTGGACTCCAGGATCTGGAGGACCTTGAGCACGCTGGTGTAGCCGAGCTCGTCGGCGATCTCCTCCCTCACCTCGGCCACCGTGCCCGACCCGTGCAGCCAGAGCACGCTCATCACGTCCAGCTCCCGATCCGAGAAGTCGGTCTCCG
>CAYPDV010000059.1:0-15681 GCA_964409525.1 uncultured Gemmatimonadaceae bacterium
CTTCCTCGACAGCTCCTGGTACTTCCTCCGCTACCCGTCCACCGACCGCGACGACGCGCCGATGGATCCGGGGCGGACCCGGAAGTGGCTCCCCGTCGACTGCTACATCGGCGGGAACGAGCACGCGGTGCTGCACCTGATGTACGCCCGCTTCGTGACGATGGCGCTCCACGACCTCGGACACCTCGACTTCGAAGAGCCCTTCACCCGCTTCCGCGCCCACGGGCTGATCACGCGCGAGGGCGCCAAGATGTCGAAGAGCCGGGGCAACATGATCATCCCCGACTCGATCATCGAGGAGTGGGGGGCCGACACGTTCCGCACCTACCTCATGTTCATCGGGCCCTTCGAGGAATCGGCCGACTGGCGGGACGAGGGCATCCAGGGCCCGCACGGGTTCCTCCACCGCCTCTGGGACACCGTGCTGGACGCGGTGGAGCGGGAGGACGGCGGTGGGACCGATCCCGAGATCGAGCGCCTGCTCCACCGGACCATCGCCCGCGTCACCGAGCAGGTGTCCGACCTCCAGTACAACACCGCGATCGCGGCGCTCATGGAGTACCTGAACGCGCTGCGCACCGGGGGCCGGAGCGCGAGCCGGGCCGAGGTGGAGCCGCTCGTCGTGATGGTGGCGCCCTTCGCGCCCCACATGGCCGAGGAGCTCTGGAGCCGGCTCGGACACGGCGCCAGCCTCTTCACCTCGGCTCCCTGGCCCGAGCACGATCCCGAGAAGACGGTCGAGGACACGGTGGAGATCGCCGTCCAGGTAGACGGGAAGCTCCGGGGCACCGTCCACGCCTCTCCGGACGCCGATCGCGACACCGTCGAGGCGATGGCGCGGGAGGAGGAGAACGTGACCCGTCATCTGGACGGCGCCACGGTGCGGCGCGTGATCGTGGTGCCGGGCCGCCTGGTGAACTTCGTCACCGGGGGATAGTCTTCCCGGGGCGCCTGACCCGAAGCAGCCGGAGGACCATGCGAGACATCCTGGAGGGACGGGACCCGGAGCTCCACAAGCTCTGCATCGACGCGGTGCGGGTGCTCGCCATGGACGCGGTCGAGCGCGCCCAGTCCGGCCACCCGGGCACCCCGATGGCGCTGGCCCCCATGGGCTACCTTCTCTGGAGCCGGCACCTCCGCCACGATCCCGCGAACCCCGGCTGGCCGGACCGCGACCGGTTCGTACTGTCGCTCGGGCACGCCTCGATGCTGATCTACTCGCTGCTCCACCTCACGGGCTACGACCTGCCCCTGCACGAGCTGCGGAACTTCCGCCAGTGGGGCTCGAAGACGCCCGGCCACCCGGAGAACTTCGTCACGACCGGGGTCGAGACGACCACCGGCCCGCTGGGACAGGGCGTGGCCAACTCCGTCGGGATGGCGCTCGCCGAGCGGTGGCTCGCCGCCCGCTTCAACCGCCCCGGCCACGAGATCGTCGACCACCGCACCTGGGCGTTCTGCTCCGACGGCGACCTCATGGAGGGGATCAGCCACGAGGTGGCGGAGCTCGCCGGGCACCAGCGGCTGGGAAAGCTGATCTGGGTCTTCGACGACAACCGGATCACCATCGAGGGCAGCACCGAGCTCGCCAGCTCCACCGACCAGGAGTCCCGCTTCCGGGGCTACGGCTGGCACGTCCTGCGGGTGGACGACGGCGAGGATCTCGAGGCGCTCGATGGAGCGTTCCGCGCGGCGAAGGAGGAGACCGGCCGCCCCACGCTCGTCATCGTCCGCACCACCATCGCCGAGGGGAGCCCGAACAAGGCCGGCCACCACAGCACCCACGGCTCCCCCCTCGGCGAGGACGAGATCCGCGCGGCGAAGGAGAACCTCGGCTACCCCTCGCTCGAGCCCTTCCACGTTCCCGAGCGGGCGCGGGAGGCGTGGAGCGAGGTGGCCGACCGCGGAAGGGAGATGGAGGCGGAGTGGCGGGAGCGCTGGGCGGCCTACTCGGAGGCCCACCCTGACGAGGCGCGCGAGCTCGAGGCGTTCCTCGCCGGGGATCTCCCCGGGGGATGGCCGGACGCGATCCCGGACCTCTCGGGGGCAGACGCCCAGGCCACGAGAGCGTCCTCGGGCGAGGTGATCCAGGGCCTCGCCTCGGCGATCCCCAACCTCGTCGGGGGCTCGGCCGACCTCGGCTCGTCCAACAAGACCGACATCGAGGACGCCGACTCGCTGCTGCCGGACACGCCGGCGGGGCGGGTGCTGCACTTCGGGGTCCGCGAGCACGGGATGGGCGGGATCCTGAACGGGATGGCGCTCCACGGCGGCCTCCGGGTCTTCGGGGGCACCTTCCTCATCTTCTCCGACTACATGCGTGGGGCGATCCGGCTGGCCGCGCTCATGGGCGCGCCCGTCACCTACGTCTTCACGCACGACAGCATCGGGCTGGGCGAGGACGGACCGACCCACCAGCCGGTGGAGCACCTCATGGCCCTGCGGGCGATCCCGGAGCTCATGGACCTGCGTCCCGGCGACCCCGCCGAGACGGCGGTGGCCTGGCGGATGGCGATCGAACGGGACGACGGCCCCTCCTTCCTCTCCCTCACCCGACAGAAGGTCCCCTCCCTCGATCGGAAGGGAGGCGGGCTCGCCGCGGCGGACGGGGTGCGGAGGGGCGGCTACGTGCTGGCCGAGGCCGGGAGCGGTGCTCCCGACCTCCTCCTCCTCGCGAGCGGCTCCGAGCTCCACCTGGCGGTCGAGGCCAGGGAGCGGCTCGAGGCGGAGGGGATCGCGACGCGCGTGGTGAGTCTCCCGTCGTGGTATCTCTTCTCGCGCCAGGACGAGACATACCGGAACGAGGTGCTTCCCCCCGGGGTCGGCGCCCGCGTATCGATCGAGGCGGGCGTCACCCTGGGATGGGAGCGCTGGATCGGCTCCCGCGGGACGGCGATCGGGCTCGATCGTTTCGGGGCCTCCGCGCCGGGCGCCGTGGTCTTCGAGAAGCTCGGCTTCCGCGTGGAGCGGATCGTGCAGTCGGCGAAGGCCGCCCTGGAGGGGGCGGAAGAGGGGAGCGGCGCGCCGGCATGACACACGGAGAGCAGGGGGTGGAGGTGGTTGCGAAGGAGAACGGGGCCCCGCGTCCGGAGGGGCGGTCGGAGGTCCGGATCCTCCTCGTGGAGGACGAGGATCCGGTCAGGGACGTGATCAGCCGGCTTCTCCGGCGCCTCGGCTACTCGGTCGTGGCGGCCCCCTGTGCCGAGGACGCCATCCGGATGCTCGAGGAGGGCGAGGAGGTCGATCTCGTCCTGACCGACGTGGTGATGCCGGGGCTGACCGGCATCGAGATGGCCGAGATCCTGAGGAAGAAGCATCCGGACCTCCGCTTCCTCTTCACCTCCGGGTACACCTCCCGCGAGATGGGCCGGCCTCCGGAGGCCCCCCCGCAGCCCTTCCTGCCCAAGCCCTTCTCCATGGAGGAGCTCTCGGAACGGGTCGAGAAGGCCCTGAGCACCTGAACCGCTCGGGCCCCGCCCGCTCGGCCGAGGGCGCGGATCGATGACCGAGAGGAGCGCTTCGACGCGACTAACCTGTCGAGAGCCGGCCTCGCCGACTCCGGCCGGCCACGTGGGCCCGCGCCCCTTCGAGGCCTTCGGGACTCCCCACGTCCCACCAGCGTGTCCCCTCGCTCCGGAAGGGGAGGATCCGCTCACCCTCCCCCGCCTGCCGGAGGAGGATCGGAACGAGCGGGACGTCCTCGCCCTCCGACATCCGGTCCGCGAGAGCGGGCGAGAGGACCTGGATCCCGTCGAAGTCGAGGCTCCGGACCCGCCCCCGCGTCTCCCGCACGATCTCGCGCTCTCCCGACGGCCACTCCACGCCCACCAGCCCCTCCGCGTCGAACAGGAGCGGCGCCCGCGACGCGCGCAGCCGGACGGCGAGCGTGGCGAGAGGAGATTCCCGGAGGTGCGCCTCGTAGAGACCTCCCAGCGGAAGATCCGAGAAGACGCCCACGTCGTGGACGAGAAGCGGTCCCTCGTTCCCGAGCAGGTCCCGAGCCCTCCGGATCGCACCGTCCACCCCCGGCGAACCCTCACGGGCGAGCGCCACCTCGACCCCCCATCCCCCCCGGCTCCGGACGAGCTCCTCGACGTGGTCCGCCCCGTCGGCGACGGCCACGGCGATCCGCTCCACGCCCGCCTCGACCATACGGAGAACGCAGCGCTCCAGCATCGGAACTCCCCCGACCTCGACCAGCGCCCGGAGCGTCCGCGCTCCGGCGGGCGCGAGCGACGGAGTCCGGCCGACGGCGAGGACGATCCCCTCCCTCGCCCCTCCTCCTCCCAGTTGCACGTCCGCCTCCTCGGGCTCCCCTCTCTTCCGGTCTCGAAGCTCGGCTCTCGAGATCCGCGGACCTCGCCGCGGGGGAACGGAATGTGTGCAAGGATGACGCCCGGCCGATCGTCGCATTCCCGCGCAACGCCGGCACGGATTATGACTTGTGATGTCCGGGGGTTCCCGGGTCCGGGACGGAGTCACCCGATCGTGTAGAGGAGAATGGGTCAGATGCGAATCATTCACCGCGCTCCCGCCCCGGCCGGGGTACTTCTCCTGGCCGCGCTGACCGTCGCCACGCCGTCCGACACCGCCGCCCAGGGCTTCGGCGTGTACGAGCACGGCACGTGCGTCATGGGACGCGCGGGCACGGCCGTGGCACTCCCGTGCCTGGACGGCTCGACGATCTTCTTCAATCCCTCCGGCCTCGTGGCGGGCGATCCCGGCTGGACGGTGACCGCCGGCCTCACGGTGATCGCGGCCGGCGGAGGCTTCACCTTCGACCGGACCGGTCGGGAGGTGGATCTCCAGAACGATCCCATCCCGGTGCCCCACGCGTTCGTGCGCTACGGGCACGGCGAGCGGCTCGCCTTCGGACTGGGTCTGTACGTCCCGTACGGCCTCGGCACCGAGTGGCCCCGGACGGTGGACGGTGAGGTCTTCTCCGGCGCCTTCTCCGGCTACGACAACAGCCTCGAGTCGATCTACGTGCAGCCCACCATGGCGTACCGGGTCCACGACCGGGTCGCGCTGGGCGCCGGGCTGACGGTGGTGCACAGCAGCCTGGAGCTGAATCAGCTCGTCGACCTCTCCGAGCAGCGGGTCCCCGAGGCCCTGCTCCCACCCGGCACCGAGCCGCCGACGTTCGGGCAGCTGGGTGTCCCTCGCGGCACCGCCTTCGCCGATGCGACCCTCGAGGGTGATTCGGACTTCGAGTTCGGCTTCAACGTGGGCGCCACGATCCGGCTCGCCGAGCCGCTTTCGCTCGGGCTCCGCTACCTGTCCGCGGTCGAGCTGGAGTACGACGGCACGGCGGTGTTCCGGCAGGTGGCCACCGACATCGTGCTTCCGCCGAACAACCCTCTCGGGCTGCCGGCGGGGACGGAGCTCGACGACCTGCTCACGGTGGCGTTCACCGCCCCTGGTGCGCTCGCGCCGCAGGGGGTCGCCACCCGGATCGAGATGCCCCGGCAGTTCGTCGCCGGGGTCGCCTACGACGCCACCCGCGAGCTGACGCTCCTCTTCGACTGGCAGTGGACGGACTGGTCGGCCTTCGACCGGGTGCCGCTGGAGTTCGAGGTGCTCCCGGACGACGAGCGGATCGAGAACTTCGAGGACACCCACGCCTTCCGCTTCGGGGTCGACTACGAGTGGGACGAGTTCTGGGACGTGCGGCTCGGGTACCTGTACCACGGCGCGGCCGCGCCGGACGAGACGGTGACCCCGCTCCTTCCGGAGTCGACCCGGAACGAGTTCACGGCGGGCCTCGGGTGGAACGCGCCGGGCGGATTCACGGTGGACCTGGCGTACCAGTTCATCGATCAGGACGACCGGAGGGGCCGCACGCGGGAGCCGCAGCCGGGCCAGGACCCGATCGACGTGACCGACGGGCTCTTCAGCTTCCACGCCCACCTGTTCGGGGCCACCCTCTCCTATGCTTTCTGAGCCGGAGATCGATCCGATGAGCAGCGAGAATCCGATCCGCTCCCGCCGGAGCCCCTTCCGGGCGGCTCTGCTCGCCCTGGCCCTGCTCCCCCTCCTGGGCGGATGCGACGACGAAGAGATCCTCCCGCCGCAGGTGGAAGACCCGCTCTTCGCACGGTACGTGGCCCTCGGCAACAGCATCACCGCCGGCTTCCAGTCGGCCGGGATCGTCGACAGCACCCAGGTGCGCTCCTACGCCGTCCTCCTCGCAGAGCGGATGGACACCGACTTCGAGTTGCCCCTGCTCGAGTGGCCGGGATGTCCGCCGCCCCTCGTGAACGTCTACACGGGCGAGCGGCTGGGAGAAGCCGTGGGCGTCGACGTCGACTGCGCGCTCCGGGCGGTGCGGGTTCCGGACGTCCTCAACAACGTGGCGGTCCCCGGCGCGCAGGTCCTCGACCTCCTGGACAACTTCGGACGGGGCGACGTGGGCGCGAGCTCGGCGAACGCGCTGACCACGTTCATCCTGGGCGGCCGGACCCAGCTCGAGGCGGCTGCCGCCGTGCGCCCGACCTTCGCCTCGCTCTGGATCGGCAACAACGACGTGCTGGGCGCCGCGCTGGCCGGAGACGCGAGCGGGGTGACGCCGCCCGCAGAGTTCCAGGCGGACTACGCCGAGGTCCTGGACAGCCTGGAGGCCAGCGGCATCGAGGGCGGCCTCCTGGTCGCCGTCTTCCACGTGACGAACATCCCCCACCTCTCGCCGGGCGCCGCGTGGTGGCAGGCCGAGCAGATGGGGGCGCTGCCGCCCACGTTCGACGTGGCGGACAACTGCGCGCCCGCCGACTTCGGCGGCGTGGGAGAGACGTCCCTGGTGCCCTTCGGCTACGGCTTCGGGATCCTCTTCGCCCAGGCGGCGGCCGGCACGCCCGTCACCCTCGACTGCGTGACGGACGATCCCGTGCTGACGGGTCCGGAGATCGTCCAGATCTCGACCGTGGTCACGGCGTACAACAACTTCATCCAGAACGAGGCGGGGGCGAGGGACCTCGCGTTCTTCGATCCCAATCCGGCCCTCGACTCGCTGCGGGCGGAAGGAGAGATCCCGTTCTTCCCCGCCACCCCGCCCGACCCGGCTTCCGTGACCGCCCCCTTCGGGCCCTGGCTGAGCAGGGACGGCGTCCACCCGAGTACGCTGGCGCACACGCTGCTGGCCGAGCGGATGGCGGAGGCGATCGACCGGGAGTACGGGACCGGGCTGGCGAGCCAGTAGCCCGGCGCGGCGGGAGCGGCGTGGCCCTCCGCTTGCATCGCCGGAGGCGCGTCCGCCGCTCGCCTCTCCTTCGGATCGCACCTCCGGCACGCGATGCTGAATTACATCTGGGCGGCGTTGATCGTCTCGAGCCTGCTCTTCGCGGTCGGCTACGACATCGACGACCTCGCCCGCGACGCGTACCGGAACGGCGAGCCGCTCCCGGTCGAGCTCGCGTTCCCGGAGGGCTACGACCCGGACGAGCGGGACGTCCCGGTCGAGATCCGCATCGATCCGGAGGAGTACGGCCGCTTCTACGACACCGAGGAGCGCCCCGAGCCGGGCTATCCCGGATACCTCCGGCAGACCCAGGACGGGATCACCCTCCGCTTCCAGGCCGAGCTGGACCTTCCCGAGCCGCTCGCGACGATCCAGGGAGTCTCGCAGTCGCAGGACGAGGAGCTCCAGGGCGCGCTCGTCGGGTTCTCACCCCCGGACGCGGCGCCCGCGCCCGAGGCGCGGGCGCCGGAAGAGGATCCACCCGCAGAGGAGGCGCCCGAGGACCCGGCCGAAGCCGAAGAGGCGGCCGAAGCGGAAGCCGAGGTCCCGGTCGAGGAGGCGGCGGTCCGCTTCGAGCGGGTCCGCTTCGTGAGGATGAACTCGATCGCGGCCGCCGCCCTGGACTTCGCCGAGACGGCGGCGGAGATCTCACTCGGCCTCATCGGCGTCCTCGCCCTCTTCCTCGGGCTCCTCAAGATCGGCGAGGAGGCGGGCGTGATCCGGGCGCTGGTCCGGCTGGTCCGTCCGATCCTGCGGCCCCTCTTCCCGGAGGTTCCGGAGGACCACCCCGCCCTCGGGATGATCGCCCTGAACATGACGGCGAACATCTTCGGCCTCGGCAACGCGGCGACGCCCTTCGGGATCAAGGCGATGGAGGAGCTCCAGACCCTGAACCCCACCGACGACACCGCGACCAACCCGATGGTGATGCTCCTGGCGATCAACACCGCCAGCGTGCAGCTCGTGCCGCCGGTGCTCCTGCTGGCCCTGATGGGGCTCCAGATCAACCAGCTCATCTTCGCGATCATCATCACGACGGGGTGCTCCCTCGTGATCGCGATCGTGGCGACGAAGCTGTACGGCATGCTCCCGGGCACCAGGGCGTCCGACCCCGAGCGGAACGGACCCGGCGGCGGGTCGGCCGCGCACGGCGGCGAGGGCCCGCCCGGCGCCCCCCCCACCGCCGGCGGGGAGGGCTGAGCCGTGGAGGCCGTGCGCGAGGTGATCGGCGTCCTCTCCTACTTCGTGATCCCCCTGATCGTGGTGGGCTTCCCGCTCTACGGGCTCTACAAGAAGGTGCCGGTCTACGAGAGCTTCGTGGAGGGGGCGAAGGAGGGCTTCGAGGTGGCGGTGCGGATCATTCCCTACCTCGTCGCCATCCTCTTCGCCATCGGGATGTTCCGCGCGAGCGGCGCGATGGACTTCCTGGTGACGATGCTCGACCCCCTGCTCGCCTTCGTCGGCTTCCCTGCGGAGGTGCTCCCGATGGCGATCGTGCGCCCCCTCACGGGCTCGGGCTCCGCCGGGCTCGTCGTCGACATGATCAATCAGTTCGGCGAGGATCACATCTTCGTGAAGATGGCCGCCACGATGTTCGGCTCGACCGAGACCACGTTCTACGTCGTGGCCGTCTACTTCGGCGCGGTGAACATCAAGAAGACGCGGCACGCGGTGCCCGCCGGCCTCACCGCCGACCTCGCCGCCATGCTCATCGCCGTCTGGACCGTCCGATTCCTCTTCGGCTGAGCCGTCGCGGGGCGCGGTGCACTACCACCTGATCGGGATCGCGGGCACGGCGATGGGCTCTCTCGCCGGCCTGCTCCGGGAGAAGGGACACCGGGTCACGGGCTCGGACGAGGGCGTCTACCCCCCGATGTCCACCCTGCTGGACGACCTCGGTATCGAGTACGCGCGGGAGTTCCGGCCCTCGAATCTGGAGCCGGCGCCGGACGTCGTGGTCGTGGGAAACGCGATCAGCCGCGGCAACCCGGAGGTGGAAGCCGTGCTCGATCGCGGGCTCCGCTACACCTCCGCGGCCCACACGGTGAAGGAGGAGCTCCTCCGCGATCGCCACGTGCTCGCCGTCGCCGGAACCCACGGGAAGACGACCACCGCCTCGATCCTCGCCTGGCTCCTGGAGACCGCCGGACTGGAGCCCTCCTTCCTGATCGGTGGGGTGGCCGAGAACTTCGGATCGTCGTTCCGCCTGAACGACTCCGGGCTCTTCGTGATCGAGGCCGACGAATACGACACCGCGTACTTCGACAAAGGACCGAAGATGTGGCACTACCTGCCCCGCACGGCGGTGGTGACCAACGTCGAATTCGACCACGCCGACATCTACCGCGACGAGACCGCCTACCGCCTCGCCTTCGAGCGCTTCGCCAACCTCATCCCCCGGACCGGCTCGCTCGTCGTGGGGTGGGAGACCGCGGGAGCACGCGAGGTGAGCGAGGCGTCGCACGCGCCGGTCGAGTCGTTCGGTCTGGAGGGCGACGAGCCCGCCGAAGAGGAGGCGGCGCGAGGCCACCCGCGCTGGCGCGCCGAGGAGATCGACTACCGTGAGGCCGGCACCGCCTTCGAGGTGGTGCGAGCGGCAGAGCGGCAGGCCCGTCTGGAGACCCCCCTCACCGGTGCCTTCAACGTCCGGAACTGCCTCGCCGCGGTGGCGGCCGCACGCGCGGCGGGCGCCGGATGGGAGGGCATCGCCGAGGGGCTCCGCACCTTCCGGAGCGTCCGGCGGCGGCTGGAGGTCCGGGGCGAGGTCGAAGGAGTGACCGTGATCGACGATTTCGCCCACCATCCCACCGCGGTCCGGGAAAGCGTCGCGGCCACCCGGCAGCGGTTCGGCGGACGGCGGGTGGTCGCCATCTTCGAGCCCCGCAGCTATACGTCCCAGCGGCGGGAGTTCCAGGAAGCGTATCGACGCGCCCTGGGTGGCGCCGACCACGTCGTGCTCGCCGGCCTGTTCCGGCCCGAGCGCTACGACGAGGAGACCGGAATGGACCCCGACGAGCTCGCCCGCTCACTCCGCTCCGACGGGGTGGAGGCGGAGTACGTGCCCGAGGTCGACGCCATCGTGGAGCGGGTCGCGCCCGCGGCCCGGCCGGGCGACGTCCTCCTCGTCATGTCGAACGGGGGCTTCGGGGGGATCCACGAGAAGCTGCTCGATCGCCTCGGCGCCGGGGGCGGCTGAGACGGACGGCGGCAGATGGCGTGCGGCGGCGCCGGGGACGCCATCGGAGCCGCACGACGACGGCGAGCGTCAGAAGCCCGCGGCCACTCCCCCCCGCCGGGGGTCGGACTGCCCCTCGAGCGTCCCGTCGGACCGGACGAGAACCGCCTGCACGTCTCCCGAGAACCTCTCCCGCTCTTCGACCGCGTGGCCCATCTCCCGCAGACTCTCGACCACTCCTTCCGGAAGGCCCCCGGGCTCGTAGGTGATCCGGTCCGGGAGGTGCTGGTGGTGGACGCGGGGCGCGAGCACCGCGGGCGCGAGCCCCATCCCGTGGTCGAGGACGTTCGAGACGACCTGGAAGACGGTGGTGATGATCGAAGAGCCGCCGGGGGTGCCCACCACCATCCGGAGGCGGTCGTCGCCGTCGAGGACGAGGGTGGGGCTCATGGCGGACAGGGGCCGCTTGGCGGGCTCGATCGCGTTCGCCTCGCCCTGGACCAGCCCGAAGTAGTTCGGCACTCCCGCCTTCGCCGTGAAGTCGTCCATCTCGTTGTTGAGCAGGACCCCCGTTCCCGGCACGACGACCTTGCTCCCGTACCAGGTGTTGAGCGTCGTCGTGTGCGAGACGGCGTCGCCCGCGGGGCCGACGACCGAGAGATGGGTCGTGCATCCGTCCTCCGCACGGAACGCCTCCACTCCGGGAGCCACTTCGGTGGACGGGGTGGCACGTTCGAAGGAGAGGTCGCGGGCGCGCCAGCGGCCGTACGCCGCGGAGGTGAGCGTCTTCCGGGGGTTCTCGGTGAAGTCCGGATCCGCCAGGAGCCGGTTCCGGTCCGCATAGGCGCGACGCCACGCCTCGACCAGGAGGTGGACGTGCCGCGGTCCGTGCCAGGGAAGCGCACCGATTCCGCCGGTCCAGGCTCCCCCGCCGGCCACTCCGTCCCCGGCCACTCCGCCGTCGGCCGCGAGCCTCCCGACCATCGCCTCCAGGATCCTCGCGGTGCCCCCCAGCACGATCCCGCCCGAGGAGGACGGCGGCATGGAGACGACTCTGTGCCCCCGGTACCGGAAGCGGAGGGGCCGACGCCATGCCGCCGTGTACGTCGCGAGGTCCTCGTGGGTGAGGATCCCGCCGCCCCTCTCCATCTCGGCCACGATCTTCTCCGCCGTCGGGCCCCGGTAGAACCCTTCCGCGCCCCGGTCGCGGACGAGCTCCAGCGTCCGGGCCAGGTCCGGCTGCCGGAACGTCCGTCCCAGCTCGGGCGGCGCTCCGTCCGGAAGGAAGATCTCCGCGGTCGCCGGGAAGCGGCCGAGGCCCTCCACGATCTCGGGCACGAAGGAGCGGAGGAAGCGCTCCTCGGCGACGAAGCCCCGGGCGAGCGCCACCGCGGGATCCACGAGATCGGCCCAGCGGGCGCTTCCCAGGCGCCGGTGCGCCTCCCAGAGCCCCCGCACGGACCCCGGGACCGCCACGGCGAGATGCCCGATCCGTGCGCGCTCTCCGACCTCCCCGTCGGCGTCGAGGAAGAGATCCCGGCTCGCCGCACCGGGGGCCTGCGAGCGGCAGTCGAGCGCGTGCAGATCGCCGTCGGCCGTGCGCACCACCAGGTAGCCGCCCCCGCCGAGATTGCCGGCCTCCGGATTCACCACCGCCAGCGCGAACGACGTGGCGATCGCCGCGTCCACGGCGTTGCCTCCGTCACGGAGGATCGCCAGACCCGCCTCGCTCGCGAGACGGTCGGTGGTGACCACCATGGCCTCGCCGGCGGCGACCGGTTCGGAGTCCGGGGGGTAGGGCCATTCCGGAGGCCAGTTCATCTCACGCTCGTTCATCCCGACCCGTCCGACCCCGTGCACGACGCCCTGATCCGATGAGACGCGACCCCCCGATCCGACCGCGCGCCCTGGCGCCGGGTGCCCGCGTCGCCCTCGTGGCGCCCGCCGGTCCGCTCTCCCCGGAGCGGATCGAGCGGTCCGCCGACCGATGCCGTGATCTGGGGCTCGAGCCGGTGGTCTACCCCTCGGCGGGGGCCCGACACCGCTACCTCGCCGGCCGGGACGACGAGCGTCTGGCGGACCTGCAATCCGCGTTCGACGACGACGCGGTGGACGCCGTGTGGGCGCTCCGCGGAGGGTACGGCACCCAGCGGATCCTCGACCGCCTCGATCTCGCTCGCCAGCGGAAGGCGCCGATCCCCTTCATCGGATTCAGCGACAACACCACCCTCCACGTCCGCCACGCCCGCATGGGGGTCGTCTCCTTCCACGGACCCCACCCCGGAGCCGACTTTCCGCCGGAGACCGAGGACGCCTTCCGGCGAGTCCTCTTCCACGCCGAGCCCGCGGGGCCACTCGCGGCCCGGCCGCAGGACCCCAGCCCCCGCACCCTCGTCCCCGGGACGGCCGAGGGGCCCCTCATCGGAGGCAATCTGTCGATCCTCTCGTCCCTCTGCGGCACCCGGAACGCCCCGTCCGCCAGGGGGCGGATCCTCTTCCTCGAAGAGGTCGCCGAGCCGGCGTACCGGATCGATCGCATGCTCCTCCAGCTCGAGCGCGCGGACGTCCTCGAGGGCGTCCGCGGCCTCGCCCTCGGACGGTTCACCGAGGCGGACGACGACGAGCACCCGATCGACGAGGTCGTCCAGGAATTCGCCGAGCGGGTGGGGGTGCCGGCCGTGGCCGACCTCCCGTTCGGGCACATCGAGCACAACTGGACGCTTCCGGTCGGTGCCCGGGTCGGGATCGACGGCGAGGCGGCGACGCTCTCGCTGACGGAGGCGGCGGTCGTCACCGACGCCGCGCGGTAGGCGCGCCTCAGAAGACGGCCTCAGAAGACGGCTTCCCGGTAGTGGCGGAACCGCTCCAGGATCTCCGAGACGTAGTTCACGGGCTCGGTGCCCCGCACGTATCCGTAACGGACCACCGGATCCGTGTAGTACTTCCGCTTCGACTTCTGGAGCATCCAGTACGCGACGTCGTTCCAGTCGTTCGGATCGTCCCCGTACTTCTCGGCCAGGCGGCGCGCGTCCTGAACGTGACCCGCCCCCGCGTTGTAGGAGGCGAGGATGAAGCGGAGCCGCTGGGCCTCGTCGGGAATCTCGTCCACCCACTGCCCGGTGAGCCAGGACAGGTACCGCACGGCCCCCGATACGTTCTGGGAGATGTCGAGCGGGTTCGAGACCCCCACCTCCCGCGCCGTCGCCGGCATGAGCTGGAGCAGCCCCTGCGCTCCCGCCCACGAGCGGGCGCGGGGGTCGAACGCCGACTCCTGGTACGCCTGGGAGGCGAGGAGCCGCCAGTCCCAGCCGATCTCCTCGGCGTGGGTCTGGAAGAGCGAGTCGAACTGGGAGAGCGAGCCTCCGCCCTGGGCGAGGAGCCCGCTCTCCGCCCGCTCACGGTACCTCGCGCGATCGAGGAAGTACTTCCGGTAGAGGATCGCCATGAGCCCGTCCTCCTGCTCACTGATCCATCGGTCGAGCCGCTCCTGGAGCTCCGGCGCGTTCCGCCGCACCGCCCACGCCACCGGCTCCGGGGGTGCGAGCGTCGGCTTCACCACGATGTTCCGGAACTGCTCCTTGCTGAGCGAGGCGAGGTTCTCCGGGGCCACCGTGAGCCGTACCCTGCCCTCGTTCACGAGTCCGATGAGGGGCTCCTCCGCGCTGACGCTCGCTACTTCGACGAGCTCCACCTCGCCCGTCACCGAGTCCTCGATCTCGACGATCCGGGAGTAGTACTCCGAGCCCCTCCTGAGGAACACCGTGTCGTCCTCGAGTTCACGTGGCGTCCGGATCAGACGCGCCGCGACCTCCACCCTCTCGGGAAAGAAGGTTCCCCGCTCCTCGGCGGAGGCGAGAGCGGCCGAATCCCCGCCGTCGGTGCGTGTCGTATCGGTCTGCACGAGGACGGGACGCGTCTGGTAGAGCGGCCGGGTGAATCGCACGGCCCGTTCGTGCTCGGGAATCGGGACCAGGCGCGCCGCCGCCAGGTCGCCCTCCCCCTCGTTCAGTCTGCGGAAGAGCGCGACCGGATCCCGTACGACGGTCGTCTCGAGCTCGAGGTCGTGCGCGTCCGCGAACGCCTCCAGGAGCTCGTACTCGAAGCCCATCGCCTGGCCCCGGTAGACGAAGTAGCTGGTCGAGTTGGAGGTGATCAGGATGCGGAGGGTGTCCGAGTCCGTGATCCCGTCCCAGTCCCTCGCGATCGGTGGAGGAAGATCCGCGAGCGGATCGGCGGCGGAATCGGCGGCGCTCGCCGCGAGTATGGAGGTGGGGTCGACGGCCCCGCTCCCGGCGCCCGTGAGGAAGCGGAAGTTCTGCTCGAACTCGCAGGCGGAGATCACACCGAGTGCCAGCGCCAGAGGCAGGACGGCCGCAAGACGGGGCCCCTGCCCTTTTCGCCCCGCGCTCGTCTCGTCCACCCCGCCCTCCGGGGAAGGCATGATCGCCGTCACCGGAGGCCATGGACGTGCAACTTGCATACCCCCTGACGGGCGGATCACCCCCCTTCCGGGGGTTCCCACAGCTCGAAGCGGTTCCCCTCCGGATCCGCCGCCCAGCCGAACCGCCCGTACTCGTATTCCTCGACCCGCTCATCCACCTCTGCGCCGGCGGCCCTGAGCTGGTCCAGCATCGCATCGAGGTCGCCGACCCTGTAGTTCACCATCAGATCGCCCGACGACGGCCCGAAGTAGTCGGTGTCCACCGGAAACGCGGACCATACCGTCGCCTCTCCGGCCTTTCCGGAGACGAGGGTCGCATAGGTCGCTCCGCCCTCCACCGGGATTCCCAGCTGCTCGCGGTACCAGAGCGCGAGCGCCGCCGGATCGCGTGCCTTGAAGAAGACGCCACCGATTCCTCTCACCCGCTCCATCGATCACCTCCACCCGGCGCTTCCATCCCGACCGGGTTCCGGGGGATGCCAAGGACGCCTCGCGGCGACCGCGCGCGGAACGATACCACTCGACGCTCGCGGAAGGCGACCCCGGGTACAAGAAGAGCCGCCCCGGCGAAGAACCGGGACGGTCTGATCAGCGGAGGGGGTGGAACTCGACCTCCGGAGCCGGCGAACGCCGGCGCAGGAGGCTCCGAGCGCCCGCAGGAACGCCCACAAGGGCAGCCGCGAGTTCGCGGCTGCGTGGGTTCGAGTCTCAACGATCCGAACAAAAAAACCGACCCGGCGAAGAACCGGGACGGTCTGATCAGCGGAGGGGGTGGGACTCGACCTCCGGAGCCGGCGAACGCCGGCGCAGGAGGCTCCGAGCGCCCGCAGG
>CAYPDV010000059.1:15781-16700 GCA_964409525.1 uncultured Gemmatimonadaceae bacterium
AACCGACCCGGCGAAGAACCGGGACGGTCTGATCAGCGGAGGGGGTGGGACTCGAACCCACAAGGGCTTGCGCCCGCCGGTTTTCGAGACCGGTGCCTTACCAGTTAGAGCTACCCCTCCGAAAGCGTTTCCGCTGAAACGTGAATATGGGCGGTCGGATGGATCCGCGGGCACGACACCGACGCTGTCGCCGTGCGGAAAGGCGACCATGGCGCCCGGACAAAGCTGCGGCCGCCTGCGGCGGTCCTCGCTTGCCTTCGGCGGCGACTCGCTCGGACCGCATCGCGGAACTCGCTTCCCGGCGCCTCAGGCCGAACCTGCGGTTCTCATCCGGGCGCAGGTCCCACCTGGAGCTATCGCTTCTCATCAATCGGGGCGCCCGGATTCGAACCGGGGACCTCTGCGACCCGAACGCAGCGCTCTACCGGACTGAGCCACGCCCCGTGGCTGGGATGTCCCGTCGGCCGGGCGTCATCCCTCCGAACGGACGGGGTGGGATTCGAACCCACGAGGGTGTTTAGCCCCACACGATTTCCAATCGTGCGCCTTAAGCCACTCGGCCACCCGTCCCCGTGCCGTAGGCACCCGGCGCGGAATCATCGGAAGCCGAAGGAGGCAGGGATCCGCCCTGCCGCACCCGCGACCTCCTCAACGGAGGGGGTGGGATTCGAACCCACGCGGGTCTCTCGACCCAACGCCTTAGCAGGGCGTCGCCTTAAGCCACTCGGCCACCCCTCCGAACTTCGTCTGAATTGCCCCGCCAGGGCTCGAACCTGGACTCTCTTGGGCCAGAACCAAGCGTGTTGCCAATTACACCACGGGGCATCCTGCGCCCACCACGCTTCCCGGGGGAAGCTCCGCGGGCAGAGCCACCAGTCGGACTCGAACCGACGACCCCGTCATTACGAATGACGTGCTC
>CAYPDV010000060.1:0-16458 GCA_964409525.1 uncultured Gemmatimonadaceae bacterium
TCGAGGATGTGCAGTCGCGCCTTCGTGGCCCGCTCGAGCGCCTCGGTCAGGATCACCGTCGTCAGCCCGTCGATCTTGATGTCCATCTGGATCGAGGTGACGCCCTGCCGGGTCCCGGCGACCTTGAAGTCCATGTCGCCGAGGAAGTCCTCGAGCCCGAGGATGTCGGTCAGGACGGCGACGTCGTCGCCCTCCTTGATCAGCCCCATCGCCACCCCGGCGCACGCCGACTTGATCGGCACGCCGGCGTCCATCAGCGCCAGCGACGCGGAGCAGACGGAGGCCATCGACGAGGAGCCGTTCGACTCCAGGATGTCGCTGACCACGCGGATGGTGTAGGGGAAGTCCTCGTACGGCGGAAGGAGCGGCTGGATGGCCCGCTCGGCCAGCGCGCCGTGCCCCTGCTCGCGCCGGGACGTGCCCCGGTACGGCTTCGCCTCGCCCACGCAGAAGGGCGGGAAGTTGTAGTGCAGCATGAACGACTTGCTGACCTCCTCGGTCGCGTCCACGGTGTCGATCCGCTGCTCGTCGCGCGAGGTGCCGAGCGTCACCACCCCGAGCGACTGGGTCTGGCCGCGCGTGAAGAGCGCGGAGCCGTGGGTCCTGGGCAGGACGCCGACCTCGCACGAGATGGGACGGACGTCGTCGAGCCCCCGTCCGTCGGCCCGCTCGCCGTTCTCGAGCACCTGCCGGCGCATGGTGCGCTTCTCGATGCCCTTGAGCACGTCCTTCACCTCGCTCTCGTGCTCGTAGTACGCCTCGTCCTCCTCCTTGAGGCGCGTGAGCACGTCCTCGCGGAGCGCCGCCATCGCCTGCTGGCGCTCCTGCTTGTCCGCGATCTGGAGCGCCTCCGAGACCCGCTCGGACGCCATGCCCTCGATCTTCTCCCGCAGCGTCTCGTCGGGCGTCTGCGGCGTCCACTCCATGTCGGGGACGTTGTGGTCCTTCAGGATCTCCTTCTGGATCTCGATGAGCTCCTTGATCCCTTCGTGCGCCACCTGGAGCCCCTCGAGGATCTCCTCCTCCGGCACCTCGACGGCGCCGCCCTCGACCATGATGATCGAGTCCTCGGTGCCGGCGACGATGATATCGACGTCGGAGTACTCGAGCTGCTGGAAGGTGGGGTTCAGGACCCACGTCCCCCGGATGCGGCCGATGCGGACCGAGGCCTGCTTCACGTTGAAGGGGATCTCGCTCATGTTGAGCGCCACCGAGGCCCCCAGGAGCGCCAGCACGTCGGCGTTGTTCTCCTGGTCCGCCGAGATGATGAAGCACGCGACCTGCGTCTCGTGCATGAAGCCCTCGGGGAAGAAGGGCCGGAGCGGCCGGTCCGTCATGCGGGCCGCCAGCACCTCGCTCTCGCCGGGCCGGCCCTCACGCTTGAAGAAGCCACCGGGGATCTTTCCCGCGGCGTACATCTTCTCCCGGTACTCGATGGTGAGTGGGAAGAAGGGGAGGTGGGTGGGGCTGTCCTGCACGGTAGCCGCACACAGGATGGCGGTCTCGCCGTACTGCACCAGGCAGGAGCCGGCCGCCAGTCGGGCCATCCGTCCCACCTCGATGGTGAGGGGGCGTCCCGCGAACTGTCTCTCGATCCGCTGAATCATGGTTACGCTTCCACTGCTCGTTTTTCGTTGCCGTCGCCCACGCTCGTCGTGGCGACACGTTCGGCCGCGCGTTCCTTCTCTCTCCAGGCCCACCCCTCTCAGGGGGCGTCGCGGCGGGGCCGTGGAGGGGCGCCGGAGTCAGGGAAGCGTGCCGGACGCGCCCCTGCTTCGAGGCCGTCCGGACGCCGCCGCCTGCACCCGGCGCCGTGTCGTCCGCCGGATCCGGAGAGCCGGCCTGCAGGAGTGGAGCCACGGGTGTGGCGACCGGCTCCCTCGGCTCGACCCGCCCGTATCCGGGGGTCGAAAATGAGAGAGGGCGGCGGGAACGTGTCGTCCCTGCCGCCCTCCCGTCGTCGTCAGTGCCGGAGCCCCAGGTCCGCGATCAGCTCGCGGTAGCGCTCCAGGTCCGTCCGCTTGAGGTAGTCGAGCAGACGGCGCCGGCGGCCGACCATCTTCAACAGGCCGCGCCGGCTGTGGTGATCCTTCCTGTGGGTGTCGAAATGCTCCCGGAGCTGATTGATCCGCTCCGTGAGGAGCGCCACCTGGACGGGGGCGCTGCCCTTGTCCGTCTCGTGGAGCCGGTACTTCTCGATGATCTCGCTCTTGTTCGTCAACGGCATCTCGGTGCCTCCGCAGGAGTCTACGCTGCAGGGGAAGCGGGTCGTGAGCGGAGCGCGCCCCGGAGGATCGCGGCTCCGACGATCGGTCGCGGCGCGGGCGATCGCTCACCCGGGCCGCAGCCTTGAATGGTAGCGGGATGCACCGTGCGACTCAAGAGGACCGATCGTCGTCCGCGGCGCCCGGCCGATCGGCGCGCAGCACCTGCCGCGCTTCCTCGACGTCCTCCTTCATCTGCGCCACGAGCGCCGCGGCCGAATCGAAGGGACGTACCGGCCGGAGATGCCGCACCAGGTCCACCCGTACCTCCTCTCCGTAGAGGTCGCCCTCGAAGTCGATGAGGTGGAGCTCGGTGGCGGGCGGAGAGCCGCGGAAGGTCGGGCGGGGACCGACGTGGAGCGCCCCGGGAAAGGTGCCCCGCCGGAGGACCCCGCGCACGGCGTAGATCCCGGGGGGCGGCATCAGCTTGTCGCTTTCGCCGACCTGGAGGTTCGCGGTCGGGAAGCCGAGGGAGCGCCCCCGGCCCTCGCCCCTCACCACCAGTCCACGGACCGAGTACGGACGGCCGAGCCCGCGCGCCGCCTCCTCCATCCGGCCGCCGGCCACCGCCTCCCGGATCCGTGTGGACGAGATCGCCTCGCCGTCGGTGAGGACCGGCTCCACGACATCGACGTCGAAGCCGAGCTCCCCGCCGATCTCCCTGAGCGTGTCGACGTCCCCGGAGCGACCCCGCCCGAATCCGTGATCGTATCCGATCACCAGCTCCTCTACCCCGAGCCGCTCGATCAGGATCTCCTCCACGAAGCGGCGCGGAGGGTAGCGCGAGAGGACGGCCGTGAACGAGAGGAACACCGCCCAGTCGAGGCCGCTCTCCGCGAGGATCTCCTTCTTCTCGACCGGCGTGGTGAGCAGCGGCGGCGCGTGCTCCGGCCGCACGATCCGGAGCGGATGCGGATGGAAGGTGAGCAGCACGCTCCTCCGACCCGTCGCCTCCGCGCGCGCGCGGATCTCCTGCAGCACGGCCCAGTGGCCCCGGTGCACCCCGTCGAAGGTCCCGACGGTGACGACGGTGCCCCGTCCGTCGGCGGGAACGCCTCTCGGCAGATCCGGGGGAAGCGCGCGCTCGTCGGGGGCGGCGGGCGGCCGCTCCGGCGTCCCTCCCGAGACCTCAGCCACCTCGGAAGACCTTCCGGGGCTGGATGCGGGCGCCGAGCCGCTCGCCCACGGCCAGCAGCCGGCCTCCCCGGACCAGCGCGATGGGCGCGCCTTCCGGCGCCTCCGGCCCTCCGCTGGGCGCCTCCGACCCTCCGCCCGGCGCCCCCTCCTCCGGATGGGGCAGCGCCACGGGACGTCCGTGTCGGAGGTCCTCCTCCGCGCTCTCGTCGACCTCGAGAACGGGGAGGTGTCGGAGCGCCGCCACGGCCGGCACCCAGACCTCGGATACACGGTCGAGCACGGAGGGACCCTCGCCCGTGCCCCCTGCGGACTCGAGCGCGGCGTCCGGAAGCGCGTCCTCGACCCGGAAGGAGCCCACGCCCGTGCGGCGGAGCGCGGTGAGGTGGGCGGCCGTGCCGAGCCGGACTCCGAGGTCGCGGGCCACCGCACGGACGTAGGTTCCGCTCGAGGAGCGGAGACGGAAGCGCACCTCGGGAAGCAGGACCTCCAGGAGCTCGATCTCGTGGATCTCCACCTCGACGGCGTCGAGCTCCACCGACTCGCCCCGTCGCACCCGCCGATGAGCGGTCTCGCCCCGCACCTTCTTCGCCGAATACCGGGGCGGGACCTGCGGGTGGCGCCCCCGGAGCGACTCGAGGGCCCCGCGGACCTCGTCCTCTCCCAGCGCCCGCCACGCCTCGTCCCGCTCGAGCGGCTCGCCCTCGGGGTCGAGGGTGTCGGTCGACACTCCGAGCCGGGCGGTCGCCTCGTACGTCTTGTCGAGACCGGTGATGTACTCCGAGAGGCGGGTGGCGGGACCGATCAGCAGGAGGAGGAGCCCCGAGGCGAAGGGATCGAGGGTTCCCGTGTGGCCCACACGGCGCTCGCCCAGCGCCTTGCGCGCCCTCGCCACCACGTCGTGGGAGGTCGGGCCCGCCGGCTTGTCGACCGGGAGCAGTCCGGACCGCCCGCCCTCCGCCCGGTCGGAGCTCCCGCTCACTCCTTCCCTCCGGTCGGCGGCGGCGTGTCGTCCGGCTCGCCCTCGCCTCCCTCTTCCTCGCCCTCTTCGGGGCCGGGAGCCACCTCCTCCAGGATCCGCTCGATCCGGCGCGCGTGATCGAGCGTGCGGTCCTCCACGAAGCGCAGCTCCGGCACCCTGCGGATCCGCAGATCCCCCAGCTGCTTCCGGACGTAGGGCGCGGCCGCCTCGAGACCCTCGAGCGCCTCGGCGCGCTCCTTCTCCTCGCCGCCGAGGCGCACGTGGACCTTCGCGCTCCACAGGTCCTGGGTGACCTCGACGCCGGTCACCGTGGGGATGCCCACGCGCGGGTCGCGCACCTCGTGGCGCAGGATCCGGGAGATCTCCCGCTTGAGCAGCTCGTTCAGCCGGGCGAGTCTCCGATTGGCCATGGGGTCGGTGGGAGCGGAGGAAGGGGAGTCCGCGACCGTCACCACCGCTCGCGGCGGGAGGAGAGGATCACGGCGCGCCGTTCGTTCTCCACGAAGCCGTCCAGCCGGTCCAGGATCGAGTCGGCCCGGCGTCCGTCGCTCGAGACCAGCGCGACGGTGATCTCGGCCCGGTCGGGCGTGTCCTGCCAGCCGGTCTCGGCCACGGAGACGTTGAACTTGTTGCGGAGGCGGTCCTTCAGGGAGCGGATCACCATCCGCTTCTCCTTGAGGGACTCGCAGCCGGCGAGGGAGAGCTCGAAGGTCAGCGACGCGAGGGTCATGGGACGGAGGTCCTGATGCAGGGGCCGGGCCGACGAGGTCGAGCCCGACCTCTCCTCAGCCGCGGGCCTCCGCCGCGCCGGCGAGCGTGCGGGCCGTCTCCTCGACCACGTACGCCTCGATGATGTCGCCCACCTTCACGTCGTTGAAGTTGGCGATCCCGATCCCGCACTCGAAGCCCTCGCGGACCTCCTTCACGTCGTCCTTGAAGCGCTTGAGCGAGGCGATCTCGCCGTCGTAGACGACCACGCCGTCACGGATCAGCCGGACGTGCGCCTTCCGGTCGATCGTCCCTTCCGTCACATAGCAGCCGGCGATCGTGCCGATCCGGGTGATCCGGAAGGTCTCCCGCACCTCGGCGGCGCCGAGGAGCCTCTCGGTGCGCTCGGGCGAGAGCATGCCCTCGAGCGCGGAGCGGATCTCGTCGACCGCTTCGTAGATGACGTCGTAGGTGTTGATGTCGACGCCCTCGCGCTCGGCCAGGTGTCGGGCGTTCGCGTCCGGGCGCACCCGGAAGCCGACGACCACCGCACCGGCAGTCTGCGCCAGCAGGACGTCGGATTCGTTCACGGCGCCCACGCCGCGGTGCACGATGTCCACGGCGACCTCTTCGGTGCCGAGCTGCTCCAGCGCGTCCGACACGGCCTGGACGGAGCCGTCGACGTCCGCCTTCACGATGATGGGCAGGGTGTCCACCTCGCCCTCTCCGAGGAGCTGGCTGAAGTCGCCGAGCTTGAGCCCGCGCTCCTTCACCCGGAGCTGCTTCTCCCGCTCGAGACGCTGGCGGTTGGCCGCGATCTCGGCGGCGCGCTCGGCCTCCATGGACATGAGGGAGTCACCCGCCTGGGGAACCCCTCCGGCGCCGAGGATCTGCACCGGGACGCCCGGCCCGGCCTCCTCCACGGGATTGCCCCGCTCGTCCAGCATGGCCCGGATCCGTCCATCGTAGAGGCCGCAGATGAAGTCGTCGCCGACCCGGAGCGTGCCGTTCTGCACCAGGACGGTGACGACCGGCCCCTTCCCGACGTCGAGCTTCGCCTCGATGACGGTTCCGTGGGCCTCGCGGTCCGGGTTGGCCCGGAGCTCGAGCAGCTCGGACTGGAGCAGCACCTTCTCGAGGAGGTCGTCGACACCCTCGCCGGTCTTGGCGCTGACCTCCGCCACCAGGACGTCGCCCCCGAACTCCTCGACCGTGACCTCGTGCTGAAGCAGCTCCTGCTTCACCCGTCCCGGATCCGAGGCGGGGAGGTCCACCTTGTTGATCGCCACGATCAGCGGAACGCCCGCGTTCTTCGCGTGGCTGATCGCCTCGATCGTCTGGGGCATCACCGAGTCGTCGGCGGCGACGATGAGGATGACGATGTCGGTCACGTCGGCGCCCCGGGCCCGCATCGCCGTGAAGGCGGCGTGGCCGGGGGTGTCGAGGAAGGAGATGCTCCGCTCGTCGTCGATCTCGACGTGGTAGGCTCCGATGTGCTGGGTGATCCCCCCCGCCTCACCGGCCACCACGTTCGTCTTGCGGATCCGGTCGAGGAGGAGCGTCTTCCCGTGATCGACGTGGCCCATCACCGTGACCACCGGCGGCCGGGGCACGAGGTCCTCGGGCCGATCCTCCACCACCGTCTCGACCTCTTCCTCGGCGCCGTAGCTCTCCTCGCGCTCGGCCGTGTAGCCGAACTCGTCGAGGAGGAGCTCGATCTGGTCGAAGTCGAGCCGCTGGTTGATCGTGACCATCAGGCCCAGATTCTTGAACGCGGAGCTGATGATGGAGGTGGCCGACTCGTCGATCAGCTCGGCCAGCTCGGAGACCGTCAGGAACTCGTTGACCCGGACGGTCTTCTCCTCCTTCTCGCGCTCCTCGCGCTCTTCCTCCTCGCGAGCCTCGAGCTCTTCCTGGGTGGGGCGAGCGGAACGGCGCTTCTTGCCCTTCTTCCCGCCGCCGCCCTTCAGCTCGGCCATGACGCGGCTGATGTTCTCCTGCACCGCGTCCTGGTCGACACCCTTCCGACGCTTGCCCTTCTTCCGATCGCTCCTGCTGCGGCGGCCGTCGGAGGTGTAGCCCTCGGCCTGGATTCGGACCTTCCCGCCGGGTCCGGCGCTGGCGGCGGGCTTCGGCTTGCCGCGCATGCGGCGGGCCGGCGCCTCGACGGCACCCCGCCGGACCGGCTCGGGCTTCGCCCGCTCGGGCTCGTCGGCGTCCTCGTCGACGGCGGACACCGTCGGTTCCTCCTCGACCTCGGCCTCCTCTTCCGCGGAGGGGGCGGGCTCTTCCTCGGCCTCCACCGGCTCCTCCGGCGCAGGGGCCGCCTCCTCGGCGACCTCCTCGTCCTCGGGAGCCTCCGCCGTGGGGGCCTCCTCGGTGGGGGCCTCCTCCACGGCGGCCGGGGCCTCGCCCTCCTCGGCGTCCTCCGGCGCCTCCGCCTCGGCGGCCTCGGCCTCCATTTCCTCCTCTTCGGCCTCGGCCTCGATCTCCTCCTCCTCGGCCCGCTCTTCCGGCTCCGGCTCCGGCTCGGGCTCGGGCTCGGGCGCACGTCGACGACGACGCCGACGGGTTCCGCCCTGTGCCTCCTCGATGGCGGCCTGGAGGGCCTCGGAAGCGTCACGCTCACCGGAGCGGCGCTCCCGCTCCACGCGGGCGATCGCCTTCGCCACGGCGGCGTCGGAGAGTCGTGCATCGGCGTCCGCGGCCTTGATCCCCAGCTTCCGGAGAAGCTGGAGAAGGGCCTTCGGCTCGACCTTCAGGTCCTTCGCTAGTTCCTTGACCTGCATACTTCTTAGATTACCTCCGTTTCACGGAACCGTCCTCTCCTCGTACGGAGAGGAGGCGGTCGAGCCGCTCGGCGAATCCGGCGTCCGTGACCGCGACAGCGGTCAGCGGGCCCTCGCCGAGGGCGGCTCCCAGCGCGTCACCCGAACGGATCCCATGACTGGGCACGTCGCGGTGTCGCAACACTCTCAAGATCTTCTCCTTCTGTACCTTCGAGGCGTCTCCGGCGAGGAGGACGCATCGGGCGGTCCCCTTCCGGAGCGCGATGCCGGTGGCCTCCGCTCCGATCTGGACCGCGCCGGCCCTGCGGGCCAGCCCCAGCAGCGAGAGCGCCTCCTCCGGGCCGTCCTCCGGCCCACTCGGCGTCATGCTCCCTTCGCCGGCTCCTCCTCGGGCTCCGGCTCCTCCTCGGGCTCCTCCTCCTCCTCGACCGCCGCCGCCTCCGGCTCTTCCGCGGCCGTCGGCTCCGACTCCTCCTCGGGCTCCGGCTTCTCCTCGGGCTCTTCCTCCTCCTCGGCCTCCTCGGCGTCGCCGGTCGCGACCGGCTCGGCCGTCTCTTCCCCGACCTCCTCGGCCGCCGGCTCGGCCTCCTCGGCGATCGCCGCGGCCGGAGCGGGCACGGCTTCCGCGCCCTCTTCCGCCTCGGCTGCGGTTCCCTCTTCGGGCTCCGCCTCCTCGCCGGTCGCCGCCGGCTCACCCTCGACCACCGTGAGCTCCTCGATGACGCCGAGAAGGAGATCCGCCTCCTCCTCTCCGATGCCCTCTACGCCGAGGAAATCGTCGCGCTCGAGGTCGATGATGTCCAGAAAAGTATTGTATCCAGCGGCTTTCAGGGCCGCCAGGGTGTTTTCGGCGAGCTCCAGCTCCTCGAGCGGGAAGTCCGCCACCTCCAGGGAGGTGTCCTCACCCTCCACGAAGAGCGAGAGGTCCGCCCCGCGCTCCAGCCACTCGCGCGACCCGTACAGATCGATCTGCCAGCCGATGAGCTGTGAGGCGAGTCGGACGTTCTGGCCGTTCCGCCCGATCGCGAGCGAGAGCTGGTCCTCGTCGACGATCGCCGTGATCACCTGCCGCTCCGGATCGCTCATCACCTTCGACACCTTGGCCGGAGCGAGCGCCCTGCGGGCGAAGACCTCGGGATCCGGGTGCCAGGGCACGATGTCGATCCGCTCGCCCGAGAGCTCCTGGACCACGGCCTGCACCCTGGAGCCCTTCAATCCGACGCAGGCCCCCACCGGGTCGATGGACTCGTCCCGGCTGGAGACCGCGATCTTGGTGCGCCCCCCCGTCTCGCGGGAGATCTCGCGGATCTCGACGATGTCCTGATCGATCTCGGGCACCTCGAGCTGGAAGAGCGACTCCACGAAGGAGGGGCTGCCGCGCGAGAGGATGAGCCGCGGCCCCTTCGGCGTCTCGTCCACCTTCATCAGGACCGCACGGATCGGATCCCCCTGCCGGAAGCGCTCCCGCGGGTTCTGCTCCCGCCACGGGATGATCGCCTCGGCGTCCCGGTTCCGGTTCAGCATGACCAGGATCTTGCCCCGATCGATCTGCTGCACCTCGCCCGAGAGCAGCTCACCCACACGGTCGGCGTACTCCTCCCGGATCCGCTCGCGCTCGCCCTCACGGACCTTCTGCACGATCCGCTGCTTCACCGCCATCACGGCGTTGCGGCCGAACTGCGTGAACTCGACGGGGATCTCCATGATGTCGCCCACCTCGAAGGTGGGGTCGTCCCAGCGGGCCTCCTCCAGGGAGATCTCCGACGACGGGTCCTCGACCTCTTCGACGACGCGGCGCAGGACGATGATCTCCATCTCGCCCGTCTCCTTGTCCACGTCGATCTCGGCCTGGACGTTCGGACCGTAGAGACGGGCGAGACCGGCCAGGATCCCGTCCTTGATCAGATCCTCGATCTCGTCCGGCGAGAGGTCCTTGGTAGCCGCTACGTCCCGGAGGGCCGCGACGATCTGTCCGCTGTTCGCCATATCTCTTCCGACCGTTCAGTTTCCGGGCTCCCACTCGCGGGAGTCCGGCCCCGCCGCGCCGACTCCCCTACTCCCACTCGTACACGAGGTGTGCCCCCGTGATCTCCTCACGGGGGATCGACACCTCGTCCCCTCCATCCAGCCGGAGAAGGACCCGGCCCTGGCCGGGGCCCTCCTCGTCCAGCCCGAGGAGCTCTCCCTCGAGCCGCGTGGCCCGATCGGCGAGCTTCGTCGATCCCTTCACCGCCACCTTGCTGCCGGTGAAGCGGTGAAAATCCCTCGGCCGCCGGAGCGGCCGCTCGACTCCGGGCGAAGAGACCTCGAGCACGTAGCGCTCGGGCATCTCCTCCAGCTCGTCGAGCCATTCCTCCAGCCCCCGGCTCACCCGGGCGCAGTCGTCCACTCCGATCCCCGCATCGCCGTACTCGGGACCCGCATGATCGATGCGGATCCGAAGCAGGGGGCGGGTCCGGCTTCCGGCCCACTCCACGTCCACGAGCTCGTAGCCCAGGTCCTCGACCCGGCCTTCGAGCTCGCTGCCGACCTCGGGAATCTCCTTGGCCATCTAGTCCGGTTAACCGGATAAAAAAAGCGGGGGCCGCCATCTCCCCCACCACTCGAAAGTGGCCGCACTCCGTGGCGGCCGTCCGTGCGCCATACAATATAGAGGAAGGGGCGAGACGCCTCAAGGCGCCCCACCCCCCTTCCCCGCCCGGACGTCCTTCGCCCTAGGGAGCGCTCGCCCCCTCCCCACCGCCGGGCGGCGGAGGCGGCGGCTCCCCCGCGGGCCCGGGCTCGCCCGCCCCGCCCGCCTGCGAAGCCCGCCGCTCGAGGTTCTCGAGGCGGACCCCGAGCTCCTCCACGCGGTCCCGGAGCGCATCGAATTCCCTCCGGGGCACGAGGTCGAGCCGCTCCCGGGCCTCTCCGGCGGCTTCCTGGGCGCGGCCCATCGCTTCCCGCATCACCTCGCGGGCGCGGTCCGAGCTGAGGTCACCCCGCTCGCGTGCCTCCTGGATCGTCTCCTCCAGCGCGTCCTTGAATGCGGACAGGATCCCGAGCCCCTGGCGGAGGCCGTCCGAGATCGTGTCCCGGGCGTCCCTTCGCTCCCCCCTCTCTCGCTCCTCGCTCATCGGTCTCTCCTAGTTAAACGTCCAGTCGCTCGATCCGGGCGCCGAGCCCCCGGAGCCGGTCGTCGATGTCCTCGTAGCCCCGCTCGATCTGGCGGATGTTCTGGATCCGACTCTCGCCCCGCGCGCCCAGCGCCGCGATCAGGAGCGCCATGCCCGCCCGGATGTCGGGACTCTCCATGCTGTCTCCCTGCAGGGGCGAGGGGCCGACGACGACCGCGCGGTGAGGATCGCACAGGATGATCCGCGCGCCCATCCCCACGAGCTTGTCGATGAAGAACATGCGCGACTCGAACATCTTCTCGTGGATCAGGATGGTGCCGTAGCACTGGGTCGCCGTCACGAGCGCGATCGAGGTCAGGTCGGCCGGGAAGGCGGGCCAGGGCCCGTCGTCGATCTTGGACACCGCCCCGAAGGCGTCCTGACGGATCTCGCAGGGGCGGTCGCCGTGCACCACCAGGTACGAGCTACCGTCCCGACCCCGCTCGACGTCGACGTCCAGACCCAGGCGCCGGAACCCGATCAACGTGGAGTCGAGGTGCTCGAGCGGCGCGTCCTCGATGGTGATCCGGCTCTTGGTCACGGCGGCGAGCCCGATGAAGGAGCCGGTCTCGATGTGGTCGGCCCCGATCCGGTAGCGGGCTCCGTCGAGCGACTTCACGCCATGGAGGGCGAGAGTGTTCGTGCCGATTCCCTCGATGGAGCCGCCCATCGCGTTCAGGAGATGACAGAGGTCCTGGACGTGGGGCTCGGAGGCGGCGTTCCGGATCACGGTCTCGCCCTCGGCCATGACAGAGGCCATGATCGCGTTCTCCGTCCCGGTGACGGACGGCTCGTCCAGGAACATCCGGGTGCCTACCAGCTTCCCGGCACGGATCTCGAAGCCCCCGTTCAGCTCCACGACCGCGCCCAGCGCCTCGAACGCGAGGAAGTGCGTATCCATCCGGCGCCGGCCGATCACGTCGCCGCCGGGAGGCGGAAGGCGCACCGTGCCGAATCGGGCCAGGAGCGGACCGGCGAGCAGGAGCGAAGCCCGGATCCGGGCGGCCTGGCTACGCTCCACGTTGCCGGCGTCCACCGCCGAGGCGTCGATGGTGACGACGTCTTCGCCCTCCCATCCGACCTCGGCGCCGAGAGAGACGACGATGTCCAGGAGGGTGAGCACGTCGCGGATCCGCGGGACGTTCTCCAGCGTCACCGGCTGGTCGGTGAGGAGCGCGGCGCAGATGCACGGCAGGGCGGCGTTCTTGTTGCCGGCGGGGCGGATCGAGCCGCTGAGCGGGTGCCCACCCTGCACGAGGAAGGTGGGGATCTGCTCGAGCATGGCGACGATCTGGTCTTCCGAGGGAGTCTTCACTCCTCTGCGATCGGCGCGTTCGGTCCGGGATTGGGGCGGGATCATGCGCGGCGGATGCGGGAGGAAACGAGGACGCCCCGGCGGGCCCGATGGGACCGCGCAGGGTGAGCCGAGAGAGCCCGGGACGCAAGCCGGGGTTGCAGGATATATGCCCTGCGGGGGTCACGGCGCGCCTCTCGGCGCCCTGCGCCGGGCGCCCGGCCGGGCCGGGCGGTCCGCTCGCCTTCTTGACCCCTCTCCCTCCGGCCTCTACCATCTCCCTTCCAGGCCGGAGCACTCTTCCCGCGCGGCGGAACCGCACTCCCGCCCGTCCCGACCGGCCCCGCTCCGCAGACTCCCGAGCCGGATCGCATGCACCTCCTCGTCGCCGTCGTGAACAATCCGGAACGTCTCGACGAGATCCTGGCGGGCTTCATCCAGCTCGGGATCACCGGCGCGACGGTGATCAACAGCGAGGGAATGGGCCGCCTCCTCTCGCACGACATCCCCGTGTTCGCCGGGCTGCAGACGCTGCTCTCGAACTCCCGGCCCCAGAATCGGACCATCCTGAGCGTGGTGAAGGACGAGAAGGTCCAGCCCGCGCTCGACCTCCTCCAGCGGATCTGCGGAAATCTCGAAGATCCGGCGACCGGGATCGCGTTCACCCTCCCGGTCGACGGGGTGGTGGGGCTCGCACCGGAGCTCCAGGAGGAGGAGGAGCTCGGGGATTAGCGTGGTGGCGCACGCTGGCGCACGCTGACCGTGGACCCCCTCCTCTCCGCGCTCATCCTGATCCTGCTGGCCCTCCTCGGGGCCCGCGTCACCTTCTCCACCGAATCGATCCCGACCGGCCCCCGTCTCCTCTTTCGCACGGGGACGCACTTCCTCGCGGTGGGGATCCTGCTGGGGCCCGGCGTGCTGGGGGTGGTCGGCGAGGAGGCGCTTCCCGGCTTCACCCCCCTCCTCGCGCTCGGCCTCGGCTGGATCGGGATCCTCTTCGGCCTCCAGCTCGACCGGGAGCACCTGAAGGAGTTTCCGCTCGGCTTCCCCCTCGTCGCGCTCGGGCAGGGGGTGATCACGCTCCTCCTCTTCTACGGCGTGGGCCGGATGGGGCTCGAGTGGGCCGGCCTCCACGATCCGGTGAGCGACCTCATGCTGTGGGCTACGGCGGCGACCGCCTCCATCAGCACGCCCGCGGGTGTGGCGATGGTCTCGGCCAACTTCCTCGCCCGGGGCACCGTCCGACAGCTCCTCTTCTACGTGGCGTCCGTCGACGCGGTCGTGGGGATCGCCGCCCTCGGCATCGTCGTCTCCTTCTTCAGGCCGGGAGACCCCGGGGTCGGACCCCTCGGCAGCGGGGGAGCGGAATGGGTGGCCGCCACCGTCGGGCTGGGGGTCGTGACCGGAATCGTCCTCCTGTGGCTGACCCGGCACCGTCCGTCCCGCGACGAGCTCGTCCTCTACCTGCTGGGTGCCTCGGCTCTCTGCAGCGGCGTCGCCCTGCGCCTCGACCTCTCGCCGCTCCTCGTCTCGGTGCTCGCCGGGGCGGTGGTCGCGAACTTCTCCGCGGAGCGCCACCGGATCTTCGCCGCCCTCCACCGGTGGGAGAAGCCGGTGTACGTGGTCTTCCTGCTCCTGGCGGGCGCGCTCATGCGCTACCCCACGCACTGGATCCTGCCGCTGGCGGCGCTCTACGTGGCCGTGCGCGTGCTAGGAAAGGCGGTCGGCGGAGCCGTCTCCGCCCGATACGCACCCCTTCCCTTCCGCCCTCCGGCGCGGCTGGGCCTCGGACTCGTGCCGCAGGGCGGCATCTCGCTGGCGGTCGCGGTCTCCTTCCTCCTCCTCTATCCGAACCTCTCGTTCGGAGGGATCGACGGTGCCGCGATCGTCTTCGACGTCGTCGTGCTGGGCGTGCTCGTCTCGGAGATCGTGGGCCCGGCGCTGACCGTCCGGCTGCTCCGGGACGCGGGCGAGATCGCCCCCCGCGTCGAAGAGGCGCTGGAGGCGGGAGACGCCGAGCGGGCCCAGGAGGAGGCGATTCGTCACGCGCCCCCCGGGGAGGGGCCGTCCGGAAGGGAATGACCCTCGACGCCGATGTCTCGATCCCCGGCAGTTGCGGAATGGAACCTGCTTCCCGTGCCCCGTGCACCGCTTCTCGCCTCCGGGGTGGAACTCCCCGGGGGTTCGCGCCTATTCTTCGGCCATGAGCGCCTGGATGTCCGCACTCCCGCTTCCGGCGATGCTCCTTCCCCAGGCAGCCGCCGATACCGTGGTCGCCCTGACGAGCTCCTCGACCCTCGAGACCGTGGAGGGGATCGCGGAGATCATCATCGCCGGCACCGTGCTCCTCCTGATCGCCGGGCTCGCGATCGCCGTGCTGGGACTCCGCAAGCGCGTCAACGCGCTGGTGGACGACGCGCGCCACCGCCTCGACCCCATCACCGAGAGGGCGAACAACGTGGCGGCCAACGTGGAGTATCTGTCGGCCGTCCTCCGCGAGGACGTTCGAATGGTCCACGACTCGGCTCGCGCCGTCTCGGATCGCCTCCAGCAGGCCTCCGATCGCATGGAAGAGCGCATCGAGGACTTCAACGCCCTCATGGAGGTGGTCCAGGACCAGGCCGAAGGCGCCTTCCTCGACACCGCCGCGACCGCACACGGGGTGAGGGAGGGGATGCGGCACCTGCAGGACGGAGAGTCGGGAGGAAGACGACCGGCCGCTCGGCCCTCCGGCCTCCGTCCCCGGGAGCGGAAGGGCGCGGCGACGCCGGAGGCACGGCGCCCCGCCCCGGGAGCCTCGCCCCCGGCGGCGCCTCCCGAGCCCGAGGAAGGAGAGCCGCCCGCACCGGTCGATCCGGGGCCTTCCGAGATCCCGCCCCGGGCGCGGGAGGGCTGACCTCCTTGGGCGGGTCGGCGCGCGACCGGTGGCCCTCTCCCGCCGGCGCGGCCCGGACCGTCGGTGCGGCGATCGCGATCGCCGCGGGATGGCTTCTCCTGGTTCCGGAGTCGGCGTGGGCCTGGGGCCCGGGCACCCACGTCGCGCTGGGCGAGGCCCTCCTGGCATCGCTCTACCTCGTGCCCCCGGCGGTCCGGGAGCTGCTCCGGGCGCACCCGGTCCAGTTCCTGTACGGGTCCGTCGCGGCCGACATCTCGTTCGCGAAGAAGTACGTTCCCGAGGGGCGCCACTGCCACAACTGGAGCGTCGGCGAGGAGATCTTCCTCTCCGCCGAGACCGAGCCGCTGCGGGCGGTCGGCCTGGGCTACCTCGCGCACCTGGCGGCGGATGCGGTCGCGCACAACCTCTTCGTTCCCCGGCAGCTCCTCCTCACGTCGACGACCCAGTCGATGGGCCACACCTACTGGGAGCACCGGATGGACGTCCACATCGGGGAGGAGTACGTGGGCCGCGCCCGAAGGGTGGTGCTCGACCACGACCACTCGGATGCCGACGAGCTCTTCGACGACGTGCTCAGCCGGACCCTCTTCAGCTTCCGCACCAACCGGCGGATCTTCCAGAGCATGATCCGCTTTTCGGACAACGAGCGCTGGAAGCAGATCTTCGAGCAGATCCTCCAGCGCTCCCGCTTCGACCTGCCGGAAGAGCTGGTGGAGCGCTACACCGGCCTCTCCTTCGACTTCGTGGTGGACTACCTGAACCACCGGAGCCGCTCCAGCGTCGCCTCACTCGACCCCGTGGGCGAGTTGAGCCTCGGCCTCGCGAAGAAGGTGCGGCACCTCGCCATGGCCGACGGAGCCGCGGACGACCCGGGCGTGCTCGACGCGATGGCGGACGACTTCTTCCCGCTCCCGCGCGAGGATCTCCTCTACTGGCCGCGCGCCTTCGGGAAGGAGGAGGAGGCCCCGGTCCCGGAGCCCGGGGAGCTCCCGACGCTGGAGACGCTGGAGACGCTGGAGAGCGGGGAGTAGCGGCCGGGGGGTGGACCTCCCCGGACCGGCGCGGAAGTCCTCTCGTGCTCGCCGGGCCGCCGATCCCGGACGCTAGAAGGCCGTTGAAGAAGTACAGTGGGTCGCGCACGGGGGTCTTGCGCGACCCGCGCAGAGCGCGGGTGCCCCGAGGCTTTGTTGGATTCTCGAAGGCGATGCCGTGTGCATCGGCGAGAGGATCCAACGA
>CAYPDV010000061.1:0-13318 GCA_964409525.1 uncultured Gemmatimonadaceae bacterium
CCGCAAAATGGGCGGGATCGGTTGCAGAACGAGTGACGAGCCGAATGGTTACGATCCGCCCCAGAAGCAAGCCAAGGTCAACGTCGGCATCGCCAGGCGTGCTTAGCCGTAAGTTTTGACGGAGAAACGACAGCAGCCGTTTACGGTGGCTCGGTCCCACTGTACACTCCGGGCGAGTGGTCGGCAGGGTCCAGCTTTGCACATCTCGACGAGCAGACTTTCAGCGGCGATCCGAGCGCGTTGATGACGCCCTTTCTTTCAGCGTCGGACGCTGTTCACGTGCCGGGGCCGATTACGTGTGCCCTCTTTGAGGATCTCGGATGGAACGTCACAGCAGATTTCTACGCGGTAGATCTGCCGACAGCTCCGGAGACGCCTCTACTGTCGTCGCCGATCGATGGAGCGACCGGCGTCATATTGCCCGTCACACCTTCGAGGGAGCCGGCGTATTCTGCCGAAAGATAAGGTCTAGAGGTCTCTATTGACGACTCGTTTGCGGCACCGGAGGTGTCGGTTGCGGGCATAACAGACACGTCGTACACACTCGATGCGCTTGCGACCGACACTAACTACTTCTGGCGAGTGCGCGGATCCCAACCCCTCTCAGGCTCGTGTCGACATAGAAGTGACTGTGAGGACCGCGACGACCGGCCAGCTTACCGTTTACGACATGAACGGCCGAAAAGTAGCGCTGCTACTGGACGAACACGTCACGGCCGGGACGCACACGGCAACCTGGGAAGCCCAGTCGGCCGGAGAGGTCCTTGCGTAGATTCGCAAAGCGGTCCGACTGCACGTTTGGGTCTACGGAATCCGATCTCCCACCGCTTTTCCGCTCAGAAGACCAGGGCCTTCGATTTGTCAGAGGGAATAGCTTCGCATCTCTAAAAGACAGTGTCTATTATCATATGAAGAGAGAGTGAATCAGCCATTCATTATTTCACGCCAAATACGATGCCAAGCAGTCGATTCGCTCTCACGCTGCTCGTCGCGGCCGTTCTCGCCGCCTGCGTTCCGACTGCAAGCGGACAAATTGCATCAACCGCTTCAGGGGGTGAATGGGGAAATGCGGACACATGGACCGGTGGCGTCGTTCCGGATGAGGACGACGACGTCGTCATCACGTCCGGCTCAACGGTTACGGCACCTGACGAACTCCATTGCCGAAATCTGACGATCGAAAGCGGCGCCACGTTATCGGGATCCGGCATCTATACCGTCGTCGGCGGCGACCTCGTCAACCACGGAACGCTGCGGGGATTCCTCTACTTCACCGTGCTGGGTGCCGTTCAGAATGAAGGTACGATGGGCGGTGAGGAAGAATCCTCACTTTGGATTTATGTATACGGAAGCGTTGAGAACCGCGGTTTCTGGGGCGGAAAACTTTATATGTCGGGAGAGATACGCCGTACCATTCGCGGCGAGGGAATCGACGCGGAGATCAGCGTCGGACGTTCGCTCTACTTTGCGGATCCGATTCCTCCACGTGTGGTACTTGAGGGCGACAACTATTTCCCTTCGTTCAGAACTCCGCTGCGGGGCGGCGACCTTGTAGTTGTGGCTCCAGGGGGACTGTTTAAGGTCGATCCCGAAGGACTGGCGGCAACGATGGACACGGAGCATGGATACTGGCTCCAAAACCATGGGCGAGTCGTCTTGATGCACCGCGGTTTAGTCTCCCAAGACGAGACTCCCGACGCGATCACCCATGGTGGCCGTTTCAGGTTTGCGGGTGCTCCGAGCATCGACTCCCTCCGGGCTACCGCTTTCGGCGATCAGGCGCCGCGGGCGTTTCCAAATGCACTCCTTAGGTGGTGGCAGGTGGAGACGTGGCCGGCGAATCCTGAGGGGCACTACGACCATATCCGCCTTGAGTTTGCCCCATCCGAGTTCTCCGACAGCACGTATGAGGATCTCGCGCTGTACCATTCGAGTGATAACGGCGAGAACTGGTCGATCGTCGAGGACGCATCACTTCAGATCAGAGATTTCCTCACTGCTCGAAGCGAGACGTACCTCGAGGTCGTCGCGACCGGCGTACTTCCCGTCAACGGACATTACGCCATAGCTTCCGACGGCCCGTCGCCCGTACGGCCATCGCTTAGCGCGCAGATCGTTGGACGGGACGAGATCCGCCTTGGCGGTCCACCGGCAGAGTACCTCATCAACTACGAGAATACGGGGACCACTCCCTTCTACGAGGGCTTGATGCGCATTGACACCGAGGGTGGTGCATACATCGACCGTGTAGTCACCTCGAATCCGAGCCCTCATTCGCGAGAACCTATCGAGATCGTGGCGGATTCGCTTTCACTCTACGAGGACAGCACGTCCGCCATGCTGAAGACGCCTCCCCTTGCGCCGGGAGAATCGCGCACGCTGGCGCTCTATCTGAAGGCAATTCCGGTGGACGAGGACGGATCCTCAGGAAAGCGAGTGACTGCGGCACCTGCCGTCGCCCTCGCGATTTTAAAGGGCCTCGCTGCTGGATATCTAGTCGATCTTTCAGCCCATGCGCTCGAAGAAATCCTCGCAGATCCGTGCGGGCCTATTACAGGTCCAGATGGCTCGCTACGCAATGGGTTCGACCGCACTGACGAGAAATGGAACCCGTTCGGCGACTCCGAATCACCGTGGCTTTCTGCGGCCAGTAACGGCGCATCGCAGGTCGCAGAGGATGGCCTGCTCAAGCAGGGCCTCGGTAAGGCAGATGCCCTAAATGACCTGAAGACACTGGCTGATGGAGCCACAAATGGATTCGACCGGTACGAAGAGAATTATGGAAGCATCTTTGAGCCAATCGACTGCGGCGGCGATCCTCCGCCGGGGGGCGGGGGCGGCGCTCGTGGTCGTAAGGACCTGGATCCAGTTAATTCATGGGATCCAAACGCAAAAGTTGGGCCGGAAGGATCCGGTGTAGGCGGATTCATTACGAGCGCCGGGACGTTCACGTATCAGATCCTGTTTGAAAACCTGGCGGAAGCCACGGCGCCTGCCTATCGCGTCGTGATCGAGGATACGCTTGCAGACACGTTCATTCCGGAAACGGTGCAGCGAACGCGCGAGAGCCACACCGGCTTTGAGTTCACGCGCAACGGAAATGTGCTGCGCTGGGAAATCGAAGGAATCGAGCTCCCACCGAATGTGAATCCGCCTGAGGGTGAGGGGTTTGTCGAGTTCACGGTCGACGTGCGACAGGATCTCCCGTCCGGTACCAAACTCGCTAACCGAGCGGAGATCGTCTTCGACGCGAATCCGCCGATTCTCACAAACGTGCATCTCAACACGCTCGACATGCTCCCACCGGCGACCGTAATGACACCCCTACCGGAGACGTCAACGGGTGATTCGCTCGACGTAGCATGGTCCACGGATGACGGCGAGTTCGGATCCGGCGTCTCCTCCACGATGCTCTACATGTCGAGGGATAGTGGCCCGTTCGAACGTGTGGGTCTGACCACCCGAAGCGCCCTTCGCATCCCCGTGACGCCGGGGGGCTCATACACTTTTTACGCGTTGGCCCGCGATGTTGCCGGCAACGTGGAAGCGACCCCGCCGGAGGCCGTCTCGACCGCGGTGACTGTTGGAAGGGGGGACGAGTCCCCGCACGCCTTCGCCCTCCATCCCGCTTATCCTAATCCTTTCAACCCCTCGACGGGCCTCAACTTCGAGATCGCAACATTTGGACATGTTTCCGTCCGAGTATTCAACGTGATCGGTCAGCGTGTGGCACATTTTGGTTTCGGACCATTGAGCCCAGGGACGTACACGCGATTCCTGGATCTCAGCCCGTTTGCGAGCGGCCTATACTTCTTCGAACTACGGGTGGATGGAGAGACCGACCTATTGTTTCGGGCAGTCGAGAAGGCGATTCTGGCAAAGTAGGGTCGGGCAGATATCCAATGATCCGGCGCCGAGAGAAGGTCATCCGGATCTTCCGAAACGTCCGATCGGCCTGGCGGCTTGGTGGTTAAGCCGAGTTTTGCTTCAATTCAATTGCAGGCAAGCAACTCAAAATGATCTTTCTCGATCGTCGTGTTGCCGTCCGGGTCTGTGACGATCTGCACCAGATGACGGACATACAGGTCGGGCTGGCCGTCGTCGGAGTTGAAGCGAATGGCCCCTGTGTGGTGAAAAACAGCTGGGTCCCCAAGTTTCACGGGCGTGGGAGCAGGCTGGAAAGGTTCGCCGAGCTCGTAGTTCATGACGGTGTAGAGCTCCAAACCGGCCGTCGTGTGCCAAGTATGTCCGCTCTCGATCCCGGTAGCGATCACATCCTTCCAGTGGTAATAGCCCGTCTGGTGAAATACGCCGCGGCCGTCGACGGTCGTATGGATGCGCACCTGCACCGGCCCTTCAAGGTGCACCATCTCGTCAAGACAAGCCGAAGGTACCGTCAGGTCGACTGCAACTACGTCGCGAACAGTCTCACTTCCGGCCTTCGACAGAACGGTCGCGGCTTTCGCTCCGGCCTCATGCTCGATGCTGGTCAGTTCTGAATCGCCGCTGCAGCCGCTAAGCAGTGCGAGGGATACGATGAGTGCGCTGAGGGTTCTCATGACAGCCTCCGTACGGATAGGTGATTGTGGTTTTTTGCCATACCTATCGTATCGAAAGGCCGTCCTGAGATACCTGCCGAATAGCCGAACGGATGGAGATTGGCAGATCTGTCCGGCGACTATGGCCGATTTGCCACGTATTCAGAGGGTGATTGACCGAAGACCTGCCGGAAAAGACGTGAGAAGTAGTCCGCGTCCTTGAACCCGACGGCGTGAGCAACGGAGGAGATGTTTCCGGCGTCCTGCACCAACAGCTGTGCCGCACGCTGCAGCCGCATCGTCCGAATGAAGCCGCCCGGAGAGAGCCGCGTCGCCGCTTTTATCTTCCGATACAGTGTTCGCGTGCTCACACCGACTGCTTCGGCCAGCATTTCCACGGTGAATTCGCTGTTGCTCAGCTCCGCCTCGGTCGCTTTGCGCACTCGGTCCACGAAGACAGCATCTTCGGAGGGTACCGTGACGCCGCTAGGCCGCACGACAACTTCTTTGCTAAAGCGTTCGCGCAGCGCCCGACGCACTTCGATCAAGTTTTCGATCCGTACGAGAAGCTCCGACATGCTGAAAGGCTTATAGATGTAGTCGTCGGCGCCGGTATCGAGCCCTTCCACCTTACTCTCCTGCGATGCCTTCGCGGTGAGAAGGATGACGGGTACGTGTCCCAGATCATCGCTACTTTTTAGCGTCCTGCAGAAGGCATATCCGTCCATCCGTGGCATCATCACGTCTACAAGAACGAGCTTGGGAGACAGCTGACGTGCTTTTTCGAGACCGTCGATGCCGTCTTTTGCCTCGGTGATTCGGTAGTGGGCCGATAAGTGGCTACGCAAATAGGCCCGCACCTCGTCATTGTCTTCGACGATAAGCACGAGTGGCGCGTCCTCGGGTACAAGATCATCGCTGTCGGCTAGGATTTCGCCCTCATCGTGGCCAACAGTCCCGTCGGTGACGACCTCGCCGTTACCTGCTGCACCGTCGCCATCCTCCAAAATCTGCTCCGAACGCAGGTGGGCGCAGCCTGTTCGCAGTCGTACTATGAACGTCGTTCCGAAACCCGGCTCGCTCTCGACGCGGACGGTTCCACCGTGGAGCTCGATGAGCTCCTTTGTGAGGGCGAGACCGATGCCCGCTCCCTCGTGCCTACGAATCAGCGACGCATCCACCTGATAGAACCGGTCGAAGACGTGTGGGATCTCGTCTTCCGAAATGCCCTGACCCGTGTCTTTGACCGTGACTTCCACGGCGTCGTCATACTTCGAAAGACCCACCCGGATCTTGCCGTGTGACGGCGTGAACTTGAAAGCGTTGGTGAGCAGGTTTGTGAAGACCTTCTCCAGCTTGTCCGGCTCGGCGCAGAGTAGCGCTCGTTCTTCCGTTGAGCTGAACTGCAGCGCGATGTCTTCGCGCTCGGCGCGAGAGGCGAAGGCGTAGACCAGTCCACGAAGGAACGGCACAAGATCCATTTCCCGGGCTCTGAGCGTCATGCCCCCCGCATCGAGCTTAGAGAGATCTAGCAGTTGCCCGACAAGATGCAGTAGCCGGCGGGCCTGCCTGCGCATCATGCGAAGCCGGCGCCGATCCGCTTCATCTGTAGACCGCTTGATCATCTGTTCGAGTGGGTCGAGGATCAGCGTGAGCGGCGTGCGGAACTCGTGACTGAGGTTGGCAAAGAAGCGCGACTTTAGCGTGTCGAGCTGCTGCAGCGTCGCCGCCTGATCCTGCGCGGCCTCTGCTCGGAGGCGGGCTTCGCGGATTCGCGCCCGCTCACGTTCTTGGACCAAGAGCCGTTGACGCTGTACACGATCGACGGCCAAGACACCGAGGCCGAAGAACACGACGTAGAGGCCGTACGCCCAACCCGTTCGCCACCACGGAGGAGCGATGACGAAGGCCATGCGAGCCGCTTTGGGACTCCAGACGCCGTCACTGTTGGCGGCCTTGACGCGGAAGGTATATGCGCCTGGAGCAAGACGTGAGTATGCGGCGCTGCGTCGGGAGCCGGCTTCGATCCAGTCGTCGTCGACCGGATCGAGCCGGTACGCGTACTGATTTTGCTCCGGCTCCTGATAATGAAAAGCGGTGAAGCTGAATGCAAGCGCGTTCTCGTTGTGCTGAAGGCGAAGCCGCGGCGTCTGGCCTATGGGACTGGAGAGCACTCTGTCTGGAGCAGATTCACCGACGAGCCTGAATTCGCTGATAACAACGTCAGGCGGCCTGGGATTAGGCCGGGGGCGATCGGGATAGAAAGCGTTCAAGCCATTGGGACCTCCGAAGAACATCTCGCCGGACCGGCTCCGGAAAGCGGCCGCTCGGTTGAACTCCATCGATTGCAGCCCATGGCGGATGCCGTAATTGCGAAAAAGACCAGCCTCGGGATCGAAGGAACTGATACCACGGTTGGTGCTCATCCAGAGTCGTCCGCGGTCGTCTTCGAGAATCGCGTAGATTCGGTTATTCGGCAGGCCGTCTTCGGTGGTGTACCTCTGCGCGGTGCTCGTTTCGATGTTGAACCGGTTCAGCCCACCATTTCGTGTGCCGACCCAGATAATAGCCGGTTCGGTTCGTCGCTGATGCAGGGCGTAGACGAGGTTCTCGCTGAGAGAGTCGGGATTTCTCGGGTCGTGGACGAAACGCTGATACCGCCCTGTTTCAGGATCGAGCCGGTACAATCCGCCTAACGTGCCGATCCATAACGTGCCGTCGCGATCCTCGAGGATGGCCTGCACATCTTGCCGAGGTACATATTGCGGACGGCCGCCGTCTTCCAAAGAACCGGGATCCTCGATAAAGCGCTCGAACTCCCCCGCACGTAGCCTAAAAAGGCCCCGCGTCGTGCCGAGCCATAGGTCGCCCGAGTGAGCTTCGTAGATCGTCGTGACGTTGTTCCAGGACCCGGTCTGCCAGGACATTCGTCTCGGGCCGGAAGTGTCGCGAGTGACTTGTTTAACCGAGCCCGTCTCTGGATCTAGCTGCTCGATACCGTCGTTCGTACCCACCCAGATGCGACCGCGACGGTCTACATGGAGCGGATAGCCCGCGCCCAGGCTCAGGCTTGCAGGGTTGTTCGGGTCGTGGGCATAGGTTTTGACCTCCCCCGCTGCTCTGTCGAGCCGGTTCAGTTCTCCCCTGCCGCCTGCGTCGCGGACGGCAAGCCACAGCCTGCCTTGCTTATCCTCTTGAATGCCCGACACCGCAGGGAGACTGAGGCCGCCCTTTACACCTGGTCGGTAATGCTCAAAGGGCGCGCCGCGCGGGTCGAAACGGCTGACGCCGCGGCCATTCGCCGAGCCCGTCCAAATCATCCCGCTTCGATCAGCAAAGATGCTGAAGAGTTCATTGCTGATGAGGCTGTATGGATCCTGCGGATCGTGGCGATAGTGGACATGCTTGCCGCTTCGGGTGTCAAAGCGGAAGAGGCCACCGTTGCGACGGGCCGCCGCCAGCCACAGTACGCCGTCGACGTTCGGGTCGTCCGTGATTGCATACACGAAGGTGTCGAGATATCGGCGGTGCCGAGCCGTCCGTGTATCGAAGCGGACTAGTCCTGCTCCGCTGCCGAGCCAGAGGAGGTAAGGGTCATCCGGATCTGGATGGATGTAGCGAAACCATCCCTCTGGATGCGGGCTGGGCGAGTCCGCGTCGCCGGGCGTGTAGAAGTACCGGGAGAATGCGGTTCGATCGGGAGTGAGTCGATTCAGACCGTTTCCGGTCGCCACCCAAGTGTAACCTGACGGGTCTTCATAGGCATCGTAGACGTAGTTGTTGCTCAGACTCGTCGAATCCCTAGGCACGTTCCGATAGTGCTCGAACGTTTCGGTCTCTGGATCGAAGCGGTCCAAGCCTCCGCCGAGAGTGCAGACCCAAACGGCATCCGACCGGCTCGGATGAACCTTGCACAGTACGTCATGACCTAGTGAGTTGGGATCGTTCGGATCGTGAGTGTAGTGAGTAAAATGCTTTCGGGTGGCATCGAAAAGGTCCAACCCGCCGCGCGAGGTGGTAATCCAGAGCGTACCCTCATCATCCTCATATAGGCCATTGATGACGCCCTCGGAAATCGAGGTCGAGTCGGACGGGGAGGGCTTGTAACTACGGAACTCGTAACCGTCGAAGCGATCGAGCCCGTCCGCAGTTCCGAACCACAAGTAGCCTAGATGATCCTGTAGAATGGCCTGCACTGAGCCGTCCGACAGCCCGTCGTTGACGGTAATGTTCTCAAAGCGCAGATTTGGCTCCTGAGCGAAGCCAGGAACGGTGCAGCACAGCGCAAGAACTGATAGTAGAGCAAAGCGCCGCCGAAGAAACCGCGTGGGGTGGTGCGTTTCCATAAGCGGTAGCGATGGCGTCCTTCAACAATTCCGAAGATACGAACTTGTCAACCCAGAATATGACGGTCTTTGGTTAGGCGTTGGAGTCCGTTCCGGCTCACGTTTGTAACGCGATCCAGTCAACGGCTAATCGGGACATTTTCTGTCGGCGCTGACACCTGCGTAGATCAAAGCGCCGTACGGACTTCTGCAGACGGCCATCGAACGAGGCACCATCACAACTTCTTAAGTTAGGCGATGCGCACACGTCAAGTACCTCACAGTGGCCTACAAATCACTCAACATCCAGAGCTGATTCTTTTTCCTGGTTTCGTCCCAGGCCACGACCGACCCGTCACGACTCCACGACGGTAGTCCCACTTCGATGTTCGCCACCTCCCTCACGAGCGTCGGCTCGCCTTGCCCAGGTACGTATCGATAAAGCATCCATCCGTAGTTGTGCCCGGGTTTAGTTGTAGAGAAATAGTAGGCTTCATCCGGTCCCCACACGCCGATATAGTCCCAGAAGCCGTCCGCCATGTCGACAAGCAACTCCGATTCGGCATCATCTAGGGATACGACGAGCGATCCATCGTAGTACTGGTCTTCGAATTCGGCACCATAATACATGAAGCTGATCTTCTCACCTCGCGGATGCCAGTCGATGATCTCTTTGTAGGCATCGAGCGCGGGAGGAGTCAGTCGTCTCATTTCTCCGGAGTGGCGATCGACGATTAGGATGCTATTTTCCTTCTCGCCGTCGACGAATCCTAGACCCGCGATTAGCGAACCTTCGGGCGCCCACGACGGCGTCCATCCTTCCCACCTAGTTACTGTTGCCAGCGTCTCGACAGGACCCCCTTCAACGCTGACGACCTTCAAATCGCCCTCGTCCGAGAATGCAAGTTCGGTGCCGTCCGGAGACCACGTTGGGGTTAGACTTTGAAGTCCCCGCGCCCTGTAGAGGATGCGAGATTCACCGCCTTCGGACGCCATAACGTGGAGAACCGTTTCACTTCCCTCGTGGCGGAAAAACGCGATTTGCGCGCCATCGGGTGAAAGGAACTCATGAACGGCATAAGAACTGGCTATACGGCCTGATGCCAGCTGACGTGGATTGGATCCGTCAATGTCGGCGGCCCAAAGACCGGTACGTCCGGGCTCGTTGCTGAGATAGTAGATGGTAGTACCATCCGGTGACACCTCCGGCGTTTTTCCGCGAAGTACCGGGTCCGGGTTTAGTCCGGTTTGTCCTTCGGCAACGACGACCGTATGAGACGTGTTTGCAAGTGCGAACCCCAACCCTCCCGTTGCACGGACGAAAACGGGCGTCGTTGCGACGGTATTGTTGTAGGAAGTGATCTGCTCCGGCGTAGTGCCGGGTCCGAGCTCTCTCCGATATATGTTGCGCACCTGCTCAGAACCAGCCGAATAGAAGTACGCCGAACCGTCTTCGTTCCACGTTGCCCAACCCTCGTACCCTGACTCATGCGTCTGCTGTTTGCGCTCGCCGGTTTCCAAATCGATCGTCCAGATATCTACCTCTTGGTGGAGGTCCGATTCTTCCGACATTCGGTGGTAGAGTAGTAGACGCCCGTCCGGGGACACGTCCCCGAAGGCCAACATATGCATTCGTTGCTCATCCCACGGAATCTCTCTGCGTAGGGTGCCCTCCAAATCGACAATCCTTAGGACGTTCTCGCGAACGAGAATGACGTGGTCGCTGTCGGCGGTCCAGATCGGTGGACGCACGGAGCGAAGCTCTTCGCCGTCTAGCAGGTGAGTGTCGCCGGAGGAGACGTCCGTGATGGCTATTGAGCGGCCGCCCTCTCCGTGTACGACGAATGCCACGCGGCGGCTATCGGGCGACCACTGCGGCCCATGCATCGAGACCCAGTTGCCCGGATTCTCCAGAAGTGGCCTTCGGAGATTACCGCCCACGTCAACGAGATACAGCTCCGCCCTTAATTGCGGAAATGAAGCCTTCCTGCCATCTGAAGCGCGGGCACGGACAACCAGCTTCGTCCCATCCGGAGAAATATCGAACTTCCTCCTGTTCCCAGGGGTCTGCGGCATATCGTCCATTAGCAAGGTATAATCCTGGGATGTAACGGGAGCGTCGACGCCCAATCGACCGAGGCCATCCTGCGCTTGGTGAAACGCATTCGGGATGTCCGAGAATTCAGCGACGACGCGTTCGTAGGCTTCTCGCGCAGATGCAGGGGCGGTCAATTCATACAGCTCTCCTACTGCAATGAGGGCTTTTGCGACGTCTGCCCGACTCGCCGACACGGATTCTGCGACCTGCTCGTACAGAGAGGCAGCACGATCCAGGTCACCAGTTATTAGTTCTGCATGCCGAGCTTTCTCAAAGACTTGGCTGGCGCTGGCAAACGTCTGCGCACGAGCGGGGCCGGCGAGCAACACGAGTGGGATTAGCAGAGCGAATGTCTTCATGGGTCGTGGTGGTTTAGTTCGAGTCGACCTCATGATAGTCCCCAAGTGTAACCTGACTAGCATGTGAATGTCAGGAATTCCTGACATGCTGCTCACACAGCGAAGCGGTATCCCATGCCGCGGACGCTCTCGATAACGTCGACAGCTAGCTTTTTTCGGATGTTGGCGATGTGGGTGTCAACCGCACGATCCGTAACGACGATATTCGAGCCCCACACGATGTCCAGGAGCCTATCTCGCGAAAGGACGTGGCCCTCATGCTGCATCAGCGCGGAGAGCAGTTTGAATTCAAGACGGGTCAGGTCCACGCGCTCCCCATGGCAGCGGACTACCACATTCTCCAGATCGAGTGCGAGTGGTCCTGCCTCAAGAGTTGTCGCAGTCGTCGACGTACGCCGGAGCAACGCTTTGATTCTGGCCCGGAGTTCCAGCGGACTGAACGGTTTCGTGACGTAGTCGTCGGCACCCATTTCCAATCCCAGCACTTTCTCGGATTCGTTAGACTTCGCGGTCAGCATGATGATGGGAACGGATCGGCGCTGTTTGCGAAGCTCCCGGCACACGTCGTATCCGCTCTTGCCTGGAAGCATGATGTCGAGGATGACGAGATCGAACCTTTCTGCAAGAGCTATTCGAACGGCATCGATACCGTTGCTGACTGCTTTGACCTCGTAGCCTTCCAGTTCCAGGTCGTCTTGAAGGGCCGTGGAGATGGCCGGCTCATCTTCAACTACGAGTATTCGGGTCATCGCGGATCGAAAGGATGAGTGTAAACGTCGAGCCTTTACCGGTAGAAGACGTAAGTTCGACCGCCCCGCCATGTCCGTGCATGATGCGGCTCACCAGTGCCAGACCGATGCCGGTTCCCTTTGCGCTCTTTTCTTCGTCCTTGGGAGCACGAACAAACTTATCAAAAATGCGCTCTTGTTCCTTCTCGTCGATGCCGGGGCCCTCGTCCGAGACCGAGATTAAAATCTTTCCCTCTTCGGACGCCATTTCTACCGCTATGGCAGTGCCTTCCTCGGAGTATTTGGCGGCATTATCCAGCAGGTTCCAAATAGCCAGCTCTAACATGTCGGCGTCAACACGAGCATTGGCCGCAGCGGTCCCGGAAACGGAGACGCGTCGCTCTTTGTCCTTTATAAACGCCTTGACTACGCGGCGAACCACGGGCTCAATCGGCTGCTCTGTCATGTGATATCGAAACGTGCCCGATTCCATCCGTGCGAAATTCAATAGCGATTCTACCAGGCTGGAAAGACGACGGGCTTCTTGATCGAGAAGCCGGTAGTAGTGAGCGGCTTTTTCCGGGGAGCGGACTCGGCCGTCAGCCAGCATTTCGGTCAGCTGGCGCATAGAGGTAAGGGGCGTCCTAAACTCGTGCGAGACGGCTGATACAAAATCCGACTGCAACTGCGCGACCTCCATCTCTCGTTGCATAGCCCGACTCAGGTAATAAGCAGATATGGCCACGATTACGATTACTACAAAAAGGCCCGCGAGTAAAACGGCGCGTCTCGACTCCCCGGCGGATCGCTCTTGAAGAAAGCTTGTTTCTCGAGCGAGCACCGTCCACCGTTGGTTCGACACTGCGACCGACCGTGATTCTCGCATTCTGCTCTCCGAATTTTGTGGGCTCGCGGTCAGATATCCAGCTTCGTCGAGAACACTGATCTCGGACATGCTAGGAGCCGATCCGAGCCAATTTTGGAGCAATTGGTCCGCATGAACGGCGACACCGACAACAGTCTGTCCATCAGCCGACCACAGGATGATCGCCGCGGTTGTGTCGTGGCGGAAAGCGCGAACGCCGTCTCTTGGAAGGCCTCCACCGATTATGTCTTGATAGACGCTTGCCAGCTCGAGCACCGCTTCGGAAAGGAGGTGCGTCCTAGCAGTGACTGAGCCCCTCCCGTCTCTGTTCTCGCCCATCCACTCGCTGGCTGCTTGGACGTAGAAGGCATATGTTGACTTCTCGGCGCGTTCGGTTCCAGCTGT
>CAYPDV010000061.1:13418-16330 GCA_964409525.1 uncultured Gemmatimonadaceae bacterium
CGATCCGCCCTCTGAAGCGCCTCGTGCTTGGTGTCGTTGCCGGCGAAAGGTCGATACCGTAGGGCTGTATCCGGGTATACCTCAAGGCGTTGATCCATCAGACGCACGGTCACGCTCGACGGTATGATAGACAGCAATTCGTCACCATGGAGAGCGCTCAAGGATTGGAGAGCTTCGTGATACGAGCGATCAATGCTATTCACCGCCTGTGACGCGTCGATGTCCAGCTGTTCGCGCCTTCGCTGGACATTCAAGTCAGCATCCTGCTCCACCAGTATCAGGCCGAGCCATCCCAGCACGAGAATGAATACCAACATCACGCCGACGAATACGGCCGGCGTGAGTCGGCGCCTGAAAGTCTGGTGAGCGCTCGCAGCCATTAATCGTCAAACGGGGGACGGGAGAGGCCGTTGAGATCCCAAACGACCTCACCCGCACGCACGGTCAGCTCTGCCTCCAGCACGTTGTTCGCGGGTAGCCGGTATCCGCGGGCGTCGGTTAGGCCGAATTCACCTTCGCGCAGCCTTAAAATGGCTACGTCGGCGGTAGCGCCGACGTCCAGATGTCCGAGCTCCCTCCGGCCGATGACTTGCGCCGGGGTCCACGTGGTGGCGCGGATAACCTCCCGGAGCGGCATTCCGAGAAGTAGGAATTTCGACATGACGTTGGTGAGGTCCTTCATCCCCGCGTTCATACTCTCGGCGTGAAGATCGGTACTGATCGTGTTGGGCCAGAAACCGGCATCCGTAGCGGGGACGGCGACGGAATACGCAAAGCTCGATCCACCGTGCCCCACGTCGAAGACGATCCCGCGCTCCTGAGCCTCGAGAACGAAGGGGCGAAGCCGGCCCGATTCGACGATCGATTCGCGTCGCGATACATTTCCATATGCGTGCGTGAAGATGTCGCCCGGTCTCAGAACGTCGAAGAACAAGGTTTCGATCGAAAGAGGCGGTTCAGCGCGGCCGAAGTCAATCATGACCGGCAAATCCGCGAGCCGGCCGGCTTCGACCGTGCGCTCCGTCGGCGTCCAATCGCGCCCTTCGTAGTGCGCCAGCTTGATGCCGACAACGACGTCTGAGTACTTGCGAGCCGCTTCGGCCGTGCGTTCCGGCTCCATATCCGACAGATTTTGCTCCACCTCTCCTCCTTTCATTCCGCTGCCCACGATGTTCAGGAAAGCGAGAATTCTTGTAGCCGAATGCCGTACCGTTTGCTCGACGAAGGTGTCGAAGTTGCGCCATCCGGCGCCGCCGACATCGACGGCGGTCGTCACACCCGTTCGAAACGTGAATCCGTCCGGCTGCACGCTCGTGTAGCTGTTGCTCAGATACGCGTCCTCCTCGGTGCCATGGAAGACGTGGACGTGCATGTCGATCAATCCCGGGGCGACGTACAGGCCGGACGCATCGACGACGGTCGCGGCGTTTTCCGGGGGGATGTCCCGGCGAACGGCTGCAATCCTTCCATCGGTGATGGCCACATCCATCACCGCGTCAATCTCATTTTTCGGGTCGATGACGTGACCGTTCGTGATGAGGAGGTCCACTTCCTGGGCCGATGCGAGCGGAGCGGCGAGTAAGATCACTGCGACGAACAGGATTGGCGTCATAGCATGATACGTGGAATGCGGAAAGTTGACTGGCAGCCGCCGGAGAACGACCTTAAGGTATTAAGAAAACTGCCCCGCTACTCGGCCGCCCACTTCGGGTTGACGCCGCGACCAGATCGTCTCGTCGGCGCCGCGGCGGCGACCAACATCCCGGATACGTCTCTCTTCCGATGAAGCATTTCCTCATCCTCCTGATTTCGGGAGCCCTTGCGACGATTACCGCAGCGCAGAATACCGCGGAAACGTCTGATCTGCCTTCACCCCCGGCCCCGTTTGATCAACCGATCAAGTTCCATAATCTAGGCCTGGAGGACGGACTCGCGCAGGGCAGCATCTACGATATCCATCAGGATAGCAAGGGCTTTATGTGGTTCGGCAATCAGACCGGCATAAGCCGGTACGATGGTCACGAACTCAAGAACTACGCGCACATCCCTTTCGATTCGACGTCGGCGCCGACCTCGTGGGTATTCGGCATCGACGAAGATTCCAGCGGTGCCCTCTGGCTAGCGGCGACCTGGGGCGGATTGAGCCGGTTCGATCCTGCGACCGAGCGGTTCACACACTTTGAGCACGATCCGGACGATTCCGCGTCGATCACGGAGGGCTGGGTAAGGGCGACGCTGGTCGACAGAGAGGGCGTCGTGTGGGTTGGAACGGGAGGAGGACTAAACCGAATGGATCCCAGCAACCCGGAGCGATTCGAGCGCTTCGTGCACGACCCGGACGATCCCGAAAGCCTGAGCGCGAATACGGTTCGCTCTCTGTTTGAAGATACTTCCGGGACGATCTGGATTGCTACGAACAACGGCTTGAATCGAATGCATCCCGAAGATGCTGGGAGATTCGAAAGGTTTCTCGTGGGGCCTTCTGATATCCAAGGCCCCGAACGACAGAAGACGATCATCCATCGGATGCATCAAACGCCCGACGAGATCCTCTGGGTCGGCACTGCAAATGGTCTCGTGCGCCTCGACCCTGCCACCGGCGAGACGGAGCGCATCATGCCGCCGGGCAGGGAGAATTGGCCGACGGCCGTCCTTTCAATCACCGATGATCCTAAAGATCAAGGCGTTCTATGGCTCGCGGTGCCTGGAAGGGGAATCGTGCGATTTGACAGACGGAGTCGGGAGTTCATTACGTTTCGGCACGACCCCCAAGATGCCACCAGTCCCGGCAGCAACGCTGCAATCAGCGCCCACACCGACCGCTCCGGCAGCGTATGGGTCGGAATGGATACAGGCCACGGGCTCACGCAATTCAATCCGAACGCGATCAGCTTCGCCAGCGTGAAGGCGCC
>CAYPDV010000062.1:0-16278 GCA_964409525.1 uncultured Gemmatimonadaceae bacterium
CCACGCCCAGCGAGATGGTGGAGCTCAAGTTCCACTGCGCCATGCCCATGTTCGTGGCGCGGCAGTGGGTGCGGCATCGGACGGCGTGCCTTGCCGAAGGAACGGAGGTCTACTTCGACCTCCCTGGCGGGGTGCGACGGAGGGGGAATCAGCTCTACAAGCTCCGGATCGAGGAGATCTGGGATCGTTTCCAGCCCACGCGGAGCCGAAGCCGACCGGACAAGCAGCGGAACCCCTGCTTCCGGCGGGACCGCGTCAGGAAGATGCTGCTCCGCCAGGTGAACGAGGATACCGGGAGGATCCAGCACACCCGGGTCGTGGACGTCTTCCGGAACGGACGGAAGCCCGTCTTCCGGATGACGCTCGCGGACGGCAAGGCGATCGAGTCCACGGCCGACCACCGCTTCCTCTTTCAGGACGGCTGGAGCTCTCTCGGGCAGGCGACCGGTCTGCACGAGCGAAACGGCAAGGCCGTCTGGGAGCGCGGTGATCATTTCGTCCACGTGAATGGGGTGGAGGAGACGGTTCCGGCGCTCTACCAGGACCCGGTCTGGCTTCAGCGGGAGTACCGAGGCTTCCGCCGGCGCATCGCTGACATCGCAGAGGACTGCGGCGTCAGCACGCACACGGTTCGCAAGTGGCTCCGGCGCTACCGGCTCACCGAACCCGGTCGCGGGCGATTCCGCGAAGGAGACGAGCCGTGGAACCGGGGGCGGACCTACACCCTCGGGCCGCGCGAGCTGAGCGACGAGTGGATCCGCGCGAACCGGGAGGCGCGCTCCGGTCCGGCGTCGAACTTCTGGCGAGGGGGGGCGAGCGACGAGCGTTCGTCGATCGGCCGCTGGACTACGCAGGTCGCCCCCAGGATCCATCGCCGGAACCGCTGGACGTGTCAGCTATGCCACCAGCGAGCGGACGAGCTTCACGCGCACCACGTGGTCCCGGTCTGGGCCGATTCGAGCCTCGCTCGGGACGAGTCCAATCTCACCACGCTCTGCGGGCCCTGTCATCGGGAAGTCCATGCAGGCGACGAGCTGACGTACGTGGAGCGCCTCGGGGGCCCTCCGGTCAGGGCGACGTGGCGGAAGCGGCCGCGCGTGGCCTGGAACAGGCTCGTCCGGAGCCGGCTCGTCCGGATCGAGAGCTTCGAGTACGTCGGTGAGAAGGATACGTACGACCTCGAAGTCGAAGGTCCGCATCACAACTTCGTGGCGAACGGGATCGTCACGCACAACTCCGTCAACGAATACAGCGGCCGGTATTCGCTCATGCCGCTCCTCTTCTACACGCCCGACCGCGAGGACTTCGCCCTCCAGAGCGTACGGAACCGGCAGGGGCGTCAGGAGGAGGCCGGCGGGGCGGGGGTCTACCAGGAGGCGATCGCGCGCTGGGAGGAGCTCCGCCGCTTCGCCTCCGACGCCTACACCTGGATGGTGGGCGAGGACGTCGCTCGGGAGCTGGCCCGTATCGACCTGCCCCTGTCGACGTATACGCAGTGGTACTGGAAGATCGACCTCCACAACCTGCTCCACTTCCTCACGCTCCGCGTCGACCCGCACGCCCAGTACGAGATCCGCGCCTTCGCGGAGGTCCTGGCGGGCATGGTGAAGCGGGTGGCGCCGCTCAGCTACGAGGCGTGGCGTGACTACGACCTGGCCGGCCTCCCGCTCAGCCGGGGCGAGCTGGGTGCGCTCCGGGAGCTCCTCGAGCCGGACGGGGGCGGGGGGATCCGCGTGCGGGACGGAGCGGACGGCATCGGCGCCGATGCGCTGGAGGAGCACGGGCTCTCGGCACGCGAGGTGCGGGAGATGGTGGCGAAGCTGGAGCCGGCGGAGGTGCCGGAGTTCGAGCTGGACCTCGCCCGCATGCGGGACGCCGCGGAGGTCGGCCGCGAGATGGAGGCGGCCGTGCCCGACATCGACAGGAGGGAGGAGTGATGGGACCCCGCATCGTGGCGCTCGCCGCCCTGGTCGCCGTGGCCGCATGCGCTCCGGCCAATCATCCCCGGCCCGCTCCGACCCCGGCCGAAACGCCGCCGGCCGCCCCTGCCGAGCCCGTGCCGCCGGTGCGAGAGGCCGTTGCGGTCGACCCCGCGCTGCTCGAGAGCCCCTCCTGGGAGACGCTCCGCGCCACCCTCTGGGTCCAGCGGGCGGCCGAGTTCCGGGGGCTCTCGCTCGGAACGTACCGGGCCGCCTCCCGCTTCCTCGACCGGGCGCTCGCCGATTCCTCCTTCCTGGCCGCCGTCGAGCAGACCGGCGACGTCCGGAGCCTGCCTCCGGCCGTCGTGCTCGACGTGGACGAGACCGTTCTCGACAACGCTCCCTTCCAGGCCCGGCTCATCCATACCGGCGAGACCTTCACCCCGGACGCATGGGACGCGTGGGTGGCGGAGGCCGCCGCTCGCCCGATGCCCGGAGCGGTGGAGTTCACCCGGGACGCCGCGGCGCGGGGGGTCACGGTCTTCTACGTCACCAACCGCGACGAGCACCACGAGGAGCCGACCCGCCGCAACATGGAGCGGCTCGGCTTCCCGCTCGACGAGCACGCGCCCGACGAGGAGGACGTGCTCCTGGTGCGGGGCGAGCGGGAGGAGTGGGGAAGCGACAAGACGTCCCGGCGGGAGTGGATCGCCGAGCGGTACCAGATCGTGGTGCTCCTCGGCGACGACCTGAACGACTTCGTGAACGTCCGGGGCATGGACGTGGAGGGGCGGGACCGGGCGTACCGCGCCTTCGAGGAGCGGGTGGGACGCGGGTGGTTCTTCCTTCCGAACCCCGTCTACGGATCCTGGGAGGGGGCGCTCCTGGAGGGCGCCGGGGGTGCGGAGGACGACGACGCTTCGCGCCCCGACGAGCGGCGGAGGCTCCTTCTCGAGCGGCTGGATCCCGGACGGTGAGTGTCAGCCCGCCCGCTCCGATCCTTCCTTCGTCGACCCTTCCTTCGCCGCCGAGGGCCGATCGAGGATCTCCGCCACGCGGCCGGCGAGCTCGGAGGGGGTGAAGGGCTTGGGGAGGAAAGGCACACCCTCTTCCTCCACCGGCGCGGGCCGCCCCTCCCGGTCCGCCGGGTAGCCGGACATCAGGATCACGGGAAGTCCGGGACGGAGCCGTCCGACACGCTTCCTCACCTCCCGGCCTCCCATCCCCGGCATCACGATGTCGGAGACGACGAGGTCGATCTCGTCCGGCGCGCGCTCCAGGATCGCCAGCCCCTCCTTGCCGGACGATGCCGTGAGCACGGTGTAGCCGTAGCGCTCGAGGCTCCGCCGGGCCACGTGGAGCACGGAGTCCTCGTCCTCCACGACCAGGATCGTCCGCCCGGCGCCGCCCACCGCGTCGGCGGGCCCTTGCCGCCCCACCGCTCCTTCCGACCCGATCGGGGCGGCCGGGGGCAGGTCCGCCGCCCCGCTCCCCGCTGCGGTACTCCGCTCCGCCTCCGGCTCCGCTTCGTGCCCCCCCGTGGCCGCCCGGACCGCTTCCTCGTCCAGCTCCGGGAGGTAGACGGTGAAGACCGATCCCCGTCCCTCCTCGCTGCTCGCCCAGATGTGCCCTCCGGTCTGTTGGACGATCCCGTACGCGGAGGCGAGCCCGAGGCCGGTGCCCTTCGACGGGCCCTTCGTCGTCCAGAACGGCTCGAATACTCGCGGAAGATCCTCGGGCGATATCCCGACGCCGGTATCCTCGACGGCGATCGTCACCCAGGGTCCGGGACCCGTCCGGGTGCTTTCCTCCACGTCGGTGCGGCCGATGCGCACGTGGATCGTGCCGCCCTCCGGCATCGCGTCGCGCGCGTTGACCGCGAGATTCACGAGCACGGTCTCGAGCTGGTTCGGATCCACTCGCACCGGACCCGCGGCCGCATCGACCTCGGTCACGAGCTCGACATCGGAGCCGAGGAGGCGCTCCAGCATGGGAAGCAGGTCCCGGACGAGCCGGCCCGGATCGACGATCCGGAGGCGGAGCGGCTGCTGACTGCTGAAGGCGAGGAGCTGCCGGGTGAGCGAGGCGGCGCGCGCGACGCCGCGGTCGATCTCGGCCAGGTCCCTGCCGAGCGGGCTGTCGGGCTCGGAGTCCGCCATCAGGAGCTGCGTGTTCGCCCCGATCGCCGTCAGGATATTGTTGAAGTCGTGGGCCACGCCTCCGGCCAGCCGCCCGATCGCCTCCAGCTTGCTCGCCCTCCGGAGCGCTTCCTCCAGCTCCTTCTGCTCCGTGACGTCCTGGGCAACCCCGGCGACCCGGATGATGCGCCCGTCGAGGCTCCGGACCGGGAAGGAGCGGTCGCGGAGCCACCGCACCTCGCCGTCGGGCCGCGTGATCCGGTACTCGACCTCCTCTTCGCCGAGCATTCCCCCCTCCCGGAACTCCCGGGCCCGATCGCGGTCGTCGGGATGGATGATCGCCAGCCAGGACTTCGTGCCGTCGTACACCCACTCGGGGTCGCGGCCGGTGATCGCCTCGAAGGCGGGGCTCGCATAGATCGTCCGCTTCTCGGCGACGTCGTAGAGCCAGAAGATCTCCCTGATGCTGCCCGCGAGCTGCCGGAAGCGGCGCTCGCTCTCCTCGAGCTCGGCGCGAGCCTCCGACGCCTCACGCCGCCGGAGCTCCTCCAGTCCCGCGGCCATGTCGTCGATGGTCCCGGCAAGTCGGCTGACCTCGTCCCGTCCCTCGGCGACCCCCGTGCGGGCGCTCAGGTCGCCCGCCGCGAGATCCCGCGACGTCTCCAGGACCGGCTCGAGGCGGCGCAGGAAGGCGAACTCCATCACGACCCAGATCCCCGCGGCGAGAAAGACGAGAGCCAGCAGCAGGCCGAGGAGATTGGTGAGCAGGACGTCGCGGCCTGCCGCCCGGGCGAGGGCGGGATCGAAGCCGACCGCCATGTAGGCGTCCGCGACGCCTCCCTCCTGGACCAGCGGCGCGACCGCGTAGACCCACTCCTCCCCGTCCGCTCCCGGCGCGCGCACGATCCGTGGCTCGGGGTCGCCCGCATCCGGGATCAGGCGCGGATCGATCCACCGATCGATTCCGCTCCCGTCCGGGACCCGGTGCAGGATGTGCCCGTCCCGCTCGAAGAGTGTGACGCTCCTCCCGGGCTCGACGTCGTCCGGCCCGGGCAGGAACTCCACTCCGTGGAGGTTCACGCCCCCGATGAGGAAGAGGCGCTCGCCCGCCGGACCCTCCATCGGATACGCCATGGCCAGCGAGGGGTCGCCGGTCACGCGCCCGACGTGATAGCCGGCCACCGGCCGGCCGGTAGCGAGCGCACCGCGGAAGTAGTCGCGGTCGGCGACGCTCACCCCCTCCTGCGCCTCGGGCGCCACGCACGCCAGCCGGCCGGCCGTGTCGGCGATTGCGAGCACGCCCAGGTAACCGGATCGCTCCAGCACGGAGGCGAGATAAGGCCGGCAGAGCGCCGGGTCGAGACCGGCCGTGGACTCGGCCAGGAGACCGAGGATGGTCTCCGTCTCTTCGAGCAGGACCCGGTGGTGGTCGGCGTCCGCCTGCACGCTCACTGCGGCCTCGCGCTCGAGTCCCTCCTCCAGGAGTCCCTGGAGCTGGACCCGGGTCTGGACGAAGAAAGCGAGGAGGGGCAGCAGCGCCACCAGCCCCACGAGGATCAGACGGGAGCGCAGGCTCGTGAACACGGCGATCAGCTGCCGGACGCGGGACGGTGCACCCGTGTTCCGGTCTCGGCCCGCTCAGGCCGCCCCGGCCGCTCAGGCCACCCAGATGGTCTTACGATTCACGAACTCCTTGATCCCGATGGCGGAGAGCTCCCGCCCGTAGCCGCTCTCCTTCACGCCGCCGAACGGGAGGCGCGGGTCCGATCGTACCGACGCGTTGACGAAGCAGCAACCCGCCTCCAGACGCTCGGCGGCGATGCGCTGGCCCCGCTCCACGTCCCTCGTGAACACGGCGGCTCCGAGGCCGAACCGGGAGTCGTTCGCCACCCGGATCGCCTCCTCCTCGTCGGCGACCGGGAGAATGGCGCCGACCGGCCCGAAGAGCTCTTCCTCGTACGCGGGTGAGCCGGCCCGGACGTCGGTGAGGACCGTGGGTGGATAGTAGAAGCCGCCACCCTCGGGCACCTCGCCCCCCAGGAGGAGCCGGGCGCCGGCCTCGACGCTCCGCCGCACCTGGTCGTGCAGGTCGTCCCGGAGATCCTCCCGCGCCTGCGGCCCGACCTCCGTCTCGTCGTCCCGGGGATCCCCCATGCGGGCCCGGTCCATGCGCTCGACGAAGCGGCGCTCGAACTCCTCCCGCACCGCCTCGACCACGACGAAGCGCTTCGCGGCGATGCAGCTCTGTCCGGAGTTGATGAGTCGGCTGGCGGCGCACGTCTCGGCCGCCGCCTCCAGGTCCGCGTCCTCGAGGATCACGTAGGGGTCGCTGCCCCCGAGCTCGAGCACCGTCTTCTTGACCAGCGAGCCCGCCTTCGACGCCACCGCCTTCCCCGACCCTACGCTCCCGGTGAGGGTGACTCCGCGCACGCGCTCGTCCTCGATGATGCCCTCCACCTCCTCGCTTCCCACCAGGAGGGCGCGGAAGAGGTGGTCCGGGAATCCGGCCTCCGTGAAGATCTCCTCGATCGCCAGCGCGCAGCCCGGCACGTTCGACGCGTGCTTGAGCAGCCCGCCGTTGCCCGCCATCAGGTTCGGCGCCGCGAAGCGGAAGACCTGCCAGAACGGGAAGTTCCACGGCATGATCGCCAGCACGACGCCCAGCGGTCGGAACGCGACGAAGCTGCGCGACGCGTCGGTCTCCACCTCGACGCGCTCCAGGAAGGAGGCCGCGTGATCGGCGTAGTACTCGCACACCCACGCGCACTTCTCGGCCTCGGCAACGCCGGCCTGGACGGGCTTGCCCATTTCGGTGGTCATCAGCTCGGCGAACTCCCGGGAGCGGTCCCGGAGGATCTTGGCGGCCCGGCGCATCCGCCCCGCCCGGTGGTCGAAGTCCGTCCGCCGCCACTCGAGCTGGCTCGCGTGCGCGCGCCGGATCGCCTCGTCCACCTCTTCCCCCGTCATCTCGGGGTACTTGCGGACGGTCTCGCCGGTGGCGGGGTTCACGACGGAGAGGGCCATGGTGCTCCCTGTCCCTGCCGGGACGTCGAAGGGGGATTCCGGGTGCCGTGCGGCTGCCCGAGGCGGCATGATTCATGCCCCCTGTCGCCGATCATGATCCATTCTTCCATCTACCACGTGACGGCGGCGGGGCGGATCTGGGGGATCAAGCGGGACGACGACGATCTCTCCTTCACTCCCCATCTGGACAAGGATTCCGCGGTCCGGTACGCGAGAGAGCTCGCCAGGGCGGCCCACGGCCGGCTCGTCGTCCATCGAGAGGACGGCAGCGTCCACGCCGAGCACGCCTACGAGTGACCGGCGTGCGCCGCGAGTGGCGCGCGTGCCGCAACGCGGTATATTCCTGTCCACGCGTCGTGGTACGGCCCGTGCATGGGAAGTACCTCCGGCTCCGAATTCTCGGGGCTCCGAACGCGCTGGATCATCGCAGGACACCCTCCCAATGGAGATTCACATGAAGAGACACGCTACGGTCCTTTCTGCACTCGCACTGGCGGCGCTGGTGGCACTCCCCGCGGCGATGGAGGCCCAGACGACGTCCGCATTCTCCGTCACCGCCCGTGGCGGCGGCGCCTTCCCCAGCTCGGACTTCGGTGACGTCGTCGATAGCGGGTGGGGCTTCAGCGGCGACGTCGAGTTCGCCTTCCATCCCCGCCTCGCGGCCTACGGCGGGTACAGCTGGTTCGAGTTCGACCCGGAGGACGAGAGCGGCGATGACGTCACGTCGAAGGGCTGGGACGCCGGACTCAAGCTGATCCTCATCCCGAGAGAGGGGCTGATGCCGTGGGCACGGGCCGGTGTGGTGTACATGGAGGCCGAATCGGGCGGCTTCGAGAGCGGGAGTGAGCTCGGCTACGAGGCGGCGATCGGAGTCGACTGGCCGCTCGGAAACGTGCTCACCTTCGTGCCGATGGTGCGGTACCAGCAGTACGAGATCGAAGACGGAACCGACCATCTGGACATCAACTACCTCACGGTCGAGGCCGGACTCAAGCTTAACTTCGGCTCGGTCGGGCTCTGATCCCTTCCTGATCTGCACGCCGGGAGACCCCTGAAGGGGGCTTCCCGAGACGGACCGGAAGCGACCCGGTGGCCCTCTGGCCGCCGGGTCGTTTTCTTCTATGGGGACCCCGAGACCCCCCACGGATCCATCGTGTCTTCGACCTCCCTCCCCATCGTGGACCCCCTCGCGCCGGGAGCCGCCCCGCACGCGGCGGCGGATCCGGACGTGGCGGACGCTCCGGCCGTCCCGCTCGCGGCGCTCGACCAGCTCTGGTTCCAGGTGAGCGGGACGGTGTGCAACCTCCGCTGCACGCACTGCTTCATCTCGTGCTCGCCGGAGAACGACTCCTTCTGGTTCATGGGGCGGGACGACGTGCGCCCCCACCTCGAGGACTCGGCGCGCCTCGGGGTGAAGGAGTACTACTTCACGGGCGGCGAGCCCTTCATGAACCGGGACATCGAGGGCATCCTGGCCGACACGCTCGGACTGGGGCCGGCCACCGTGCTCACGAACGCCACGCTGCTGCCCGCTCGGCGGGTGGACGCTCTCGCGGATCTGGCGGCGGACTCGCCGTACTCGCTCGAGCTCCGGGTCAGCCTCGACGGAGTGGACGAGGAGAGCAACGACCGGATCCGGGGCGAGGGGAGCTTCGGGCGGGCGATGGAAGGGGTGGAGCGGCTGGTGGCCGCCGGCTTCCTGCCGATCATCACCACCATGCGGACCTGGCCCGAGGAGGAGACGGAGCGCGTGCTGGGCCGCTTCCGCGAGCTGCTCGCCGGCGTCGGCTACGACCGCGCCCGGCTCAAGATCCTGCCCCCGCTGCTGATCGGCGAGGAGGCGAAGCGGACGCGAGGCTACGAAGAGGCCGAGCGGGTCACCCACGATATGCTCCACGGCTTCGATCTCGACCGACTCCTCTGCCACCGCGCACGCCTGGTGACCGCACGCGGCGTTTGGGCGTGTCCGATCCTGCTCGACTCGCCCTCGGCCCGGGTGGGGGCGGACCTCGACGAGGCGGTGGCCGCCCCGGCCCGCCTCGCCGAGCAGGCGTGCTACACCTGCTACGTGAGCGGCGCCATCTGCTCCAACATGCCGGCGTCGGGAGAGGACCGGTGAGGACACCGGGCACGAACGGCGGAGCGGGGCCGGACTCGACGCCGACGCCGTCGGAGGCGGGCGCGGCGGACTCCTTCCGCCGCGTCGCCGTCTTCGGCGGAGTCTACTCGAACCACCTGGCGCTGGCCCGCGCCATCGGGGACGCCCGGGCGCGGGGCGCCGAGGCCCTCTTCTGCCTGGGCGACCTCGGCGCCTTCGGGCCGCATCCGGACCGAGTCTTCCCCCTGATCCGGGACGCCGGGGTCCGCACCGTGCGCGGCAACTACGACGACTCGCTGGCGCGCGGCCTCGACGACTGCCAGTGCGGGTACACCGACCCCAGGGACAACCACTACGCCAGCATCTCCTACCGCTACACCTTCGAGCGCACCTCCCCGGAGAACCGGGCCTGGCTGGACACGCTGCCCGGCGAGGCCGGCTTCCGGCTGGGCGACCTCGACGTGCTCGCCTGCCACGGCTCGCCCCGCCGGATGAACGAGTTCCTCTGGGAGTCCACCACGCCCACCCACTTCCTGGCGAAGCTCGCCCGCGAGCGCGGGAGCGACGTGATCCTCGGCACCCACACCGGCATCCACTGGAGCCGGCGGTGGGGCGCCTCGGCCGACAACGGGAAGGGGCGCGGGGCCACGATCGGCCCCGGGGGCGGAGCGTACGTGAACGTGGGCGCCCTCGGCCGGCCGGCCAACGACGGCCGCACCGAGGTCTGGTACGCCCTGCTCGAGGCGGAGGGGCGGGAGCTCTCCGTCGAATTCCTGCCCGTGGCGTACGACCACGAGGCCCTCGCGGCCGAGATGCGGGAGGAGGATCTCCCGGAGGAGTTCGTGGAGACGATCCTCACCGGGTGGTGGACGACGTGCCTGGAGGTCCTGCCGGGGAAGGAGCGGGCGCGCGGGCGGTTCTAGGCGGTCCGAGAGACGGACGCGATCCACCGCGTGCGAATCACTCGATCGTTGTTGCGCGGTGCTCTCCGCAGGGAGAGGTTTCTCCATGATCTCGCGACGCCTGGTCAAACGGGCCCTCCTGCTCGGCTGGGTCTCGCTCGCCGCCTCCTGTGAGCCCACCGTCGGTCCGAGCGTGGTCGCCTCGGGGTTGGAAGAGATCGAGCCGCGGGCGAGCTGGGAGGAGGTCTACGGCGAGGTCGCGCTCTGCCTCGGGAAATCCGCGGACTTCCCGCGGGTGCGCTGGTTCACCGCCGAGCGGATCGAGGGTGAGGGAGGCGACGGCACCACGGGAGTCTGGCTGGGCCTGCAGGGCGAGCCCCACGGGATCGCCATCCTCGAGCGGGTCTTCGAGGGTGCCAGCCGACAGGTGCAGTCGGACATCGTGCGGCACGAGTCCATCCACGAGCTGCTCCAGGTCCCGGGCCACGACGGCGAGCACTGGTGCCGCTGCGATCCGCATCCGGCTTCGTTCGGGCAGTGCCGGTGAGCGGATCGAGCGCTGCGAGCACGCTTCTCGTCGCGGTGACGGTCTGGATCACCTCTCTCGCGGAAGCCGCCGGAGCCCAGGAGATCAGGGTCGGGATCGTCGGCGGGCAGAGCGTCACCCTGTCCGGCTTCGCCGACTCGCGGCACGACCTCGTCAACACCGCACTCCATCGCCGGATCTCGGGAGGCGTCTTCCTGTCGTACCCGTTCGGCGACCGGTGGGGTGTCCAGACCGGGATCTCCTTCGTCGACAAGGGCTCCCGAGCGCGATTCCGCGGGGGGCCGGGAGTGAGTCGTCTCCACCTCGATCTCGACTATGTCGAGGTTCCGATGGTGTGGGAGTACCGGTATCCCTTCACCTCTACGGCGGGCGTCGCCGTGCGCGGGGGCCCCGTCGTGGGAGTCCTCACGTCGTGTGAGGCCCTCTTCATCAGGACCGCCCGGATCTCCGAGATCGATTGCGAGGCCCACACGGAGAAGCTGGACGCGGGCCTGATGGGCGGCCTCGGCGTCGAACTCGGCGTCTGGCGGGGCCTCCGTCTGCTGCTCGAGGGCAGCTACAACCACGGGCTCGTGAACGTGTACGAGCGCTTCGGAACGAAGGCGAAGAACCGCGCCCTCCAGGTCCAGGTGGGGATCAGCGCGCCGCTTCCGGCGTTCCGGTAGCCAGGGCCGGCGGGCCGCCCCCCTCTCGATTGCGCCCCGCACCCCCTCCCGGCCACCTTGCGCCCCCATGCAGATCGCCTACGTGGACGGACCGCGCTTCCGACGCTCGGTGCTGGCGGCGTGCGCCTGGGCCGAGCGGCAGCGGGGTGAGCTGAACCGCATCAACGTCTTCCCGGTCCCGGACGGGGACACAGGGACCAACCTCGCGCTCACGCTCCGCTCCGTGGCGGACCGGCTCCGCGGAAGCGAGGACGACGAGATCTCGGCCGTGGCCCGGGAGGCGGCGCAGGCGGCGGTTCTCGGCGCGCGGGGGAACTGCGGGATGATGCTCTCGCACTTCCTGCTCGGCTTCGCCGAGGACGTGGGAGATCGCGCGCGGATCACCACCATCGAGTTCGCCGACGCGCTGTGCGCGGGGGTCGAGAATCTCCACCGTGCGCTCCAGGAGCCCGTCGAGGGGACGATCCTCACGGTGATGCGGGACACGGCGGAGGCGGCGTCCTCGGCGGAGATCCCCGACTTCGCGCCGCTCCTCGACCACCTCGGCGAGCGGGCGAGGGAATCGCTCGAGCGGACACCGGAGCTGCTGCCCGTGCTGCGTAAGGCCGGCGTGGTCGATGCCGGGGCCAAGGGCTTCGTCCACCTGATCGAGGGGGTCGTACGCTACATCGAGGGCGCTCCGCTGGTCGCCGCCGATCCGCGCGCGCGATTCGACGACCGGGAGCCGGCGGTGACGGAGATCGAGTATCCCGATCGCGCCGAGCGCTTCCGCTTCTGCACGGAGGCGCTGGTCCGGGGGCCCGACCTCCCGGACCAGGCCACCGTGCGCGACAGGCTCGGCGGGGCCGGCGACTCGCTCATCGTGGTGCGCACGGAGGACGTCCTGAAGGTCCACGTGCACACCGACGAGCCGGAGGAGGTCTTCTCCCGGCTCCGCGGCCTAGGGGAGCTGGTCACGCACAAGGCCGAGGACATGCGGGCCCAGCACGCGGCGCTGGAGCGGGGGAGGGAGGCCGCCCGGCGGAGCGGCCACGTCCGGCTGGCGCGCCGGCCCGTGGCGGTGCTCACCGACAGCGCCCACGACCTCCCGGACGAGGTGGTGCGCGCCCACGGGATCCAGGTCGTGCCGCTGCTCCTGGTGCGGGACGACGCGGTGCTCCGGGACGGCGTCGACGTGACCTCCGACGAGTTCGCCCGCATGCTGGAGACGGAGGAGCGGCTCCCGACCACCTCGCAGCCGCCGCCCGGAGCCTTTCTGGAGGGGTACCGGAGGGCCGCCGAGGACGGCGAGTCCGTCGTGGCGGTGCTCCTGAGCGGCGCCCTCTCCGGCACCTTTCGCTCCGCCGAGACCGCCGCCGGGGAGTTCGCGGACGTCCCGATCCACCTCGTCGATTCCCGCGGGGCATCGCTCCTGCAGGGGCTTCTGACGCTCCGGGCGGCAGAGCTCGCCGAGGCCGGCGTGGAGCCGGCGGAGGTCGCCGGACGCCTGGCCCGGATCCGCGACCGCTCCGGGATCCTCTTCACCGTCGACACGTTCGATCGGCTGCTCGCGTCGGGCCGGGTGGGAAAGGGGAAGGCGTGGCTCGGCTCGATGCTGGGGGTGAAGCCGATCCTGGGGCTCACCCGCGAGGGAAGGGTGGAGCCGGTCGGCAGGGCGCTCGGCCGCCGCCGACTGCTGGACGCCGTGATGGAGGCGCTCGACGAGCGGCTTCCCGGCGACGGGGGCGCCCTCCGCTTCGGGGTCGTGCACGTCGGGGCGCCGGAGGTGGTCGACGAGGTGAGGGCGCGCCTGCGGGACCGCTACGGACCGGTGGAGGTGCTGTCCGGCCCGGCCACGGCCGTGATCGCCACGCACCTCGGGACCGGGGCGTGGGGGCTGGCCTGGCTGGCGGACGAGCCGGAGCCGTCGGGAGGGCCGGAGTCGTAGGTTTGGGATCGCGATCGATCGAGCCGTGACGAGGAGGGGAGGGATGGAGCGCACGACCGACCGACGAAGGATGTGGGGAGCGCGCGTCACCCCACTCGCCACCGCCCCGATCCTCGTCGCCGCGTCGCTCCTCGCCGCCGCCTCGCTCCTGGCGCCGTCGGTCGCCGCGCAGGAAGGCGCCCGGCCCGGTGATCGGCCGGAGCAGATGGAGCGCGACGGACACTCGACCCCCTGGCACCAGGAGGTCTCCTACCGTCTCGAGGCCACGCTCGACGAGGAGGCGGAGGTGGTGCGGGGTCGCGGCCGCATCGGGTACGTCAACCACTCGCCGGACACCCTCACGGAGTTCTACCTCCACCAGTACCTGAACGCCTTCCGCCCGAACTCGGCGTGGGCGCGCTGGGAGCTCCGCTTCGGCGAGCGGCGCTTCCAGGACCTCGGCTCCGAGGAGCACGGCTACGAGCGCTTCGGCGAGGTCCGCGTCGAGGGGGTGCCGGTCACGCCGACCTACCCCTTCGCCCCGGACTCCACGATCGCGCGGCTCGAGCTGCCGCGCCCGCTTCCGCCCGGCGACTCGCTCGACGTCTGGGTCGCCTGGGAGGCGCGCCCCTCGAGCCTGCCCCGGCGACAGGGACGGCGGGGGCGCCACTACGATCTGGCGCAGTGGTACCCCCGGGTCGTGGTCTACGATCTGGAGGGGTGGCGGCCGCAGCCCCTCTACCCGGCGGGCGAGTTCTACGGAGAGTTCGCCACGTACGACGTGACGCTCGAGGTGCGGCGGGACCAGGTGATCGGGGCCACCGGCGTGCCCGTGGCGGGCGATCCGGGGTGGGAGGCCGCGGCCGCGCCCGGCCACCGGCCCGTACGCCTCGGCCGCGACTGGTACGAGGGCGAGGTGCCCCGCTGCGTCCACGAGGAGGGGCGGCGGGTCTGCGGCACGTTCGGCCCCGAGCGGGAGATCCCGGGCCCCGAGGACCTCCGGCAGCCCACCGGCGACTGGAAGCGGGTGCGCTTCTACGCCGAGGACGTGCACCACTTCGCCTGGTCCGCCGCGCCCGACTACATCTACGAGGGCGGCGTCCACCCCGGCGGCCCGGCGGCGCCGGACGGGACCGCGCGCGGCATCGACGTCCACGTCCTCTACCGCCCCGGCGACGAGGAGGAGTGGGGCGGAGGCACGGCGCTCGAGCGCACACTCACGGCTCTCGACTGGATGGACGAGATCTGGGGCCCGTACGCGTATCCCCAGCTGACGAACCTCCACCGGATCGAGCCGGGCGGGACCGAGTTCCCGATGCTGATCATGGACGGCAACGCCTCGCTCGGGCTGATCCTCCACGAGGTCGGCCACGTCTACGCGCACGGGATGCTGGCCAACAACGAGTGGTACGAGGGGTGGCTGGACGAGGGCGTGGCCAGCTTCACCACCTCCTGGTTCTTCGAGGAGGCGGGCGAGGGGCCGGACGTCTGGGTGGGCGCGGAGTCGGCCGTCCTGGGCATGGAGGTGCGCGGCGAGACGTGGCCCGTGGTCCAGCCCGCCGAGGACTACCCGGACTACACGACGTACGCCCGCATGATCTACACGAAGGGCTCGCTCATCGTCCGGATGCTCCGTGACTACGCCGGCGAGGAGGACTTCCGGCGGATCCTCCGGACCTTCTACGAGCGGCACCGGCTGAGCCACGTCGACTCCGAGGCGCTCCAGGCGGTCACGGAGGAGGTGCTCCGCGAGGACATGGACTGGTTCTTCGGGCAGTGGCTGCACGCCACCGGCCTCGTCGACTACGCGCTGACGGACGTCGAGATCGAGGAGGACGGCGAGATCGAGGCGGACGCGGGAGCCGGGGTCCCGGGGGATACCGGTGCGGTCGAGGCCGCCGCCGCGGGCGGAGAGCGGGAGGGCGCCGAGGTCGGAGAGCCGGAGGGCGCTGCGGACGGGAGCTGGATCTCCCGCTTCACCGTCGAGAAGGTCGGCGAGCTGCGCATGCCGGTCCCCGTGCGGATCACGGGCCCCGAGGGACAGGTGGTCCACGCGAGGGCTCCGGGGTGGGCCCCGGCCGACCGGCTCGCCTTCCGCACCGACTTCCGCCCCGTGCGGATCGAGCTCGACCCGGAGGGCACCGTCCTCGACTGGAACTCGCTGAACGACGGCTGGGAGGCGCGGACGCTCGATCTGCCGCTGCCGTTGCCGCTCTCGATCCGGGGTGGGACGGGCGTCGACCGCTCCTTCCTCTCGCCGCTCCGCGGGGTGCCTGCCTCGCCGCGGACGCTGGAGGCGGGGTGGTTTCCCCTGGCGTGGGAGAACGACGTCGACGGGTGGAGGCCGGGGCTCGTGGTCCGGACCGCCTACAACGACTTCCTCCACCGCTCGATCCTGGAGATCGGCGTGCCGAGCGTCTACTACCGGGTGGAGAATCCGATCTGGGGCGATCGTGCCCGTCTCGGCACGACGGTGGAGGCGATGGCCGGTGAGGGGCGTCTCTTCCTGCGGGGGGTGCGGGCGATCGATCTCGGCAGGGGCGGAGCGGGTGGTGCGGGCGGTGCGGGCGCCGGAGCGGCCGGCGACGTGGGGGCCCCCGGAAAGCCGCCGGGGCTCCGGGGCTTCGGATCGGTGGCGGGCGTCTACGACGAGGAGTACCTCCGCCCCGGGCGCTGGTCGCCGGGCGAGGAGGTGACCGCCGAGGCCGGCCTCGGCTGGCGGGGGGCGGTCGGGCTCGCGGGAAGGGAGCTCACGCTCGACGCCACCGGCTCGGCGGGCCTCGACACCCGCCGGAGCCGCTACCTCCGGGGGGAGGTGGAGGTCACCGGCTCCTGGGAGAGCGGGGCGTGGAGCCTCCGGCCGCGGGCGTTCCTCGCGGGGGTGACCGGACGGGATCCGGACGGCGACGCGGGATGGGACGGCTCCTTCGTGCCGTTCGAGCGGCGCTTCTTCCTCGACGGGGGCGGGCCGTACCACGCGCTCTGCTCGCCCTTCTCCCGGAGCCGCGGCTCACTGCTGGAGGACGAGGGGGTGATCCCCGGGGGCGCCGGGCTGCGGGGCTTCAGCCGTCAGCTCCCG
>CAYPDV010000063.1:0-16113 GCA_964409525.1 uncultured Gemmatimonadaceae bacterium
GCCGCCTACCATCCGACCCCGTGGCGCTCGTAACGCGACCCGCTGTACTTCTTCAGCGGCCTTCTAGACCCGGGGAGGAGGCGCCCCGCCCGCGCCCATGAAGCGGCGCACCGCCCACCAGATCGCGAGCACCACGGCCACCACGAGGAGGAGATGGACGATCAGACCCGCCACCTCGAAGAGGGCCCAGCCCAGAAGCCAGAGCACGAGGAGGACGACGGCGATCCAGAGGAGAACGTTCATTGGAGGACTCCGTGTGGCGACGGGTGCGGTGGCGACCCGGGGACGGCGTTCGTGCCCGAGGCCGGAGCCGCGGCGAATCCAGACGTACGGGAGGCGAGTGCAACAGGCGTACCGGTCGGTGCCCGATCCGCTCGGGCGCCCCGGCACGGCCTCGCGCTCCGCGTCTACCCGGAGGTGTCCGGACGGTAGACGGCCCGCGCCCGCTTCAACCGCACCATCGCCAGCACTCCGAGCGCCGGGCCGACGGCCAGGAGGCTGAACGCCGGCCCCCATCCGATCCGCTCGGCGACCGCCGCGGTGAGCCAGATCGACCCCGCCGTGAGGGCGAAGCCGAGCGAGGTCTGGAGAGTGAGGGCCGTGCCCACGACGTGCTTCGGCGCCACCTCGGTGACCAGCGCGCTGAACTGGGCCGAGTCGGCGACGATCGTGAGGCCCCACAGCAGGGCCACGCCCACGACGAGCCACGGCGGAGCGTCGACGAGCCATCCGAGCGTCAGCGCGCAGGCGCCGCTCAGGACCATGGCTCCGCTCGCGACGTTCTCCCTGCCCCACCGGTCCGCCCAGACGCCGGCGAGCACCGAGCCCGCGCCCCCGATCGCGATGGCCGCGAAAGCCGCCATCGCCGCCGCACCGACGAGCTCCACGCCCGTCGTCCCCCGGCGAGCGAAGTAGTGGAGGAAGAAGGCTCCCATGGCGGCCCAGGCGGCGTAGAGCTCCCACATGTGCCCGAGATAACCCCCGATCGCGAGCCGGGTCGGGCGGTGTCGGAGCACCTCGCCGACGCGTCCCAGGGAGAAGGGGCGGCGAAGGAAGGCGTGCGGTCCGTCCCGGTAGAGGAGGAGCACGAGGAGGCCCCCCGCCGCGGCTCCGGCCGACGCGCCGAGCACCACGGGAGCCGCGGAGGCGCCGCCCAGCGCCCGGAGGAGGTAGGGGGTCGCCTTCCCCACGGTGAGCGCGCCGACCAGCGTGCCGATGGCGAACCCTCGCCTCCTCTCGAACCAGGTGGCCACCATCTTCATGGCGGGAGGATAGACCCCCGCGAGCAGGAAGCCCGTCGCGAAGCGCAGCGCGAGCGCGAGCCCGTATCCGGGGGCGACGAGGAGCAGCGCGTTCGCCCCCGCGGCGAGGAGGGCGGAGACGGAGAAGTATCTCCGCGCGGGAACGACGTCGGCGAGGTTCAGCACCGCCGCCACCGCCGTTCCCGCCACGAATCCGAGCTGGACCACCGAGACCAGCCACGACGCCTCCGTCGCCGACAGCCCCCGGCCGGCCGGAAGCGAGCCGGAGACGGCGCTCGCCGTGAACCAGAGGGACATCCCGAGGAGCTCGGCCACCGACAGGAGCCCGAGCATCCGCCAGGCGGAGCGCGTCTCCGGCGGCCGGGCGCCCACGGAAGGGGCGCTCACAGCAGGGGCGTCAGGAGCTTCGCCACGTTGTCTCCCAGTACCCGGGTGCCGCCCCGGTCCTCCCACTCCGCCATGGTGAGGCGGCGGGAGCGGTCGAGGTACTCCGTCTGGAGGTAGTGGAGGCGGGACGAGACGTCGCTGTCGAAGACGAGGAGCCCCACCTCGAAGTTCAGCGAGAAGCTCCGCACGTCGAGGTTCGCGGTGCCCACCACCGCGAACTCCCGGTCCATCGTGAGCGTCTTCGCGTGGAGCACGCCCGCGGTGTGCTCGTGGATCCGCACGCCCACCTCCATGAGGGCCCCGTAGTGCGAGCGGCCCGCCGCCTGCACCACCCACCGGTCTCCCCGGCGGGGCACCAGCAGCACGACCTCCACCCCCCGCAGCGCAGCCGAGCGGAGCGCGGACAGGAGCGCGTCGTCGGGAACGAAGTAGGGCGTGGTGAGCACGCACCGCTCACGGGCGCTGCCGAGCGCCTGGAGAACCAGGTCCATGAGCGGCGTGCCCGGAGAGCCGGGGCCGGTCGGGAGGACCGCCGCCACGGCGCCGGGCTCGGCACCGATGTGCGGTGGAAAGAAGGCCTCGTCGGTCGCGAGCGTCCCCGCCGCGAAGGACCAGTCGTGCAGGAAGACCTCCTGGAGCTCGTGCACGACCGGGCCGGTGACCCGGAGCGAGGCGTCCACCCACTCGCCGTACGCCTCCCTGCCCCGGTAGATCGGAGAGGAGAGATTGTGGCTGCCGACGACGCCGACCCGCCCGTCGACGACGGCCACCTTCCGGTGGTTGCGCAGGTCGAGCCGTGCGACGGTGGCGCGGAGCGGGCTCACGGGCATGAAGGCCACGAGTCGCACCCCCGCCTTCCGGAGCCGCCTCGCCGAGCGGCTCTCGAGGAAGCGCCGGGAGCCGGCGGCGTCCACCAGGAACCGGCACGAGACGCCCCGGGAGCGGGCGCGGAGCAGCGATCCGAAGACGCGCTCCGACCGGGGATCCTCCTGAACGATGTAGTAGAGGAGGTGACAGTGGTGGCGGGCGTGGTCGATGTCCTCGACCAGCGCGTCCAGGAACTCGTCGGCGTCGCCGAGGAGCTCCACCCCGTTCCCCCCGAGCGGGAGGCTCGCGCCGACCCCCTCGGCGAGGGCGGCGAGCGTCCGGTGCGGCTCCCGGTAGAGGGGGCGGGAGGCACGCCGGTACTGCTCGACGAGGCGGGGCGAATGCCGCAGCAGCTCCTCGACCTGCTGGTACTCGACCCGCCGCCGCCGACCCAGCCTGTTCTCGCCCACCAGGAAGTAGGCGACGGTGCCGACGAAGGGCAGGAAGGCGACCACCACGAGCCAGAGGAGCGCCGACGAGGGGGAGCGCTTCCGGAGTACGACGACCACGAACATCACGAGGCGGACCGACCACTCCGCCAGCAGGAAGAGGGTGGAGAGGTCCGGATTCAACGTCCGCCCGCTCCCGCCACCATCTGGCGGAGGGCGAACAGCAGGTTCGCCGGCCGCTCCGCCAGGCGCCGCATGTACCATGCGTACCAGGCCGGCCCGTAGCTGACGAGGACGCCCAGGCGCACGTCCGGCAAGCGGGCGAGGCGCTCCTGGAGGTCGGTCCGGACGCCGTACATCATGTGCACCTCGAGCCCGCGGTCCCCCTTCCGTGCAAGGGCTCCGAGGTGCTCCACCAGCCGGTCGTCGTGCGTCCCCAGGACGACCCGTGCCCCCCCGTCGACCGATGCCTCGAGGAGTCTTCGCCCCAGCGACAGGAAGGCCCGGTCCACGACGCCCCGGTCCTGGAGGGCCCGCTCGGCCGGCTCCGCGTACGCCCCCTTCACCAGCCGCACGGCCGGGCGGAGCGGAAGGAGCGCCTCCAGGTCGGCCGGCGTTCGGCGGAGGTATGCCTGCAGGCACACGCCCACGCCGTCGCCCTCGGAGCGGAGCCGACGGTAGAGCTCGAGCGTGCGGTCGGTGGTGCGGCTCCCCTCCATGTCGAGCCAGAGATGGGAGCCGGCTTCCCGGCAGGCGGCGGCGAGAGAGAGGAGGCGCCCGGCCGCCCGCTCCTCGTCCAGCTCCAGCCCGAGCTGGGTCGGCTTGACCGAGAGCTCCAGCCGGAGCCCCCTCTGCTCCGCCTCGGCGAGGACGGAGCGGTAGTGCCGCCGCACCTCCTCGGCGGACTCCTCCTCCTCGAGGTCCTCGCCGAGGAGGGTGAGGACCGGCAGCCCCCCCCTCGCCGAGACGTCCTCCGCCGCGCCCAGCGCCTCGGCCGCGGTCTCGCCGGGCATGAAGCGGCGCACCCCGCGTCGGACGCCCGGAAGGCGGGGAAGGCGCTCTCGGAGGAGCCGGCTCCGGGAGGCGCGGAGGAGGAGCGGCCGGAGGAGCGCGTCGATCATCGGACCCTCAAGCGTCGAGCGGCTCCACGGCGTCGCCCTTCCGGAGCACCCCTCCCCGCACCACCCGGGCCCGGAGGCCCCCGCGTCCGCGGAGCGCGTCGCGCACCCCCTCGACGCCGGTCCGCCGCTCGAGGTAGCCGCACGGCTCGCAGGGGCGCTGCCCCTCCATCACCACCTCCCCCACCCGGAACCGGCGGCCGAGAAGCCCGGACAGACGCACCCCGCCGGTGACGACGTTCCGCCTCAGGTCTCCCGGATCCAGCGGGCGCCCCAGCTCCCGACGGGCCTCCTCGACCGCCTCGTGCTCGATGAGGGTCACCTCGCTCTTCCGGTCCGGATCGGACCAGGTGCCGCCGTCGCCGGAGTAGCGATCGCCCTCGAGCCCCCGGCCCGCGACGGCGAAGACCTCGTCCACCTCGGACGGGTCGTCCCCGGCCTGCCGCACGAGGTGGATCGCCCGGACCGTCCCGGGCCCCCGGAGAGCGGGTCCGTCGGCCTCCGCCGCCCCCTCGTCCGGCCGGCTCCCGTCCCGCCGGCTCACCGCTCCTCCTCCTCCGGGGCGGATCCGGGCGGCTCCCGGCTCTCCGCCCATTCCCACAGGTCGGCGGCCCGCCGGCGCACCCGGTCCGCGTCGCGGGAAAGGAGGATCCGCTCCGCGATCAGCTCGTCGATCGCCGCTTCGACGCGGGATTCGTAGCCCTCACGATCACCGTAGAGCGCCTCCAGCGAGGGGCGGGGATCGCCGCTCGAATCCCGCTCCGACTCGGTCCGGGGAAGCGGGATGAAGGTCCCCCGGAAGTCCGTGAGCTCGTCCTCCGGGCCGGGAAGCCCGATGCGGAGATTCCAGGGAGCGTACGTGGCCACCGGCACCCGCACCTCCACGCCGCGGAGGCCCCCCAATTCGTTTCCGATCCCGTCCACCTGCGGCACGAGCACGGGGAATGCGGGCCCGAGCTCCGGGGGCTGCCGGTCGACGATGCCGTGCTCCAGGAAGCGGGGCCCGTAGTCGACCCGGTACGCCACGTGCGCGACGTCGGGCGCCTCGACCTCCGGGATGCGGGGAAACGCCACTCCCTCCACCGGCACGAGCGTGCCCGCGCCGATGCGCGGGATCGTGGTCGGCGGCGGCTCCACGTCCCCCTCGACCCACTCCACCAACCGGACGGTCAGCGCCCTGAGCGTGACCAGGAAGTCGAGCGGATTGCCCCGCAGGGCCGGGGTCCCCTCCATGAGGGCCCCCTCTTCGGGAGGGAATCCTCCGACGAAGTGCTGCCCCGACGCCAGGTGGTAGATGCGCACGCCCTCGAGCGGCTCCACGTCCTCCCTTCCCTCCACACCCGTGTGCACGAGGGATGCGGCCCGGCCCCAGTACTCGTAGCCCGTGTTGGTGAGCATCACGCGCGGCCGATGCTCGCCGGCGAGGCGATCGAGGAGACCTTCCTCCCGACCCGGCACCGGGTCCCGCTGGCTGCGGCCGGTGAAGGGGAAGACGTCGGTCGGATAGAAGAACGCCGAGAAGCGGTGCGCGTCGCGGGACGGCTGCGCGAACCGGTGGTTGAAGCTCCCCCGCCCGGCGCCCGCCGTGTGCACGAGCATCCCGTCGAACGCCGTGCGTCCCTCCTCGTCGACGTTGAGCCCCTCGTAGAGGAGGTGCCTCAGGAACCGTCCCGTCTGCGAGACCCCGAAGGCGATCCCCCGCTCGAGCGGGAAGACGCTCCGGAGGTCGTACTTGGCGTACGAGACCACGTCCCGCACCGCCAGGAGGCCGAGGCCGACGACCCGGGGGTCGCGGGCCCGGTAGACGAGCTCGTAGATCCGGCCCGGCTGGAACGCGCCGTCGAGCTCGACCAGGACCGGCCGGCCGGCGTCCGGACCCGACGGGGCGTCCACCAGACGCCACTGCTCGCGGGGGATCTCCTCCGGGGGCGCTTCGCGGCCGTCGCGCACGGTGAGGACGTGGTCCGGATGGTCGGCGGCGACGGGCAGGTACGGACGGTGGTCCCGGTGGCCCAGGGAAAGCCGGGAGGTCTCCTCCTCGACCACCCAGTCGCTCCGGACGAGCCCGGTGATCGTGCCGCCGTCCTCGCGCGCCACCGTGATCGCCAGCCTCATGAGGTCCTCGCCCTCGGGCACGTCCCACTGCCACCCGATCCAGAGGAGCGTGACGCCCCGCTCCATCAGGAGCCCGTCTCCGAAGTCCTCCTCCGTCTCGGGGTCACTGGAGAACGTCCCGCCCTGGAGGTAGGCGAGGCTCGCCTTGCCGCCGCGATTGACCACCTCGATCCATCCCGTCCCGCTCCGTAGCCCCGGGTTGCGCGGCTGGAGAACCATGAAATCGGCCCACGCCTCCACCATCCCGTCCGAGTTCACCGGAGCGCGGTGGAGATCGACGATGCGGGCGTTCTCCGCCGCCTCCGGATCGAAGGCGAAGAAGATCCGGCCCGTGATCTTCTCGTACGGCCCCGCCTCGCCGAAGGCCCTGCCCCCGAGCACCGATTCGCGCGAGGTGATGCGGACCTCGACGACCCGGGCCTCGAGGACCGGAGGAAGGAGGAGGAGCCCGGCCAGCAGCACGAGCGCCGCCGCCCGGTCCCGACCCCGCCGACCCGCGGATCTCCAGAAGTGCTCGAACGAATTCCCGCACACGGTTCCTCCTCTCTCAGAATCCCACGACGAGGCCCACGTCGGCCACCAGACCGCGCAGACGCACCTCGCCGGAGGGGAGCTCGTGGTCGAGCCGGATCCACCGCACGGCCGGGCTCAGCAGGAGGTCTCCGACGATCCGGATCTCCACGCCCGCGCCCGCCTCGACTCCCCACGCGCCGCCCGACCGCTCCTCCGAGCCCGCCGCCGGCCCCTCCGCTTCCAGGGCGTAGCGGACCGCCCCGGCGCGTACCCAGGGCATCCACCCCCTGTGGCCGAACGGGAAGATGCGCGTACCCAGGTCGAAGCCGCTCCACACAAGCTCCCTCTCGCCGCCACAGCGATCGGCGGAGCAGCGCATCCGGTGCTGTCCGATCCCGACGTACGGGTTCACCGTACGCCCCCGTGCCAGCGAGAGCCCGATCCCGTACGAGACGTCCGCCCCGTCCTCGCCGTCCCAGTCGGCCGGCACGTCGAGGAACCCCCCGGCCGGCAGGGCGATCCCCGCCCGCAGCTGGAGCGAGAGGAGCGGGAGGTCCGCCCCCGGGATCCGGTCCTGACCCTGGAGGGCGGGAACCGGGACGAGGGCCGCGGCCAGGAGGAGGGCCGCGGCCGGGAGGAGCCTCGCGGCCGGGGAGAGCCGGCGGGCCGGGCCCGATCGGACGAGGGGATGGATCGTGAACCTCCGTCGGCGCATCGGCCCTCTCGGTGCTGAGCAGGAGTCCTGCGCCCCACACTAGGTCGGCCGGGCGGAGGATGCCAGCCGGCCGCGCCCCGGGAACCCGCGCCGCTTCCGGGCATACTGCCCCACCCGCCCACCTCCGCGGCACGGTGCTTCCCTCCCTTCCGCCCGATCCGATGAGCCCGACCGGACCGTCCGGTACCGCCCTCTCCGTCCCCGGGGCGGTCTACCGTCCCGCCCGTCCCCGGGTCGTGGCGGTGCTCCCGGCGGGCGGCCGGGCGCTCGTGAGACTCCTGAGAGCCGAGAGCGGGTGAGACACGTCAAGCGGATCGTCGGGGCCGCGGCCGTCCTCCTCGTCCTCTTCCTGGTGGTGGGCTACCTCCTGCCCGGCCGCTGGAGCGTCGAGCGCTCCCACCGGATCGCCGCCGAGCCCGCCGAGATCTTCCCCTACCTGAACACCGTCGCCCTCTGGGACGCCTGGACCCCCTGGGCCGAGGTGGAGGCGGAGCCCGTGGGACCTCCCGCGGGCGTCGGCGCCGGGCGTGAGTGGAACGATCCCCGCTACGGCCAGGGAAGCTTCCGGATCACAGGGAGCGATCCGGACCGGGAGGTGCGCTACCGGGTGAGCGTCGAGGAGGGCTCGGCCGTGATCCGGGGACGGATCCGGCTGGATCCGGAACCGCAGGGGACGGTGGTCCGGTGGACGGAGGAGGGCGACTTCGGGGGGAATCCGCTGCTGGGCTGGACGGCGCTCTTCGTCGGCGACGACCAGGGCCGGGCCCTCGAGGAGTCGCTCCGGCGCCTGGACGAGGCGCTCGGGAACGCGAGGGACGACGGGGGAGACGGCTCCGCCGAGACGGCGGAGCGGAGGATCTGAGGCGGAGCGGCCTCTACGCTCCGGCCTCCATCCGCTCGAGCGCCATCTTCACGAGCTCCTCGTTGGACGAGGTCTTCTTCATCACGCCGAGCATCTCCTGCATGGCGTCGGTGGGCGGAAGGTCGGAGAGCTGCCGGCGCATCGCCCGCGACACCATGAGCTCCGGCTCGGAGAGGAGGCGCTCCTCCTTCCGGGTGGCCGAGGCGGTCAGGTCGATGGCCGGGAAGATCCGCCGCTCCGCCAGCTCCCGGCTCAGGACGAGCTCGCTGTTCCCCGTGCCCTTGAACTCCTCGAAGATCACCTGGTCCATCCTGGAGCCGGTGTCCACGAGCGCGGTGCCCACGATGGTGAGCGAGCCGGCCGACTGACGCGGATCGACCTTGCGGGCGCTGCCGAGGAAGCGCTTCGGCTTCTCCAGCGACTGGGCGTCGAGCCCGCCGGACAGGGTGCGGCCGCTCCCCTCCTCGACCGTGTTGTAGGCACGGGCCAGCCGCGTGATCGAATCGAGGATGATCACGACGTCCCGGCCCATCTCGACGCCGCGCCGGGCCCTCTCCAGGACCATCTCGGCCACCTGGATGTGCCGCTCCGCCTGCCGGTCGAAGGTGGAGGCGATCACCTCGCCGAAGCCGCACATCTCGATCTCCGTGACCTCTTCGGGTCGCTCGTCGACCAGGAGGATCAGCAGATCGCACTCCGGATGATTGGTGACGATGCCTTCCGCCACGGACTGGAGCACGGTGGTCTTTCCCGCCTTGGCGGGCGCCACGATCATCGCCCGCTGACCCTTGCCGAAGGGACAGAAGAGATCGATCACGCGGTTGGTGTAGTCGGGCTTGCCTCCGATCGTGCGGCCACACTCGAGCGTGAGCCGCTCGTCCGGGTGCATGGCGTTCAGACGGTCGAAGTCCGGCCGCTCCTTGGCATCCTGCGGCGGGAGCCCGTTGACGGTGGAGAGATGGGTGAGGGGCGGACTCTTCCCGTTCTTCGGCCGCCGCCCGACTTCGCCGTCGAGGGCGTCGCCGGTCCGGAGACCGAACTTCTGGATGAGCCGGGAACCGACGTAGATGTCGTCGTTTCCAGGTTGGAATCCGGTGTGGGACCGGCGGATGAAGCCGGATCCGCTCCCGAGGATCTCGAGGATCCCCAGCGGGTGCTCGTCTGTCTCGATGTCCATGATCAAGCTGTGGTACATGGAATCCGCGACACGCCGAGGCGACGTCGATGTCAGCCGTCCGGCCGCGCACGCCTCCGGCGGGATCGAATCCGTTCCGAAAGGCGTCGGGGTGCCGCGAAGATGCCCCCGAAAAAAAAGGGGGCGATGAGGTCCCGGCTGGGACCCCGGGGTGCTTCAAAGGAATGGGATCGCGGCCGATCTCGCAAGGGGGCCGGGAACGGTCCGCCGCTCGGGAGCGCGGGTGTCCACTTCCGGCGGCGGGTCGGCTGTCCACGATCGTGGACATGCCGGAAGGTGCATCGGGAGAGTGGAAGGGTCGAACACCCCCGCCACCACTGGGCTCCTTCGGCTTCCCGGCGGATGGCACGCGCCGTGCCCCTCCGGGGGGCGAACCCGAACCGCCCCGGAGGCTCTCTTGAGAACGCCGCGCCCGCTCCTCCTCTTCGCCGCCGCCGCCCTCCTCCCCGGCGGTGCGCTCTCCGCCCAGTCGGCGAGCTCGATACACCTCTCCGCTTCCGTCGCGTCGGGCTCCGCCCGCGCGGGGTGGGGCGCGCTGGCCGTCGGCTACGAGCGGTGGAGCACCGGCTCGGCCCGGAGCGTCGGTCTCGGAGTGGGCGCGGCCGGCGTCTCCCTGGGGATGTCCGTCACGGACGTCGATCACGGCTACGGGTACGACGACGGCTACGGGTACGACGACGGGTACGGGTACGACGATCCGTACGGGTACGATCCGTATGCGTACGACGCCGGGGCGGTCGGCTACGTCGACGACGCGTACGGCTCCTGGCACCACGGCCGCGGCCATCGCGGCCACCGGGGCCACGGATGGGGACATCGCAAGCACCGGCACTCCTTCGCCTACCGCTACGACCCCTGGTACCGGCATGGGTGGCATCCGAGCCCGTTCCACTACTACGATCCCTTCTACTACGATCCCTGGTACGGGGCGCCGTCCGTATTCTCCCTCACCCTCGTGTTCGGGAGTCCCGGGTACGGGTGGCCGCCGTATCCCGTCGCCCACCCGTACCACGCGCCCTACTGGGCGCCCCCCTTCTACGCGGGGTACCACCCCCGGCTCAGGGCGCCGTGCTGGAGCCATTGCCGGTACGGCGGCTTCGCCGTGGCGGTCGGATACGGTGGCTATGGCGGTTACGGCTACGGCTCGTACGGCAGCACCTACGTGGTCGATCCCTTCTGGCGCCCGCGTGGCTATCACTACGCCTCCTTCCCCGCCCGTGGGGCCGTCGGGCGGACCACGTTCCCGGACTACGTCTACGGGAGCGGCACCGGCCGCGCGGGTCCCGCCTTCAAGGAGTCCCCGCGCAGGGGCCGGATCGCGACCGCGCGGGTGCCGTCGGTGACCACGACGGCCGCCCGGCCGGGAAGCGCCGTCGGGCGGGACGCGGGAACGAGCGGCGGCCGGGTCGCGGTCGGTGCGCCCGCCGACCGCCGGACGGGTGGCGACGTGACGCGTCGGAGCGGCGATCCGGCCTCCCGGGCTACGCTCGGTGCCGCCGACCGGCGCGGCGGATCGGGCTCCGCCCGCGGCGCGAGCGATGACGGCTCCCGCTCCGCACCCGATCTCCGGCGGCGGGGAGAGACCGCGCGAGACGCTGCCGAGCCTCGGGTCGGATCCGGTCGTGGGAGCGCCACCCCCTCCGACCGCGTGACGCCCTCCGAACGGGCGACGCGTACGGATGGGCCTTCCCGCGCCGCTCCCGCGGATCGCGCCGTCCGGACCGGTGCCGGAACCCGGGCGAGTCCCGACGCCCGCGGCCGGCAGGACGGCGTCGGGGAGCCCGGGACGTCGGCGGCGGATCGTGGCCGCGTGAGCCCCGCGACGCCCCGCACCGCTCCCGCGGACCGGGGAGCGCGCGAGCGTCCCTCGGCTACGGCGCCGGCACGCGGCGGCGCTCCGTCCGAGCGAGCCCGCCCGTCGGACGCCGTCCGCGGCCGCGCCGCTCCGGGTCCCGCACCCGGCGACGCCCGCTCCCGGGGCATGCCCTCCGACGCGTCGCGGAGCACCTCGCCCCGGCCCTCGAGCCCCGCGGTCGACCGGAGCATGCCGTCCCGCGGCACCTCGTCTCCGTCGTCCCGGGCGAGACCGGCCCCCACCCGGAACGCGCCGTCGGGCGCACGGCCCGCGCCTTCCGGGAACGCCCCGCCGCAGGCGAGGCCCCGGCCCTCGCGGAACGCGCCTCCACAGAGCGGGCCGGCACCCTCCCGCGACACGCGCCCGCAGGCCCGGCCTGCACCCTCCCGGAGCACCCGCCCGCAGGCGAGGCCGGCGCCGTCCCGAAACGCGCCTCCGCAGGCCCGCCCGGCTCCTTCCCGCAGCTCCGAGCCCACCGCGCGGCCGGCGCCGTCCCGGAACACGCGGCCCCAGGCACGCCCGGCGCCGTCGCGCGACGCGCCGCCCCGTTCGGGTCCGGCGCCGTCGCGGGCGCGTCCCGCGCCGCCGGCCCGGCCCGCGCCGTCGCGCTCGCCGAGTCGCCCCCCGCCCCAGGCCCGCCGCCGGCCTCCGGGCGAAGACCGGTAGAACCGGCAGCCGGCGAGCTGCCGAGCCTTCGGGCCCCTACCCGGCGGGAGGGACCGGACGGCCGCCCACGATCACATCCCGGCAGCGCGGGCCGTCGATCCAGTAGGCGAGCTCGCGCGGGTGAGCCGCCTCCCAGACGGCGAGGTCGGCCCTCTTCGCCGAAGCCAGGACTCCGCGGTCCTCCCTTCCGAGCGCGCGGGCGGCCTCCCGGGTCACCCCGGCGACCACCTCTTCGGGGGTGAGACCGAAGAGTCGGCACGCCATGCTGGCCGCGGTGAGGAGCGAGGTGAGGGGCGACGATCCCGGGTTGCAGTCGGTCGCGACCGCCATCCGGACGCCCAGCGCCCGCATGGTGGGCACCGGCGGGGGCCGCCCCTCGCCCAGGAAGTAGAAGGCGCCCGGCAGCAGCACCGCCACCACCTCCCGCTCCGCCATCCGCCGGAGGCCCTCTTCCGAGGCGTGCTCCAAGTGGTCCGCGGAGAGCGCCCCGATCTCTCCGGCTAGCGCCGCGCCCCCGCCGTCGGTGAGCTGGTCGGCGTGCAGGCGGGGCGCCAGCCCGGCGAGCCGGCCGGCCTCCAGCACCCTCCGGCACTCGTCGGGAGCGAAGGCGATCGATTCGCAGAAGACGTCGACGCAGTCGGCCAGCCCCTCCGCGGCGGCCCGGGGAATCATCTCGTCCACGATCCCGTCGACGTACTCCTCCCGGCGATCCCGGTACTCCGGCGGGAGGGCGTGCGCCCCGAGCAGGGTCGTCACCACGCTTCCCGGGATCTCCCGCCCCAGGCGCCGCGCGACCCGGAGCATCCGGAGCTCCGTGCCCGTATCGAGCCCGTAGCCCGACTTCACCTCCACCGTGGTCACGCCTTCCCGCAGCAGAGCCCGCCTGCGCTCCGCCGCCCCCCGGAAGAGCGTCTCCTCGTCGGCCTCCCGCGTGGCGCGGACGGTCGACAGGATCCCGCCCCCCTCCCGGGCGATCTCCTCGTACGTCGCGCCGGCCAGGCGCCGCTCGAACTCGGCGGCTCGATCGCCGCCGAATACGAGGTGCGTGTGACAGTCCACGAGGCCGGGGGTCAGGAGCGCGCCTCGCCGTTCCACGACCTCTCCCGCCAGCTCCCGCGGGTCGCCCGGGAGGTCGTCCTCGGGGCCGACCCACGCCACGTGCTCGCCCAGCGTGGCCACCGCGCCCCGCTCCAGGAGCCCCCAGTCACCCGCGCCGGTCTCCGGATCGAGGGTGGCCACCGGCCCGTCCAGCCAGAGACGGTCCCAGGCGATCATCGGACCGCTCCCGGGCCCCGCCGGATCCCCGCTCTGGAGTTCCATCCCGTCCCGCCATCCGCGCCGTGGGCGCGTTGACGCTCCCGGTCGGCGGCGCCTACACTCGGCCGATGACGCGGAAGCTGCGGGCGAGGACCGCCCTCCTCCGGGACGGATGGGCAGACGACGTCCTTCTCGAGACCGACCGGGACGGCCTGCTCACGCGGGTGGAGCCGGGAGCGCCCCGATCCGAGGGAGAGGAGCCGATCGACGGCGTCCTCCTGCCCGGCGTGCCCAACCTCCACTCCCACGCCTTCCAGCGGGGGATGGCCGGCTCGGCCGAGGGGGCGGGACGCCCGGGCGACACCTTCTGGGAATGGAGGGAGCGGATGTACGGCTTCCTCCGGACCCTCGGTCCGGACGAGATCGAGGCGGTGGCGACCCGGCTGTTCGTGGAGATGCTGCGGGCCGGCTACACGTCGGTGGGCGAGTTCCACTACCTCCACCATCCGGACGGCGGCGGACGCTACGACGACGCCGCCGAGCTCTCGCTCCGGATCGTGCGCGCGGCGAGCCGGACCGGGATCTCCCTCACGCATCTTCCCGCCCTCTACCGGGTGGGCGGGCTGGAAGGCGACCCCCTCTCCGCCGGACAGCGGCGCTTCGCGTGCACGGTGGACGAGCTCCTCGAGATCGCCGATCGGACCGAGGCGACGATGCGGTCGGACGCGGCCCGCGCGCGCGCCATGGCTCACGCGCCCGCTGACGCTGCCGCCGACCGGGCGGGCGCGGACGGCCCGGACCCCCCGGGGCTTCACCGGATCGGGCTCGCCCTCCATTCCCTGCGGGCCGTTCCGCCCGAGCAGATCGGGCCGGCGCTCCGGACGTGGCGGGAGACCTTTCCCGAGGGCCCCGTCCACGTCCACGTCGCGGAGCAGATCCGGGAGGTCGAGGCGTGCCTCGCGACGCTCGGCGCCCGTCCGGTGGAGTGGCTGCTCGAGAACGCCCTCGTGGACGAGCGGTGGTGCCTGGTCCACGCCACACACATGACCGAGGCCGAGACGGACGCCCTGGCCGGAAGCGGCGCGGTGGCCGGGCTCTGCCCCACGACGGAGGCGAACCTGGGAGACGGGCTCTTTCCCCTTTCCCGCTACCTGGAGGCGGACGGCCGGCTCGGAGTCGGATCCGACAGCCACGCGTCGGTGGATCCGGTCGAGGAGATGCGGTGGCTGGAGTACGGACAGCGCCTGCACCTCCGGCGGCGGGGGGTGGCCGCTGCCGCCCGCCTCTCCGGCCGATCGGACTCCGGCCCCGGAAGTACGGCCGCGGATTCCGCTCCCTCGACGGGCCGCGTCCTCCTCGACGCCGTCGTCGAAGGCGGGGCGCGAGCGCTCGGACAGCCGGCAGGGGGGATCGCGCCGGGGCGGCGCCTCGACGCGGTGGTCGTGGACCCCGACCACCCGCTCCTCGTCGGACGGGAGGACGACCGGCTCCTCGACGCGTGGATCTTCTCCGGGAACGAGCGGACGGTGCGTCACGTCCTCGTCGGCGGCCGCTGGGTGGTGCGGGACGGCCGCCACGCGCTCGAGGAGGAGTCGGCGGAGGCGTTCCGCGCCGTGATCGCCCGCACCGGGGCCGGCTGAGCGGCCACCGGTCCGGCGGCCGCCCCCGAACCGGGCTCGCTCACTCCTCCTCCATCGGGACCCGGATCCCGGTGCGACGAGCCGTGGCGGACGCCTCCTCGTAGCCCGCGTCGGCGTGACGCGCCACGCCGATCCCCGGATCGTTCGTCAGCACCCGGCGGATCCGTTCCTCCATCGCGTCCGTGCCGTCCGCGACCAGCACCTGGCCTGCGTGGAGCGAGTTGCCCATCCCCACCCCCCCGCCGTGGTGGAAGGAGACCCAGCTCGCCCCGGATGCGGTGTTCAGAAGCGCGTTCAGGACCGGCCAGTCGGCCACGGCGTCGCTCCCGTCCCGCATCCCCTCGGTCTCGCGGAAGGGCGAGGCGACCGATCCGGTGTCGAGGTGGTCCCGGCCGATCACGATCGGCGCCGTGATCTCGCCCGAAGCGACCAGCCGGTTGATCTCCACGCCGAAGCGCGCGCGCTCGCCCTGGCCCAGCCAGCAGATCCGCGAGGGCAGCCCCTGGAACCGCACGTGCTCGCGAGCCATCCGGATCCAGCGGGCGAGGTGCTCGTCGTCCGGGAAGAGGTCGAGGACGAGCTCGTCCGTGCGGTGGATGTCGGCGGGCTCTCCGGAGAGGGCGACCCAGCGGAAGGGCCCCTTCCCGAGGCAGAAGAGGGGGCGGAGGTAGGCCGGCACGAAGCCCGGATAGGCGAACGCGTCCTCGCACCCGGCGTCGGCCGCCTGCCCCCGGAGGTTGTTGCCGTAGTCGACCGCGACGGCGCCCGCGTCGTGGAGCCGCACGATCGCCTCGCAGTGACGCCGCATGGACGCCATCGCCCGCTCCACGTACGCCTCCGGGTCCTCCGTGCGGAGCGTCCGTGCCTCGTCCAGCTCGAGACCGTGCGGCACGTAGTCGAGCGGATCGTGGGCGGAGGTCTGGTCGGTCACCACGTCCGGCACGATGCCACGGTCGACGATCTCGGGAACGACGTCGGCGCAGTTGCCGACCAGTCCGACCGAGAGGGAGCGTCCCTCCTCCGCGGCGCCCCGGACCCATCGGAGCGCCTCGTCGAGGGACCCGGTCATCCGGTCGCAGTAGCCGGTATCGATCCTCCTACGGATGCGCTCGGGGTCGACCTCGACGACGAGCACGGCGCCCTCGTTCATCGTCGCGGCGAGGGGCTGCGCGCCGCCCATCCCGCCCATGCCCCCGGTGAGCACCCACCGGCCCCGGAGGCTCCCGCCGAAGCGCTCCTTCGCGATGGCCCCGAACGTCTCGTAGGTGCCCT
>CAYPDV010000064.1:0-15299 GCA_964409525.1 uncultured Gemmatimonadaceae bacterium
CTGGCTCGGCTACGACTGGGGCGAGCACCTCTACTTCGCCTCGGACTACTTCGAGCGCATGTACGAGTGCGCCGAGGTCCTGATCCGGAAGGGCAGGGCGTACGTGGACTCCTCGTCGGAGGACGAGATCCGGGAGATGCGGGGCTCGGTCACGGAGCCGGGGCGGCCGTCGGAGTACCGCGATCGTACGGTGGACGAGAACCTCGACCTCTTCCGTCGGATGCGCGCCGGGGAGTTCGAGGACGGAGAGCACGTGCTCCGCGGGAAGATCGACCTGGCGCACCCGAACATGCTCATGCGCGACCCCGTCTTCTACCGGATCCGCCACCGGACGCACTACCGTCGGGGCGACGAGTGGTGCATCTACCCGCTCTACGACTTCGCCCACTGTCTCGAGGACGCCTTCGAGGACGTCACCCACTCCACCTGCTCGCTCGAGTTCGAGAACAACCGGGCGCTCTACGACTGGATCCTGGAGGAGGTCGGATTCACCGACCCCCGTCCCCACCAGTACGAGTTCGGGCGGGTGGGCCTCGAGTACACGACGCTGTCGAAGCGGCGGCTGCTCCGCCTGGTCCGGGAGGGGCACGTGGAGGGGTGGGACGACCCCCGGATGCCCACCCTGGCGGGCGTACGGCGCAGGGGCGTCCCGCCGGCGGCGGTCCGGGAGTTCTGCGAGATGGTGGGGATCGCCCGCACCGGCTCGCAGGTCGACGTGGCGAAGCTCGAATACGCGATCCGGGACCGGCTGAACACCGAGGCGCCCCGTGCGCTGGCGGTGCTGCGGCCGCTCCGGCTGGTCGTCACCGACGTCGACGAGGGGAGCGAGGAGTGGTGGGAGGCGCCCCGCTTTCCCGACGACGTCCCGGGAGACGCGGTGCGACGGATCCCCTTCGGCCGGGAGCTCCGCATCGAGGCCGACGACTTCCGCGTCGAGCCGGAGCCCGGCTACCGGCGCCTGGCCCCCGGCCGCAGCGTGCGGCTCCGCTACGGCCCCGTCGTCACCTACGAGGGCCACGACACCGACCCGGACACGGGCGAGGTCACCGAGGTGCGGGTGCGGACCGTCGAGGGCAGCCGGGGCGCCCGCCCCGACGTGAAGGTCTCGGGCACGATCCACTGGGTCTCGGCCGCGCACGCGCTCCCGGCCGAGGTCCGCCTCTACGACCGGCTCTTCAGCGTGCCGGATCCGGACCGGGTACCCGAGGGGGGCGACTTCACGGACCACCTGAACCCGGCTTCGCTCGTCACGCTGGAGGGGGCGCTGGTCGAGCCGGCGGTCGCCGACGACCCCGCCGAGACCCGGTACCAGTTCGAGCGCACCGGCTACTTCGTGCGCGATCCGGTCGACTCCGCGCCCGGGCGCCGAGTCTTCAACCGGATCGTGACGCTGCGGGACACATGGAGCGCGCGCCAGGAGGCGGCGCGGAACGAGCAGCGGGGCCGGGAGGCGGGTGCCCGGGAGGAGCGCACGGAGGAGGCCGGCGATGCGGGCGCGGGGCCGAGCGGCCCCTCCGGCACGGCTACCTCCGGCCCCGCCGACCGTGTCAGCGACGAGCGGCGCCGGGCGCGTGAAGCCGACCCGGAGCTCGCCCGGCGCATGGAGCGCTACCGGGACGAGCTGGGGCTGGACGCGGACGACTCCGACAACCTGACCGGCTCCCGCGCCCTCTCCGACTTCTTCGAGGACGCCCTCGAGGCGCACGACGAGCCGCGGGCCGTCGCCGCCTGGGTGGTGAACGAGGTCCTCCGCGAGGTGAAGGAGCGGCCGCTGGACGAGCTCCCCTTCGGGGGCCGCGAGGTGGGACGGCTGGCCGCACTGGTGGACGAGGGCACCGTCTCGAGGGTGGCCGCCAAGGAGGTCTTCGCCGAGATGGTGGCGAGCGGCGACGCCCCCGACGAGGTCGTCGAGCGGCTCGGCCTGATCAAGATCACCGACCCGCACCAGCTCGGCGACGAGGTCGAGCGCGTTTTCCGGGAGTGGCCCTCGAAGGTGGAGGAGTACCGGGAGGGCCGCACCGGGCTGCTCGGCTTCTTCGTGGGCCAGGTGATGAAGGCCACCGGAGGGCGCGCGGACCCGAAGCTCGTGAACCGGATCGTACGAGAGCGGCTCGACTCGTGAGCGCCCGCCGGTCCGCCGCGCGACCGACTCGGACCGTCCCCGAACCGCTCGGGTAGGGTCGATCATGCGCCTGCGATTCGCTCCGTCGCCCACCGGTCACCTCCACGTCGGGGGTGCCCGCACCGCCCTCTTCAACTGGCTCCTGGCCCGGAAGGAGGGCGCGGACTTCGTGCTGCGCATCGAGGACACCGACCGCGCCCGCTCGAGCGAGGAGCACGTACGCGCGATCCTCGAGGGGATGTCGTGGCTCGGCCTCGACTGGGACGAGGGGCCGCACCTCCAGAGCGACGGGGCGGAGCGCCACCGGATCGACGCGCTCCGCCTGCTGGCCGAGGGCCACGCGTACCGCGACTTCACCACCCCCGGAGAGGCGAAGCGAGACCGGGAGCGGCTGTCCGAAGATCCCGGCTTCCGCCCCGGCCACGCCGCCCGCGAGCGGGCCGACGCGGTCGGCGAGGAGGAGTCGAGGCGGAAGGCGGAGGCGGGCGAGCCCTTCGCGCTCCGCTTCCGGGTCCCGGAGGGCGAGACGGTGTGGAACGACCTCGTGCACGGAGAGGTCCGCTTCGACAACGCGGACGTGGACGACCTCGTCGTGCTCCGGCGCGACGGGACGGCGACGTACAACCTGGCCGTCGTGTCCGACGACGCCGATGCGGGCATCTCCCACGTGATCCGGGGCGACGACCACCTATCGAACACGCCGAAGCAGATCCTCCTTTACGAGGCGCTCGGGATGGATGTCCCCCGCTTCGGCCACGTGCCGATGATCCTCGGGCCGGACGGGAGCCGCCTCTCGAAGCGGCACGGGGCGACGGCGGTCGGCGAGTACGAGGGAAGGGGCATCCTTCCGCAGGCGATGGTCAACTTCCTCGCGCTGCTGGGCTGGTCGCCCGGCGACGACCGGGAGGTCATGGAGCTCGACGAGCTGGTCCGAGCCTTCTCGATGGACCGCGTCCTCAAGAAGAGCGCGGTCTTCGACACCGAGAAGCTGGAGTGGCTGAACGGGCAGCACATCGCCCGCACCTCGGCCGCGGAGCTGGCACCGCTCCTGGTGAAGACGCTCAGCGAGCGGTACGGCGTGCCTTCCGGAGCGGCCGAGGGCGATCCCGACCGGCTCCGCAACCTCATCCACCTCCTGAAGCCGCGCTCTCGCACGATCCGGGAAATGGCGGAGCAGGCGCTCCCCTATCTTCGCGACGAGCTCGACTTCGACGACCAGGCGGTGCGGAAGCAGTGGGGCCGCGATCCGGCGGCGGCGACCGAGCGGCTGGAGGCCGTGCGGGAGCAGCTCGCCTCGACCGCGTGGCAGGCGGAGGCGCTGGAGGAGGATCTCCGGGGGCTCGCCGGGGAGCTGGGGATCGGACTCGGAAAGCTGGTCCACCCGCTGCGGGTCGCCCTCACCGGCCGCTCGGCCAGCTTCGGGATCTTCGACGTGCTCCTCATCGTGGGGCGGGAGCGCTCGCTCCGGCGCATCGACGAGGCGCTCGAGATGATCCGGAGCGGCCGTCTGCCGCTCGGCGCGACGCGGGACGAGGAGCGCTAGGAGGATCGGAGCGAAGTGGGCGGAGCCGAGAAAATCCTTTCTTGACACCGTTTCCGCGCCCATAGTAGAGTGATCCGCCCCCATCGGAGCACCGGATGCCAGCGAATCTCAACGACATCGAGCGAAAGATCCTGGACTACATGGTGTCGTATCTGCGCACCAACACGTACCAGCCCTCGATACGCGAGATCGGCGAGGAGTTCGGCATCAAGAGCACCAAGACGGTGTCCGAGCACCTCCAGGCGCTGGCGGAGAAGGGCTTCCTCGAGCGAGATCCCTCCCGCTCCCGCGGGGTGCGCATCCTCGGCGTGGACCTCAACGCGCGCGCCGTCTCGGTTCCGTGCTACCGCGAGGTCCCGCGTGAGCGAGCCGGCGTCCGCTCGGCGCCGCCGGAGACCCACCTCTCCCTCGATCGGCGGCTCGCCGGCGCGAAAGGGGCCTTTCTGGTGCGGGCGGCGGACGAGGAGCTGGGACCGCTCGGGATCGTCGAGGGCGACTTCGTCCTGATCGAGCCCACCGAGCCGGAGGAGGTGCCCGAGGGTGCCGTGGTGCTGGCCGGAACGGGCGAGCGACCGGGGTATCACAGGCTCTCGAGGAACGGTCGCGGCGTGCTCCTCTCGCCCGTCGGCGGGAACGGCTCGCCGATCACCGTGGAGGAGCCGGACCGACTCCAGATCCTCGGGCGGGTGACCGCGTTCTATCGCAGGATCGACGGGGGCGGGGCTCTCTTCGCCCACCCGACGGCGCACTGACGGAGGGGCCCGTCGTGTCCTCCACCCCCGCGGTGGAGGTGATGGCGCCCCGGCCCGAGGATCGGGCGTGGATGGCCCGGGCGCTCGAGATGGCGCGTGCCGCGGGCGCGGCGGGCGAGGTGCCCGTCGGCGCAGTGGTCGTCCGGAACGGCCGGTTCCTGGCCGAGGCCCACAACCGCACGGTGTCCGATGCCGATCCGACCGCGCACGCCGAGGTGCTCGCGCTCCGGAAGGCGGCCGGTCGTCTCGGCGACTGGCGGGTCCTGGACGCGACCCTCTACGCCACGCTCGAGCCGTGCGCCCTCTGCGCGGGGGCGGTCGTGCTGAGCCGCGTTCCCAGGCTGGTCTACGCCGCCCCCGACCCGAAGGCCGGGATGGCCGGAAGCCTGGAGGACCTGGTCCGGGATCCCCGGCTGAACCACCGGGTGGAGCTCACCAGGGGCGTGCTCGAGGCGGAGTCGGCCGAGCTGCTCCGGGAGTTCTTCCGGGCGCGGAGGGGGTAGGAGCACGGCGCCCGGTCCGCGGAGGACGGTCGGCGATCCGCAGAGGGCCGGCGTGGCCGCAGAGGACGGCCGGCGAACCGAGGAGCAGGTCCACCCGTGAGCCCGTGATGCGAGCCCTTCTCCGCCCCCTGCCTTCCGCACCCGCCCGGGCGGCGTGCGCGCTCGGCCTCGTCGCGTGCGCCCTCCTGCTCGCGGCGTGCACGCTGGCCGGACCCCGGCCGCCGGGGCCGCTTCCGGCCGGAGCCTCCGGAACGGGGGGTCCGGCGGACCGGTCCGCCGAGCCCGCGGCGCCGGAGGGGGAGGAGGGGCCGGGTAACGCTGGGCGCCGTGCGGCGGCGCCCGCCGGCGAGGAGTGGCGCTTCCGGCCGCTCCCGCCGCCGGTCACGTCGCCCTTCCCGGAGGTCCGGGGGCTCTGGGTGGTGCGCTTCAGCCTCGCCTCGCCGGAGTCCGTGCGCGCGGTGGTCGAGCGGGCCCACGAGGGTGGCTTCAACACGCTCCTGGTCCAGGTGCGGGGGCGGGGCGACGCCTGGTACTGGAACGGCCTGGAGCCGGCGGCGGAGCCCCTGCGGGAGCAGCCTCCCGGCTTCGACCCGCTCGCGCTCCTCGTCCGGGAGGCGCACGCCCGTGGCATCCACGTCCACGCCTGGATCAACACCTTCCTGGTGGCCGGGGTGGGCCCGCTCCCGACCGATCCGCGCCACGTCGTGAACGCCCGTCCGGAGTGGCTCGCCGTGCCGCGGGAGCTCGCCCGGGAGCTCCACCGGGTGGACCCGGCCTCACCCTACTACGCGGAGCGGCTGCGCGGATGGGCGTCCGAGCGGACCGACCGGGTCGAGGGCCTGTACGTGAGCCCCGCCAACCCGAGGGTCCAGGAGCACGTGTACCGCATCGCCCTGGACCTGGTGTCGCGCTACGACCTCGACGGGCTCCACCTCGACTACGTCCGCTATCCGGACGCCGGATTCGACCATTCCCGCGGCTCGCTCGAGGCGTTCCGGGAGTGGATGGCGGGGCGGGTGGACGAGGAGCTCCGGCTGCACCTCGACGAGCTCTACCGGGCCGATCCGCTCGCGCTCACCGGCTCCGCTCCGGACGAGTGGGACGACTTCCGCCGCTCGCAGGTCACCGGCCTCGTGGAGCGGGTGGTGCGCGGGGTGAAGGCGCGGCGCCCGGACCTCCTCGTCTCGGCGGCGGTCTTTCCCGACGCGGCGGCGGCCCGTGCCCACCGCTTCCAGGACTGGAGGGAGTGGCTGGAGGCGGGACTGCTCGACGTGGCGGTGCCGATGGCGTACGCTCCCGACGGCGAGCGCTTCCGGGAGCAGGTGGCCGACGCACGGGCCGGCATCGGGCGGGAGCGGGTGTGGGCGGGCATCGGCGTCTACCGCACGACGCTGGAGGGGACGCTCCGGAACGCGAGGATCGCGCGCCAGGAGGGGGCGGGCGGGCTCGTGCTCTTCAGCTACGACTGGGCGGTGGCTGAGGGCGAGAGCCCCGACGGCGTTCCCTTCCTCACCCGGGTCGGGAGGGAGCTCTTCTGAGCCCGTCGGCCGCAGCCGGCCCGTCGCGGTCGCCGGGGCCGCTCCGATCGACCCGCTCGCTCCGGAAGCGCACGAAGGCCCAGAGGATCAGGGCCCCGACCACCAGCGAGATCCAGTTCGGCAGGCCGTAGGCGGTCGGCACGTCGCCCACCGCCATGGCCACCACCGCGACGAGCACCGCGTACGGGAGCTGCGTACGGACGTGGTCGACGTGGTCGCAGCCGGCCGCCATCGAGCTCAGTACCGTCGTGTCCGAGATCGGCGAGCAGTGATCGCCGAAGATCGCACCGGCCAGCACCGAGCTGATGGTGCCGAGGAGCACCGTGTAGTGGGCCCCTCCTTCGAAGTCGATGCCCCCCCCGAGGGTCACGGCGAGCGGGATCACGAGCGGAAGCAGGATCGCCATGGTTCCCCACGACGTTCCCGTGGCGAAGGCGATCGCAGCCGCGGTCACGAAGACGAGCACCGGCAGGAGCTCGAGGGGGAAGGCGCCCTCGAGGATCAGCGAGAGGTAGCGGGCCGTGCCTACGTCCTCGGTGACCGCGCCGAGCGACCACGCCAGCACGAGGATCACCATCGCGATGACCATCGCCTTGAGCCCGCCCACCCACGCGGTCATCGACTCCTCGAGGGTGAGGACTCCCTGCGCCATGGAGAGGCCGATCGCGACCAGGCACCCGGCGAGCGATCCCCAGAGGAGCGTCGCGAAGGGGTCGGCCTCGCCGAAGACGTCCATGAGCGAGGGGTCGGGGGATTCCTGGACGGCCACCGCCCGCCCGGTGAAGTAGAGCCCCGCCACGACGACGGCGATGACCGTCAGCACCGGGAGCGCCGCGTTCCACCACCGGTGCGGCGTGTCCTCCTTCGCCTCCATCAGGTCGCCCGAGGTGTCCGCGGCGAGCATCGCGCCCGGCCGCCAGAGGCCGTCGCCCCGCCGCGCCCGCAGCTCCGCCGCGGCCATCGGCCCGAAGTCCCGGTTCATCGCCGACGTGAGGACGACCAGCACGAGGGCGAGGAGCGGGTAGAAGAGGTAGGGGATGGTGTGCAGGAAGACGGTGAACGGGTTCGCCCCGGCGAGCTCGGCGGAGAGGGCGACGTCGGCCGTCTGGCCCGCGGCGATCCCGAGCCCGTCGCCGATCAGGGTGATCTCGTAGCCGACCCAGGTGGAGATCGGCACGATGGCTGCGAGGGGGGCGGCCGTGGAGTCGACGATGTAGGCCAGCTTCTCGCGGGAGATGCGCAGACGGTCCGTGATGGGCCGCATCGTGTTTCCCACGATGAGCGTGTTGGCGTAGTCGTCGAAGAAGATGGCCATGCCCGCGAGCCAGGTGGCCAGCTTTCCGCGGCGCTCGCTCCGCGCCAGGGGGGCGACGGCCTCCACGATGCCGAGGGTGCCTCCGTTCCGGGCGATCACCCCGACCATCCCGCCCAGCAGGAGGGAGAAGGCGACGATCGAAGCGTGGTCCGGATCGGCGAGCGCGGGCACGGCGTAGGTGTCGACCACACGCCACACGGCCGCGAGCGGGTTGAAGCCGGCGACCGCGAGCGCGCCCAGCCAGATCCCGGCGAAGAGGGCGGTCACCACCTCCCGGAAGAGCAGCGCCAGGAGCACGGCCAGGAGCGGCGGGAGGAGCGAGAACCAGCCGGGCACCACCGGCCGCTCGAGCGTCTGCTCGACGTCGCCCACCACGATCCGGATGGGGAGCTCGTCCCGGGATTCCAGCACCAGCCGCTCGGCCGTCGCGGTCCCTCCCGGCGCCACGGCGCCGCTCGCGAGGAGGCGGTCGTCCGAGGTGCGGATCTCCCACGCGGAGGAGGTCTCGTCGCCCCCGCGGACGGTCACGTCGAAGGGCACACCCGTGAGCAGGACGGGCGGGCTCTCCTCCACCCCCTGAGCCACCACGGCGGGGGCGAGCACGAGCAGCAGGAGGACGAAGAGCGGAAGGAGGGGACGGGGCATGGGCGTGGGGATCGGAGGCGGGGAACGCTCGAACGGGCCGCCGGGACTCTCCGTCACGGAGCCCCCCGGGTGGAGCGGGCATCATGATGGCCGGGCGTCCGGCGGGTGTAAAGCCTGGAAGGCCTTCGAACGCCCGGGGCGGCCGGTGTTCCGGGCGTCACGGAGGAGGACGGCAGCGGGACGCACCCCCTCCCGTCCGCGTTGACAGGGGGGGCGGCACCGGCCCACCTTCGCGGCGGCCGCGGACGGGTTCTCGCCCGCCGCGCTGCCGGCGAGCCGCCCCCCGTTTCCCGCTCCCGGAGCGCCGTTGCAGACGAAGACCGCCCTGCCGGGGAAGGACCTCCTCGGGCTCGAGCCGCTCTCCGGCGAGCAGATCGGCGCGGTCCTGGACACCGCGGGGGCGTTCCGCCGTGCGTGGGAGGCGGGCGAGCTGACCGGCCGGCCGCTGGAAGGCGTGTCGGTCGCCAACCTCTTCTTCGAGCCGTCGACGCGGACGCGGACCTCCTTCGAGCTGGCCCAGCGCCGACTGGGTGCCGAGGTCACCTCGGTCCCCGTAGCCACGTCCGCCGTGCGCAAGGGCGAGAGCCTCGCCGATACGGCTCGAACCGTGGAGGCGATGGGCATGAACCTCGTCGTGCTCCGCCACGGCTCGGCCGGGGCGGCGCACGCGCTCGCCGACCGGATCCCCTCCTCGGTCGTCAACGCCGGTGACGGCGCGCACGAGCATCCGACCCAGGGTCTGCTCGACCTCCTGACGCTGCGTGAGCGGATCGACGACTTCGAGGGCCTCCGGGTCTGCGTCGTCGGAGACGTGCTTCACTCGCGCGTCGCCCGCTCGAACCTGTTCGGGCTCCGGGCGCTCGGGGCGGAGGTCGCCTTCTGCGGCCCGCCGACCCTGCTGCCGCGGAGCCTGGAGGGGCTGGAGGTGCCGCTCTTCCACCGGCTGGAGGATGCGCTCGAGTGAGCGGACGTGCTGAACGTGCTGCGCCTTCAGCTCGAGCGGATGGAGGCGGGCTACGTGCCGTCGCTGTCCGAGTACAACCGGCGGTGGGGCATCACCCGCGAGCGGCTGGAGGCGGCCGGGGGGGACCTGCTGATCCTCCATCCCGGGCCGATGAACCGGGGGGTCGAGATCGCGAGCGACGTGGCCGACGGCCCGGCCTCGCTCGTGCTGCGGCAGGTGCGGAACGGCGTCTACGTGCGCATGGCCGTCCTCTACCTCCTCTCCGGCGGAACGCCGGAGCGGGCCGAGGACGCCGCCCGGGGTGCCGGATGACGCCGCGGCCCCTGCTGCTGCGTGGCGGCCGGGTGATCGATCCCTCCCGTGGGCTCGACCGGGTCCTGGACGTGCTCCTGGCCGGGGGCTCGGTGGCGCGGATCCGGGAGGGGATCGAGGCGCCCGAGGAGGCCCGGGTGGTCGACGTCCGGGGCCGGGTCGTATGCCCGGGCCTGATCGACCTGCACGTCCACCTCCGGGAGCCGGGAGGCGAGCACCGGGAGACGATCGCCACCGGAGCGCGGGCGGCCGCCGCGGGCGGCTTCACGGCCGTGTGCGCCATGCCCAACACCGATCCGCCGCCCGACGGCGCGCCGGGCGTGGCGTGGGTGGCCGCCCGGGGCCGGGAGGCCGGCGCCGCGCGCGTCCATCCCACCGGGTGCATCTCGGTGGATCGCGCCGGCGAGCGTCTCGCGCCGTTCGGCGAGATGGCGGCCGCGGGCGCCGTGGCCGTCACCGACGACGGCAGCCCCGTCATGGACGGCGGCCTCATGCGGCTGGCGCTCGAATACGCCGCCGCCTTCGACCTGGTCGTGGCCGACCACCCCGAGGACCTCCACCTGGCGCGAGCCGGCGCGATGAACGAGGGGGCCGTATCCGCGCGCCTCGGCCTGCCCGGGAAGCCGGCCGCGGCCGAGGACCTCCACATCGTCCGCGACCTCATGCTCGCGGAGCTCACGGGCGGGCGCATCCACCTCCAGCACGTCTCCACGCGGGGAGGGGTCGAGGCGATCCGCCGCGCGAAGGTGCGGGGCGTCCGCGTCACCGCGGAGGCCACCCCCCACCACCTCGTACTCACCGAGGAGGCGGTCGAAGGCTACCGGACGGAGGCGAAGATGAACCCGCCGCTCCGGACGGCCGACGACGTGGAGGCGGTCCGGGAGGGGCTCGCCGACGGCACGCTCGACGTGATCGCCACCGACCACGCGCCGCACCATGCCGACGAGAAGGCCGAGCCGTTTCCCGATGCGCCGAACGGCGTCGTCGGCCTGGAGACCGCGGTGGGGGTGGTGATCTCGCGGGTGGTCCGGGAGGGCGTGATCGATCTTCCCACGATGGTGGAGCGGATGAGCACGGCGCCGGCACGCGCGTTCGGGCTCCCCGGCGGCACGCTGGAGGAGGGAGGCCCGGCCGACGTGACGGTGCTCGACGCGGACGCCGGGTGGACGGTCCGGGGCGGGGACTTCCGCTCGCGGGGCAGGAACACCCCGTTCGAGGGATGGGACCTCACCGGACGGGCCGTGGCGACCGTCGTCGGCGGGGAGGCCGTCTGGGAGCTGGAGGGGACGGGACGCCCCTGAGGAGGGCCTTCTAGACTTCCCCGCCGAGCGCCTTCACGTGCTCGGCGAGGCGGCTCTTCGTGCGGGCGGCCTTGTTCGGATGCACCAGCCTGCGGCCCGCGGCGCGGTCGAGGAGGGAGGAGGCCTCGCGGAACCGCTCCTGGGCGGTCTCGACGTCCTCCGCCGTCTCCACCAGGCGTACGGCGGTCTTCAGGCGGGAGCGGCGGGCCCGGTTCTTCTCGCGGGCGCGCCGGCTCAACTCCATCCGCTTCTTGGCGCTCTTGATGTTCGGCATCTGGATCGGACTGGGGAAATCGGGAAGGTTCAGCCCGTAAAGATAGCCCTCGCGGAAGGTGCGATCAACGGCCGGACCCACGCCCCGCCCGGCGCCCTTTCTCCCTCCTGGCGCCGCGGATACCTTCCGGGCGCCATGCAGCCCTCTCTCGAGCTCCTCCTCGCCCTGCCCATCCTGCTCCTGTCCGTCGTCCTCCACGAGGTGGCGCACGGGTGGGTGGCCCGGAGGGAGGGCGATCCGACGGCCGAGCGCGCCGGACGGATCACCCTGAACCCGATGCCCCACGTCGACTTCATGGGCACCGTCCTCGTGCCGCTCCTCCTGCTCGCCTCGGGCACGAACGTCCTCTTCGGGTGGGCGAAGCCGGTGCCGGTGAACCCGTCGAACTTCCGTGACCGGGTGGGCGGAGACGTGCGGGTATCCCTCGCCGGCATCGCGACGAACCTCCTGCTCGCGGCCGGCTTCACGCTCCTCGCCGCCGCGGTGGTGGTCGGGGGCGTCGGGCCGGACGGGATCGGCGGCACGCTGCTCCTCGTCACCTTCTACGGAATCTACATCAACCTGATCCTGGCCGTCTTCAACCTGGCCCCGATCCCCCCCCTCGACGGCTCGCACGTGGTCTATCATCTCCTGCCCGGACGGTGGCGGGAGCGCTACCGCTCCTTCGGCCGCTACGGGATCCTCGTGCTCATGGGGGTCCTCGTGCTGGTCCCGGGCGCCTTCGCCGTGGTCCTCTGGCCGGTCGACGTCCTCTTCGGCGCGGCCCGCTCGGTCGTGGGAGCGGCGCGGTGACGGCCGCCACGGCGTCCTCCGCCACGAGCCCCCTCCTCCGGGAGGGGTTCATGACGGTCGAGCTGGACCGCTTCGAGGGTCCGCTGGACCTCCTCCTGCACCTCATCCGGGAGCAGGAGTTCGACATCTTCGACATCCCGATCGCCACGATCACCGCGCAGTTCCTCGCCGCCCTCGAGAGGATCCGGCGCGAGGACCTGGACTCCGCGGGCGAGTTCCTGGAGATGGCGTCCTCGCTGGTGCGCATCAAGGCGCAGATGCTCCTGCCGCGGCCGGGCGAGGAGGAGGAGGAGGACCCGCGTGCCGAGCTGGTCCGCCGGCTCCTCGAGTACGAGCAGATCCGGGAGATCGGTCAGCGCCTGGAGACGGCGGAGGCCGAGCGCGCCCGCCGCTTCGGCAAGGGGTACGTGGAGGGCCGCCCGCGTCCCGAGCCCGAGGACACCCCGCTCGAGACCCGGTGGGAGGAGGTCTTCGCCGCGGCGCTCGAGGTCCGCGTGCCCGATCCCCGGGAGCCGGAGCACCGTCTCACGCGGCGTCCGGTCGCGATGGAGGAGAAGATCGAGCTCATTCTCGAGACGCTCCGCTCGGTGACGCGCGTCGAGTTCAGCCGGCTGGTGCGCCCCTGGGCCGAGCGGACGCACGGGGTGATGACGTTCCTCGCCTCGCTCGAGCTCGGCCGCCGCCGGCTCGTGCGGCTCCGGCAGGCCCGGCCCTTCGCGGAGCTCTGGCTGTACCGTCTCGACGAAGAGGGCGAGGACGCCCCGGCCCCGGCCCCGGGTGCGGAGGAGGAGCGGTGAACGCGTCCCAGATCGTCGAGGCGGTGCTCTTCGCGAGCGACGCCCCCCTGAACGCCGAGGAGATCGCGCGCGCCGACGACGCGCTGGACGAGGACCACGTCGAGGAGGCGATCCGCTCGCTCCAGGCCGAGTACGCGGACACCGACCGCGCCTTCCAGATCGTCGAGCTCGGCGAGGGATACCAGATCCTCACCCGCCCGGACTTCGCCCCCTACCTGGAGCGGTTCGACACCGTGCCCCGCGCCTCCCGGCTCTCCGGCCCGGCCCTGGAGACCCTCGCGATCATCGCCTACCGGCAGCCGATCGGGCGGATCGAGATCGAGTACATCCGGGGGGTCGGCTCGAGCGGCGTGATCCGTACGCTCCAGGACCGGGGCCTGGTCGAGGTCGTCGGCCGCGGCGAGGGCCTGGGACGCCCGCTCCTCTACGGCACCACCGAGCACTTCCTGGGCCACTTCGGCTTCCGCTCCCTCGAGGATCTCCCCCGTCCGGAAGAGCTTCCGGTGGTGCTCCGGGACCGGATTCCGCTGGATCCCGAGGACGGCGACGACGGGGAGGAGGCCGCCCCCGTCGGCGGCGAGGAGGCGACGGCCCCCGGCGACCGGGGCGCCTCGGCGGCCGGCCCGACGCCTCCCGAGGGGTCCTGATCGCGGCGTGGCCGAGCGGATGGCGGACGGCATGCGTCTCCAGAAGTTCCTCTCCCGGGCGGGCGTCGCCTCCCGACGGGAGGCGGAGGGGTGGATGCAGGAGGGGAGGGTCCGCGTGAACGGGGAGGTGGTGCGCACGCCCGGCGCCCGCGTCGATCCCGACCACGACCGCGTCGAGGTGGACGGCGCGCGGGTCCGGATCCCGGAGCCGGTCTGGATCCTCCTCCACAAGCCGGACGGGACCCTCACCACGCGGAGCGATCCCGGGGGCCGGCCCACCGTTTTCGACCTCCTTCCGCCGGAGATGGAGGGGCTCTCCTACGTGGGGCGCCTCGACATGGACACGGAGGGCCTCCTCCTCCTGACGAACGAGGGCGGGATGGTGCACGCCCTGACCCATCCCTCGAGCGAGGTGGAGCGGGAGTACCGTGCGGAGGTCGAGGGGGTCCCGGACGAGCGGGTGCTCCGCCGTCTCGAGAAGGGCGTGCAGCTCGGTGACGGGCCGGCCCGCGCGACCCGCGCCCGGATCGAGGAGCGGGGCGGGGGCCGGACGGTCCTCTCCCTGGTGCTCACGGAGGGTCGGAACCGGGAGGTGCGCCGTCTCTGCCGCGCGGTCGGCCACCCGGTGCTCCACCTCCGCCGGGTCCGTTTCGGCCCGCTGGAGCTGGGAGACCTGCCTCCCGGCGAGTGGAGGGAGCTGACGGACGCGGAGCTCGCACGGTTGAGGGAACGGGTGGGGCGGGAGGCGGAGTGAGCGGACGAGATTCCCACGGTCGGAGCCGGAGAGGACGATGGAGCTGAGCGGAAGGCGGGTGCTGGTCCTCGGAGGGGCGGGGCTGGTCGGGACGGCGGTGAGCCGCCGGATCCTGGAGCACGGACCCGACCGCGTGGTGCTGGCGTCGCTCCGGCGGGCGGAGGCGGAGGAGGCGGCCGCCTCGCTCCGGGAGGAGCCCGATGCGGAGGGGGTCGAGATCGAGGCGAGCTGGGGCGACCTCTTCGTGCCCGAGGAGTTGAAGGACCGCCCGCGCACGGAGGTGCTGGCCGACGACGACGCCCGGCGCCGGCTCGTCGACGACCTCTTCGGCGAGCTCACCGAGGAGGTGCTCGACCGCTCGGCGCTCGGCGCCCTCCTCCTCTCGCACCGGCCCCACGTCATCGTCGACTGCGTCAACACGGCCGGCGCGCTGGCGTACCGGGACGTCTTCGGATCGGCCGCGGAGCTGCGGGAGGCGGGGGAGGCCGGAACGGTCGACGGCGAGCGGGTCGAGCGGCACCTCACGACGCTCTACCTCCCGCAGCTCATCCGCCACACGCAGATCGCCCTCGAGGCGATGAAACGTGTGGGCACCCGCGTCTACGTGAAGGTCGGAACCGCCGGGACGGGGGGGATGGGGCTCAACATCCCCTTCACCCACTCCGAGGAGCGCCCCTCCCGCGTGCTCCTGGCCAAGGCGGGGCTCGCCGGGGCGCAGACCCTCCTCCTCTACCTCATGGCCCGCACGCCCGGAGCACCGGCGGTGAAGGAGGTGAAGCCGACCGCGGCGATCTCCTGGAAGCGGATCGGGCACGGTCCGGTGCGGAGGGGCGGCCGCACGGTCCACCGGATCGACGGGGAGCCGGTTCCGCTCCGGCGGGCGTTTCCGGACGAGGAGGCTCCCGGGACCGGGTCCACGGCGCCCGAGGCGGGTCCGGAGTGGAGCGGCCGCGCGGCGAGGACGGGCTCCGGGGCGGATCCGGGCGCCGAAGCGGGGTCCGGCTCCGGGGGCGCGGCCGCCGGCGACGCCGCTCCGCTCC
>CAYPDV010000065.1:0-14808 GCA_964409525.1 uncultured Gemmatimonadaceae bacterium
GCAGGCGCTGCACCCGGTGCACTTGTCCAGGTCGATGGCCATGGCCCAGCGGGGCTGCTCCTGGGTGTAGGGGCCCTGGCGGCTTCCCTCGAGGGGGAAGGCGGTGGGCGCCCCCTCCTCCGCGTCGACGGGCACGAAGCCGCCCACGCCCTGGAGCTCGCGGAGCGGGCCGTGGCCGTCCTCGCCCTCGTGATCGTCCTGGCCGTCGTGGTCGTCCTGGCCGTCGTGGTCGGCGGCGGCGGCGGTGCCGGCCGCGCCGGACGCCCCGCCCCGGGAGCCCGCCAGGGTGGCGAAGCTCACCGCCGGCGCGATCGGCCGCTCGTGCTGGTCCATCGAGCCCGCGCTGGTCACGAGCCGCCGCCGCACGCCGGTGGGCTCGAGGCTCGCGCGGGTGGCGAGCAGGACCATCGAGCCCGACGGCTGCTCGGCCACTGCGGGCAGGAGGCGCATGGGATTCACCCCGCGGTCGTCCGCCCAGCGTCCGGAGTCCTGCCGCCCCCCTCCCATCGGGATCGCGACGTGGTCCTCCCGGATGCCGGGGTAGATCCAGACCGGCGCCTCGACCTGGCCGTGCGGCGTGCGGAGCGAGACGACGTCACCGTCCTCGAGGTCGAGGCGCTCCGCCGTGCGCGGATTCACCTCCACCCACGAGTGCCACATGATCTTGCTCACCGGGTCCGGCAGCTCCTGCAGCCAGGGCCGGTTCGCGAAGCGCCCGTCGAGGAGCTTGGGCGAGGGGTAGACCAGGAGCGTGAAGTCCATCCCCTCGCCGTCGAGCTCCGGCACGTCGAAGGTGAGCGCCGCGTCCGGCGAGCGCAGCGAGGGGGCCGACTCCTGCTCGCTCTCCTGGAGCGGCGGCCGTCGCGACAGGCCGACCGCGGCCCCCGTGGCTCCCCGGGCTCCGGCGGCTCCGGCGGCTCCGTCGCCGTTCGCCACGAGCTGGCCGGCTCCCTCGCCGTTCGCGGCGGGCTGGCCGTCACCGTTCCCGTTCGCGGCGGGCTGGTCGGCTCCGTCGGCGTTTCCGTTCTCGTCTGCGTTCCCGTTCGCCTGTCCCCCGGCGCCGTTCGCCGCGAGCGCGGATCCGTTCCCGTTCCGCTGCGCGGCCCCCGCCCCGTCGAGCTCGACCACGCCCCGGCGGAGCGCCTGCCGCCAGAAGCCGTCGAAGTCGAGGCCGGAGGGGGCGAGCCCGTGGATCCGCCCCCACCGCTCGCGCAGGTAGTCGTGGAACGTCTCGGAGCCGAAGTCCTCGCCCAGGGCGGCGGCGACCGAGAGCAGCACGTCGCCCGCCGGTCTGGAGCGGAAGTGCGGCACCGGCTGCATCGCCGGCTGCTGGAGCGCGTAGACGCCCGGCCGAGGGTTGGAGTCGCCCCACGATTCGAGGAAGTGCGTGTCCGGGAGGACGAGATCGGCCATCGCCGCCGTCTCGTTCATGTCCGTGGCGAGCACCACCTTGAACGGCACCTCGCCGAAGGCCTCGCGGAAGCCGGAGCCCGGGGGCAGCGTGTACGCCGGATTGGTGCCTCGCACCATCACGACGCCGACCTGCCGGCCGGCCATCTCCCGGATGGCGCGCTCCATCTCGCCGTAGGGGCGGGACGCAGCGCCGAGCTCGGAGCTCTCCAGGAGCAGGGTGCGGCCGACGTTGCCGGCCACGGAGTTCAGGATGAGCACCGCGAGGTTCGCGGCGGTCGCGTTCCGGCCCTGCCCCCCGATCCCGGGGCCGACCGCCAGGGTCGGGCCGTCTTCGGCGAAGGCGCGGGCCATCTCGCGGATCCGGTCGGCGGAGAGCTCCACGTCCTCGGCCACCCGCTCGGGGGTGTACGAGTCGACCACGCCCTGGTACGGGCCGGGCGCCGTGGCTCCGTCCTCGACCAGGGCGTTCGCCATGGCCAGCGCCAGCGGGCCCACGGAGCCGGCCGGCACCGGCACCCACTCGTCGGCGTTCTGGCCGGTGAGGTTGAGGCGGGGGCCGAAGAAGACCATGCGACCCTTCCGCGGCCCGCCGTCCGGAGCCTCCGCACCGTTCGCGCCCGCCGCGGTCTGCGCGGCGTCCGTCCCTCCGTCCGCACCCGCGCCGCCGTAGCCGCTCATGCGGGCGAACTGCCGCTCGTGGGCCACCGGCGAGGAGCCGGTCTGGAGGAAGTCCGCCCCGAAGTCGTAGACCAGGCTCGCGCGTGAGAAGTCGTAGCGGGGCAGGGCGTCCCGCCCGAAGGCGATCCGGGTCGCCTCCCGGAGCGCCGCCTCGGCGAGCACCTCGTGCTCCACCCGGCTGCCGCCGACGGCCGACACGAAGTTCTCCATCAGGTCGGCCAGGGAGGGGCCGGTCCGTCCGGTGAGCAGGAGGAGCCGCCCGCGCGCCTCCTCGAGCCGCTCGGCGAGCAGCGCCTCGGCTTCCTCCCACGTCGTCTCCCGCAGCTCGCCGTCCTCCCGGATCATGGGAGCGGCGACACGGTCGGGGTCGTAGAGGCCCTGGACGGAGGACTGGCCGCGGGCGCAGAGCGCGCCCCGGGACACGGGGTGGTCGGGGTTGCCCTCGACCTTCACCGCCCGCCCTTCGCGGGTCCGGACCCAGATGCCGCACCCGGCGGGGCAGTCGCCGCAGACCGAGGCGTACCACGTGGCCACGCCGGGGGTGACGTCCTCCGGAGGCACGATGTACGGGATCAGCTTCTCGACCTCCTCGGTCGAGCAGCCGAAGAGGGAGGCACCCGCGCCGCTCGCGCCCACGACCTTCAGGAAGTCCCGCCGCTTCATCCCCTCGCTTCCGGGCGCTCCGTCGCTCATGGGCAGCCGTACGGTCGGGAGGCGGCGGCACGGCCGCAGGAGGCGGCGGGGCCGGAGGGCTCGGCAGGGCCGGAGCGGCCCGGCGGAGCGGCGGCGCCGGAGGGGGCGGCGGGACGGGTCATCGGCTCAGTAGTGGCAGGAGGTGCAGTCGGTCGAGGCGCCCCGCTCCACGTGACACGAGACGCACCACCCCATGTCGAGCGGCTGGTTCACTTCCTCCACCACGCCCATCTCCTCGACCTCGCCGTGGCAGGTGGCGCAGTCGACGCCGGCCGTGACGTGGCGCATGTGGGGAAAGCGCACGTGGTCGGAGACCTTGTAGACCCGCACCCAGGGAATCGCCTCCCGCTCGCTCCAGTACTCCCGGAGACGCTGGACCTCCTCCGGATTCTCGGAGCCGGGGATGATCTGGTGGCACCCCATGCACGTCGCGACGGGGGGCATGCCCGCGTCCACCGAGCGCTCGGCGGAGTAGTGGCAGTACTGGCAGTCGATCCGGTATTCGCCCGCGTGGATGTCGTGCGGGAAGGCGATCGGCTGGTCGATCGAGTCCGGCCCCTCCACCACCCGCTCGGCGCCGGGATCGTCTTCCTCCTCGCCCTCGGCGGCCCGCTGCGACTGAGCGAACGCCCACGATCCGAGAGCCACGATCCCCACCAACGCCGCCGCAATCCCTCGCTTGATCATGGGCTTCGGAAGGCTCCTGATGGACACGTCCGGTTCGTCTCCGAGGATCCGCGAAGGCGCGCGACGGTCGCCCCCCGGGCACGGGAGGGCGCCAAGTTAGAGGCCTTCGCGGCGACGTGTCAACGCGGCGCGGAGGGCTTCGCGCCGCCCGCCCCCGGCTCCCGAGGAGCGGGACCTTTTGCGGCCGAGCGGGGGTTCTATCGGACGTCCGATCGCCATCGCAGACCCGCCTGGCGGCCCGCGTCACGAAGAGGAGCGAATGCCCGACACCGCCGAGATCCGCCGGGCCGTGCCCGCTCCCGACCTGCTCGACGACCTGGTCCGGGAGGTGGAGGAGGTCTTCCACGGCAAGAAGTCGGTCATCCGCCTGGCGCTGTCGGCGCTCCTCGCCCGCGGGCACGTGCTCTTCGAGGACGTGCCGGGAGTCGGGAAGACGACGCTGGCCCACGCGCTGGCCCACTCCATGGGTCTCGGCTTCCAGCGGATCCAGTTCACCAGCGACCTGCTCCCCTCGGACGTGCTGGGCGTGACGGTCTACGATCCCGACTCCACCACGTTCGACACCCGTCCGGGGCCGATCTTCACCAACGTCGTCCTCGCCGACGAGATCAACCGCGCGCCGCCCCGCACGCAGAGCGGCCTGCTCCAGGCGATGCAGGAGGGAAGGGTCACGATCGACGAGCGGACGCTGGAGCTGCCCCGTCCGTTCCTCGTGCTGGCCACGCAGAACCCGCTCGAGCAGCACGGCACCTATCCGCTTCCCGAGAGCCAGCTCGACCGCTTTCTCATGCGGCTCACCATCGGGTACCCGGACGAGGCCGCCGAGCGGCGGATCATCCTGGAGTCGGCCGCGCACGAGCCCGTCGAGGACCGGGTCCGGCCCGTGCTCTCGCCCGAGCACGTGGTCGCGCTCCAGGAGCGGGTGGAGGACGTCCGCGCCGATCCCGACCTCGTCGACTACGTGATGGCCCTCGTGCGGAGCACCCGCGGCGATCCGCGCTTCCGGGCCGGAGTGAGCCCCAGGGGTGCCGTGGCGCTCTTCCGGGCCGCCCGCGCCCACGCGCTGGTGGACGGCCGGGACTACGTCGTGCCCGACGACGTGCGGCGCATGGTCGTGCCGTGCCTGGCCCACCGCCTCGTACCGTCGGGCACCTCGGGGGCGACGGGGGAGGCCCACGAGGAGGCGGCCGCGATCCTGGACGAGCTGACCGACGGGATCGCCGTCCCGGTGTGAGGCGCCGGGGCCGACGATGACGGACCGCATCGGAGGGGAGGCGCTCGGCGGCGCACCGCCGGCCGCCCGGCTCGGGGCGCTCCCAGGACGTCTCCGCGACCTGCTCGGCCGGCTGCGACCCGGCCGGCGGGTGATGCCCACGCCGGCCGGGGCCATCTTCCTTCTCGGGATCGTCGCGATCGGCCTGGCCGCGATCAACACCGGCAACAACCTCCTCTACCTGCTCATGGGCGCCCTCCTCGGCACCGTCGCCGTGAGCGGCTGGATGTCGGAGCGCACGCTGAGGGGGCTCGAGGTCCGACGCCGCCTTCCCCGGGGCATGGGCGCGGGCCCCTCGGTCCGGATCCGCTACGAGGTCCGGAACGGGAAGGGCCGGCTTCCGAGCTTCGACGTGCGGATCCGCGAGAACGACCTGCCCGGCGAGGCGTACGTGGCCCGGCTGGACGCCGGCGGCGCCACCACGGTCCGCTCCGAGGGCACCGGTCTCGAGCGGGGCGTCTACCCGCTGCACGTCCTCACCCTCTCGACCACCTTCCCCTTCGGATTCGTGAGGAAGGAGCGGGACGTCCGGCTCCGGGACGAGCTGGTGGTCTGGCCCCGCTCCGACCGCCCGGTGCGGATCCCCTCGGTCGCCGCGTCCGCGGCGAGCCGCCGGGGCGCGATGACCGGCCGGGCGCCGCTCGGCCACCGGGGCGAGTACCGCGGCCTGCGTGAATACCGACCCGGCGACGACCTCCGCGACGTGCACTGGAAGAAGAGCGCGGCGGCCCCCCACACGGTCGTGCGGGAGTACGAGCCCGAGGCCGGCTGGGAGGTCCTGATCCACCTGGACACGTCGCACGAGCCCGGCGGGGCGGCCGAGGCGGCCGCCGAGCTCGCCGCCTCGCTCGCCGCCCGCGCGTCGGCCGAGGGACGCGCCTTCGCGCTCCATACCTCGGCGGGCGAGCGCACGGCCGGCTCGGGTCCGGGCGCGCTCGAGGAGGCCCTCGACCTGCTGGCGCGGGTGCGGTTCGACCCCGACCGCAGGACCCGCACGCCGGCCGATCCGGACCGATGGATCCTGGTGACCCCGTCGGGCTCCCGGCGCGGGCGGTTCGGCGCCGTGCTCGCGGGAGGAAACGCGTGAGCCTCCGGCTTCTCCACCGGCGTCTGGCCATGGGAATGGCCCTGGCCTCGCTCCTCGCGTTCGCGGGCAGCGCGGGCCTCGAGCCGGTGCCGGTGACGCTCGCCGGCGTGGCGTTCCTGGTCGCGCTCTTCTGGCGCCCCGGGCCGGAGGCCGCGGCCCGCCTGGAGCGGCTCTGGATCCCCGTGGCCGGCCTCCTCGTGCTCCGCGCCCTCCTCGCCGTCTTCTTCACGGAGGGCGACGTGGTGATCCCGGTCGTGGACCTGCTGCTGCTTCTGCTGGCGGCGGAGGGATTCCGCTCCCTGGAGGCGACGAACGGCATCCGGATCTACGCGCTCTCCTTCGCGCTCCTGCTCGCCTCGAGCGCCTACCGGCCGGGCGCCCTCTTTGCGGTCGCCTTCGTGGCCTTCGTGACGCTCGGCACGATGGCGCTGGGCGTGGGACACCTGCTCCGCGAGTCGTCGCGCCGCGGAGCGAGTACGGTGCCGGTGGGCCCGCGGCTCCTCGGCGCGCTCGCCGCCCTCTCCGGGGTGACGCTCACGGTCGCCGTGCTCGTCTTCGTCGCCTTTCCGCGGACGTCGCGGGGATGGACGGGCAGGGGAGAGGTGCTCGCGACCTCGATCGCCGGGTTCTCGTCGGAGGTCTCGCTGGACGCCCACGGCTCCCGCATCGAGGCGAACCCGGCGATCGTGCTGCGCGTGGAGTTCGAGGAGGGGCGGCCCTCGGACCTCCCGTCGCTGCTCTGGAGGGGACGCTCCTACGACGTCTTCGACGGGGTCCGCTGGAGGCGGAGCCGGGGGATCCCTTCGGCGCTCGCTCCACCTTCTCTGTATCGGAACCGCTGGCCGGACCGCACCCGCAGTCTGCTCGTCTACGCGGCCCCGCTGGAGGAGCGGGTCCTCTTCGGGCTCCACCCGGTGATCTCCGTGTCGTCCCGCGGCGCCATCCACCCCCTCTTCGACGCCGTCGGAGACCTGACCTACTGGGGATCGGGGCGCCCGGCGTACTCGCTCGTCTCCATGCGCGAGCGCCCTTCGCCCTCCGTGCTCCGGGGCTCGCCGGACTCGCCCGGACCCGCGGACGAGTGGTACCTCCAGCTTCCCGACCTCTCGCCGCGGATCTCCCGTCTCGCCGATTCCCTGACCGCCGGCCAGCCCACCCGCTACGACCGCGTCCGCGTCGTGCGGGACTGGCTCCGGGGCGAGTTCGGATACACCCGGGAGCTCCCCCCCACGGAGAGGGAGGCGACGCTCGAGCACTTCCTCTTCGAGCGCCGGGAGGCGCACTGCGAGTACTTCTCCTCGGCGATGGTCGTCCTCCTCCGCTCGATCGGGATTCCGGCCCGCAACGTGAACGGATTCCTCGGCGGCGAGTGGAACGAGTTCGGCGAGTACGTGGCGGTGACCCAGAACGAGGCGCACTCCTGGGTCGAGGTCTGGTTCCCGGGGTTCGGCTGGATTCACTTCGATCCGACGCCGTCCACGGAGGGGAGCGGCTCGGCCGCGGCCGCGCGCATGTTCCCCGGGCGGATGCTCCTCGACGGTCTCTCCCACCGGTGGGGCAAGTGGGTGCTGGACTTCTCGCCCGCCGAGCAGAGCGGGCTTCTGGGCGACCTCCGGGACATGCTGGGGGGCGGCGACGATCGGGGCTCCGGGGGCGGATCGTCCGACTCCGGCATTCCGCGCCTCGGCTGGATGGTGCTTCTCCTGGCCGCGGCCGCGCTCGGGCTCCTCCTGGCGCGAAGAGGCTCGTCCCTCCCGCTCGCCTCCCGGCTCTACCTCCACCTGAGGAAGGCGTGCGGGGAGGCCGGATTCGCCGTGGGGCCCTCGACGCCTCCCGGGGGGCTGGTGCAGATGCTCGAGGAGGCCGGCCATCCGGCCCGGGTGCCCGCCCGCGAGCTGGTCGAGCGCTACCAGGGGATCCGGTTCGGCGGGAGCGTCCCGGACGAGGAGGGGCGGAAGGCCATGATGGAGGCGCTGCGGAGCTCGGTCGACCACCTCCGGAGACGGGCTTGAGGCGGACCCTCGCGCCGCCTGGGGGGTGGATTTCCGCATGACGACCCTCCCATCCGAGAACCTCCGTCCGCCGTGGGGCCGAAGGCGGCTCGTTTCCGGCGAGACCGTGGACGTCGCGCTCGGGCCGCTCCACCTCCGGCTCCGCGCGGAGCCCGGCGAGATCTGGATCGCCCATCACCGCGAGGAGCGCCTGGACCCGGCCCGCGAGGAGCCGGCGAGGCACCCCGCGGGCGACGTGCACGTCTTCCGGGACGCGCGCCGCGACGAGGTCGGCGAGGAGCCCGAGTGGGTCCGGTGGGCGACCGGCGAGGAGGGCGTGAGCGAGCTGGAGCTCCGGCCGCGGCTTCCCGACCGCCCCGTGGTGGTCCAGCCGGAGCAGGCCTTCCACGTGCTCCCCGGCGCCGGAGCCCGCGTCTACATCCGGGTGCCGCTGTGGGTGCAGGTCCTGACCGTCGGCGACCGCCCCCGGCCGCTCCTCGAGCTCGCCACCGCGGAGCTCTCCGACACGTGGTGGGGCGACTTCCTCCACGGCGAGCTCTGCTACTACCTGCCCATCAGCGCCCGCCGGCGGATCGAGCGCGCGCACTTCCTCCCGAACGCGGCGGTGGCCCCGCTCGACCTCCGGAACCGGGCCGACGAGGACCTCCTGGTCGAGAAGGTGGCGCTGCGGGTGGTCCACCTGGGTCTGTTCCAGGGAGACGCCGGGCTCTGGACGGACGAGACACGGGCCGACTACCGGGGCGAGGCGCTCGGGAGCGACCTCGTCATGAGCGGCCGGCCGCCGGAGGAGGCCGGCGGCGCCGCGCGCGTGGCCGAGCCGCGCACGCCCTCGGTGCGCGGATTCCGCGCCCGCACGTTCTCCCGCCTCTGGAGCCTGGGGGTGGGCGGATGACCGGCGGCGTGGAGGCCCTCCTGCTGCCGCTGCTCCAGGCGGCGGCCGACACCGCCGGGGGGGCCGGCGGCGATACCGCCCTCCTGCCCTTCGGCGACGTGGTCGCCCGCGAGGGGCTCGCGGCGTTCCTCCGTGCCGGGTTCTACGTCCTGATCGGGATCCCCCTGCTCATCGTCGGAGCGCGGAGCCTCAGGCGCTGGTTCATCCGGCGCGGAGAGGCGCAGCAGGGGATGGTGATGGGCAAGCTCCTCTTCTACTCCGGGTTCGCCCTCCTCGTGGTCATGGTGCTCTGGGAGCTCGGCTTCGGCCTGGGGCCGCTGCTCGGGGCCGCGGGCATCCTCGGCATCGCCATCGGCTTCGCCTCCCAGACCTCCGTCTCGAACGTGATCAGCGGCATCTTCCTGATGGCGGAGCAGCCCTTCCGCGTCGACGACGTGATCCAGATCGGCAACACCGTCGGCCGCGTGCTCTCGATCGACACGATCTCGGTCAAGCTCCGCACCTTCGACAACAAGTTCGTCCGGATCCCGAACGAGTCGATCGTGAAGAGCGAGGTCACCAACATCACGCGCTTTCCCATCCGCCGGCTGGACGTGAACGTGGGGGTCGCGTACAAGGAGGACATCGGACGGGTGCGGGAGGTCCTCCTCGAGGTGGCCGACCGGAACCCCCTCGCGCTGATGGAGCCGAAGCCGATGGTGATCGTGGAGGGCTACGGCGAGTCGTCGATCGACTTCCGCTTCGCGGTCTGGGCGGCGAGGGAGAACTGGCTCGCGCTGAAGAACTCGATCCAGGAGGAGGTCAAGGTCCGCTTCGACGAGGACGGGATCGAGATCCCCTTCCCGCACCGGACGCTGTACGCGGGCCTCGCGACCCGTCCCTTCCCCGTGCGGGTGGTGGACGATCCGGACGAGGCCGGGGGCCATGCGGGAGGCCCTCCCGCGCCCGCCCCCGACCCGCCCGGGATCGATCCGACGGACCCCGCCACCGACCCGACCGACCCGGACCCCGGCCCCGGGGACCGTCCGTCGGACTTTGATTCCCCCCCGGGGAGCGATACTCTCCAGCCATGATCCCTCCCGAGAACGCCGACGGACCTGCACCCATCGACGGCGAGCACGTGGCCACCATCAGCCACGGGGGCCGCTTCTGGGAGGTCTACCTCGAGTTCGAGGACGACCCCCGCAGCCCCGACACCCACCGGGGACGGCTCGCCTTCCTGCCCGGAGACCTGAACGAGGGCGAGGAGCCGGCCCGCACCACGGTGATCATCATCGAGCCGTCGTACGAGGAGGCGCTCCGCAAAGCGCGGCGATTCGAGGATCACCAGCTCTCCGCGCTCCTCCGCTCGGCGCTTCCGGACTAGAAAGAAGCCCTGCCGCCGATCCGCCTGCGGGCGGCGGCCCCGGATCTCCCGGCCGGGTCGGGGGTTGGATCACTTCTCCCTCGCGAGCCGAGGGGACGCGGCAGCTCAGACTTCGAGACTACTCGCGAAATCCAAGGAGGCTGGATGGCCATCTACCGGACCCTCTACTATGGTGATGTCTCCGTCGGCGTGGGCGGTCGGATCACCATCCCGCAGGACATGCGTGACGACCTCCGGATCGACGAGGGAGACCTCCTCACCGTCCGGGTGGAGGAGAACCCCAAGGGAACCCGACAGATGGTGATCTGGCGGGCGGAGCGTCAGCCGGAAGAATAGCGGGAGGGAGCCCCGGCTCCCCACCCTCGGATGCAGAGAGAGGCCGGCCCGGATCGATCCGGGCCGGCCTCTTTCCTTATCAGGTCGTGCGCCGCGCGAGCTCGTGCCTGGCACGGGAGACCCGCTCGCGCGCTAGCGGGCCTCGCAAGTGACCGATTCGATCGTGTACTGCGCCTCCACCTGGATCACGCCGAAATCGGGAACGACCCGCTGCGGGAGCGCCGACGCCTCGAAGACGAGCTTGCGGTCGTCACTCACCACCACCTCCTCGACGTACTCCAGGTCGTACTGGTCCGACTGTAGAAATCGGATCGAGAAGATACCGTCGTCGGCGTCGGTGGCGCCGCTCCGGAGGATGTCGGCTCCGTCCCGGTCGTTGAAGGTGACGCTGCGTGCGAGGGGGATGAACGAGTCGATGTCGCGCGCCACGCCGGCGGGACATTCGGGCACGGCCACGCTCTCCGCGAGGACGGCGTTTCCGATGATCCGGAGCAGCGCATCGCTGGACGAGACCTGGAGCATCGGGTCGAGCGCCCAGTCGCCTCCCTCCGGCGGCGGCGGGGTCACGCTCCGCGGAAGGTCGAAGTCGAGGACGATGAGCACGCTCCCGCCCGCCAGCCCGATGCCGCTGCCCCCGGTCCGTGGAACCACCGTCGCGACCGTGCCGTCGTCGCCGCACGCCGGGCACTCGAGGGTGCCGGTCGCGGTCCGCCCGCCGGGAACCGTGATGTCGCCGTGGACGAGGACCTCGCCGTCCTCGGTCTCCAGGGCCGCCCCGTCGAAGACCACCATGAGGTCGTCGTACTCGCCGCTCGGCACGACCACGTTCTGGACGAGTGCGACGGTCTCTCCGTCGTCCAGCGAGGCGACGTCGATCACCCCGGGCGCTTCGTCCTCGGTGAGGAGGGCGACCTCCGAGCCGTCGTCGGCGACGAGGAACGCCCGCGACAGGTCGACCCAGAGGTGCGCCACGTTTCCGGGGGCGTCGGTCAGGACCAGCGACACCTCGGTCGCCTCGGGCGTGGAGAGATCGTTCTCGCAGGCGGCGACGCCGACGAGGAGGGCTCCGGTCAGCAGGAGCGTGAGACGAGTGAAGATGCGCATGATCGGTCCGGGAAGCTCCATGGAGGGTGTTCCTGAGATATCCGCGAGAGGGCGGGGTGTTCCGCCCGTTTCCCACGTACGGGCGGCTCCGCGCCCGCTTTCATCTTCTCCTTTACGTTCCCTCGCGGGTCTGCACGGGACGCGAAAAGGTCCGGCCGGAGCTGCTCCGCCCCGACCGGACCGATCCGTTCCCGAGACCGCGAGGAAAGGCTACTCCTCGACCGACTCGCAGCTGGCCGAGGTGATCGTGTAGGACACGCCGCTCACCTGGTCGCCCGAGCCCACGGTCACCTGCCCGGGATCGACCGTCGCCTCGAAGACGAGCGCGTCGGTCTCGAACTCGATGTCGGCCACGAATCCCATGTCGTAGTCGTCGGGATGGACGAAGCCGATCGAGAAGTCCCCGTCCGTGTCCGGGCTCGTCCGCCGCTCGACGAGATTTCCGTCATCGTCGGTCAGCGTCTCGGCCGTGGCCGTGACGACGAAGTCGTCCAGGCCGCGGGTCTCCTCGGCCGGACACTCCGGAATGGTCACCCCGTCGGCGAGGGCGACGGTGCCCGAGATGCCCCCGCTCACGCCGAAGTCGGTGGCGTGGATCACCGGGTGCATCACCCACATGTTCGAGGCGCCCCGCTCGTCACCGAAGCTCTGCGAGACGTCGAAGTCGAGCACGAGGATGTTGGCGTCGCCCTCGATCTCGGTGGATCCGTCCGGGAGCTTGATGCGAAGCCCGGCCGGCGTCTGGCACGAGGGGCAGTTCAGCGTGCCGGTGGACTGGAGTCCGCCCGGATGCTCGGCCCCGCCGAACGTGAAGACGCCTCCCTCCTCGCTGACCACCACGCCGCCGGAGACCCGGAGGCGGAGCTGCGTGTAGGTGCCGGCCGGAACGACCAGGTCCTCGACCAGCTCGAGCGTCTCGTCCTGGAGCTCGATCAGGTTCACGAGCCCGGTCGGCTCGTCCAGGAGAACGACCGCGCCCCCCTCACCCTGCATCGTGATCTCGGAGATCTCAACCCACGCCTCTTCCACGTTGCCGGGGGCGTCCGTCAGCAGGAGCGAGAGCTCCGCCGTGTTCGACGAGACCCCGTCGTCGTCGTCGCACGCCACCAGGGCGAGCGGCACGATCATGAGCGCCGCGGTGCGGCGAATCCAATGCGTGAACATCTTATTTTCCTCCTTCGGAATGAGTCGTCGGGGCGAACGCCCCTCGGTTTCTCCCCCGTCTCCGGGGATCCTGCATCTGCATCCGGATGTCTTCGAGCCCGCGACGGCGCTCAGAAGCCTCCTCCGGGCGGACCGCCGGGAGGGCCGCCTCCGGGAGGGCCGCCACCTTCCGGCGGTCCCCTTCCTTCAGGTGGTCCGGCGCCCGGCGGAACGGGTGGCGACGGTGCCCGGTCCCGGGCGTCGGTCGCCGCGCCCGGGAGTCCGGGCGGGCCCGCGCCGCGCGACAGGGCCTGTCGAAGCCCCGCTGCGATCTCGTCCGGCGGTACTCCCTCGCGAATCATCCGGCGCGCGATGCCGGAGACCGCGAGGAGGTCGTCTCCCCTGCGGCCTCGCTCGAGGGCATCCTCCACGGCGGCCCGCGCGTGATCCGCCGGAACCCTGCTTTCGACCAGGTCTCCGAGCACGATGAGTGCCACCGGGCCACCGTCCGTCGACGCCACGTCACGGACGGCTTCGGGGGCGACTCCTCGACGCAGGGCCTCCGCCCCTGCGACCAGTTCGGCGGGGGGCGCTTCCCGGCCGAGCAGATCCCGGGTCCGGGCCAGTCGACCGGCGTATTCCCGCACCGCGGGGAGGACCCGTTCGTGCGGAATGCCCTTGGCCGCGCCCTCGAGCACCTTCTCCAGGATCGCCTCCACCGGCACCCCTTCCCCGGCGGCGGCGCCCGTCAGCTCTCGCAGGCTCTCGACGAACTGCGGCGGGTACGCCTCACGAACCCGCTCCCACGGCGTCTCCTGGGCAGAAGCCGGAAGCCCCGCCAGGAGCAGGGTGGCCGCGAGCACGAAGGAAATTGTCTTCTTCATCGTCCCTCCTCGGGGCCACGCCGCGTTCGTGCGGATCTCGTTTCCGGCCCCTCCTGTCCTGTAGACGGGTTCGCCCCCCGCGGGGTCACATCCGGGGCTTCTCCACCCCCCGGAGCGGGAACGAAGAAGGAGGCCGCCGGTCTGCCCCATTCGTCCGTGCTCCTTCCTGGCGCATCCTCGGGAACCCACCATTCACCATCCACCAGGAAGGCGTAGCGGTGGAACCCGGGCTCCACGTTCATCTCCACGGCCCACCCGCCCTCGACCGGCTGGAGAGGCCGGGGCCGCCAGTCGGAGAAGTCGCCCGCCACCGCGACCGCCGTGGCGCTCTCGCGCGCGACCCGGAAGAGGACCCTCCCGGTGGGAGGATCGAGGACGCGGACCGGCAGGGGCTCCGGAGCCGGAGCCGGATCCGAGAGCCGCCACTCGAGCGCCGCCGACGCGAAGCCCCCCGCCGGGATCCCGAGGAGCGGATCGGGGTCCGAGCGACCGATCGCACCGACGGCGCCGACGGCCGCTCCGATCGGCATCCTGAGGGCCACCTCCCCCGTCCACTCCGGATCGCCGGAGGGCGGCTCCCAGAGGGCCACCCGGGCCGAGAGGACTCCCTCGCCGAGCGACCGCTCCCCGCCCAGCGAGCCGGACCAGTACCCCCCGACCTCCCCGTCCACCCGCGCCGCCCTTCCCCGGACCGTCCAGTCCATCATGGAAGCCTCGGCCTTCAGCGCACCTCCCCAGGCATGGAGGTCGAGACGGAATCGCTCCTCGCCGCTCCCGATCTCCGAGCGTCCGACGCCTCCGTACCCCTGGAGCGCGAGGGTCACGGGTCCGAGTCCGCGGCTGAGCTCCGGGAGCGCTTCGAGCCGACCCGCGCGATACGGGTTCGGAGAGCCCACCGCGAAGGCGAGACCGCGGAGCTGGAGCGCCCACCCCCAGCCCCGGCGCTCTCCTCCCCGTGCGTGCAGGTCCAGCGCGGCGCTCCCCCAGTTTCCACGATCGCTCGTGGTCGCGAGGCCGCCCCTCACCAGACCGGAGAAGGAGCCGTCGGAGAGCGGAACCCAGCTACGGAGCCCCCCGACCAGGTAGGTCGACCCGTCGCCGCCCACCCCGGACGGCGGGAGGGCGTGGGATAGACCGAGATCTCCCGCGACCCCGATCTGCTGCCCCTGGAGCCCCGAGTGGATCCGGTTGCCTCGAAAATGCGCGACTGGTAGTAGAAGAGATCAGGACCAGGTGGCTG
>CAYPDV010000066.1:0-14358 GCA_964409525.1 uncultured Gemmatimonadaceae bacterium
GTTGTAGGCGAAGAGCGAGTGCCAGGCGCTCGGCGTGACCACCCGGACGTCGATCGCGTACTCGGGGTCCGCCCCGGCCCGGGCGTCGCGCACGAAGAGCTCCCGGCCGTTCAGGTGCTCGACGACGAGCTCCTTGAGCCCGCGGTACTGTTCCGGCTCGATCGGCCGGTTCACCGCCCCCCAGTGGATCTCGTCCTCGCTGGAGGGCTCCCGGACCGTGAACTTGTCGTCCGGCGAGCGGCCCGTGTGCGGAGCGGTGAAGGCGGTGAAACCACCCGTCGCGGCGAGCCGACCCTCGCCCCGCTCCAGCGCCGCCTCGTAGAGGCACGCGGGCGAGAGATTCCAGTGGACCTCCTCCCGCGGCGAGAGCCCGTGGTCCTCGAGCCCGTGGCTGCTCGCCACACGGGCCCCCTCGGTCGTCGGCCGCTCCGTCGTCGTCGCCATCTCCTCTCTCCTTCTATTCGGATCCCGGCGGAAGTCCGCCATAGTCAATTCTGGGGCACCCTCGACTGGGCGTCCACCGACGCGACCGTGACGAGGTTCAGGATGTCCAGGGTGCCGCTCCCTCGCTGCAGGACGTGGACCGGGCGCTCCATCCCGAGCAGGACCGGTCCGATCACCTCGGCTCCCCCGAGGTGGGCGAGGAGCTTGTAGGCGACGTTCGCCGCCCCGAGGTCCGGGAAGACGAGGACGTTCGCCGCCGACTTCAGGTCGCTGAACGGGTAGGTGCCCGTGAGGATCTCCTCGGCCACCGCCGTGTCGGCCTGCATCTCTCCGTCGATCTCCAGCTCCGGGTCGCGCTCCTTCACCAGCCGCACGGCGTCGCGCACCTTCGTGGAGGCGGGGTGGGGCGCCGATCCGAAGTTGGAGAAGGAGAGCATCGCGATTCTGGGGGGGATCCCCAGCTCCTTCACGAAGCGGGCCGTGAGCAGCGCGATGTCCGCGAGGGTCTCCGCGTCGGGATCGATGTTCACGGTGGTGTCGGTGAAGAAGAGCAGGTCGCGGTCGCGCAGGGCGATCATGTACAGCCCGGCCACCTTCCGGACCCCGTCCGCGCGCCCCACCACCTGCAGCGCCGGGCGCAGGATCTCGGGATAGTTCGAGTCCACGCCGGCGACGAGGGCGTCGGCGTCGCCGGAGCGGACCATCATGCCCCCGTAGTAGATGGGGCGGTAGAGCTCGTCGCGCGCCTCGGCCAGCGTGAGCCCCTTCCGGCGCCGTCTGCGGTGCAGGTCCAGGGCGTAGCGCTCCCGGGTCTCCTCCTCGGCGGCCGGGTGCACCACCTCGATGCCGGAGAGATCGACGCCCAGCTCCTCCGCCTTTCGCGCCACCCGGTCGGGACGGCCCATCAGCACGGGGCGGGCGATCCCCTCCTCGACGACCTCCGCCGCCGCCCGGATCACGTTGTCGTCGTGACCGTCGGTGAGGACGACCCGCATCGGGCGGCGCCGCGCCTGGCTCACCATCCAGCGCATCACCTCACGGCCGGGGCCGAGGCTGGCGACCAGCCGGTCCCGGTACTCCTCCAGATCGAGCTCGGTGCGCGCCGCCGCCGTCTCCATCGCGGCCCGGGCGACCGCCGGAGCCACCCAGAAGAGCACGCGGTGGTCGAACGGCTTCGGGATCAGGTAATCCGGTCCGAAGGCCAGGCGCTCGCCCCCGTACGCCTTCCGCACCGCCTCGGGCACGTCGACCCGGGCCAGCTCCGCGAGGGCCCGGGTGGCGGCGAGCATCATGGCCTCGTTGATCTCCCTCGCCCGCACGTCGAGGGCGCCCCGGAACAGGAAGGGGAAGCCGAGGACGTTGTTGACCTGGTTCGGATAGTCGGAGCGTCCGGTGGCCACGAGGGCGTCGGTGCGCACGCGGGCGACCTCCTCCGGCGTGATCTCGGGATCGGGGTTGGCCAGCGCGAAGATGATCGGCCGGTCGGCCATGGCTTCCACCATCGAGGGTGTGAGGAGCCCGCCGACGCTCAGCCCCACGAAGACGTCCGCCCCCTCCAGGGCGTCGGCCAGGGTGCGGGCCTCCGTCTCGGCCACGAAGCGGGCCTTGTACTCGTTCATCCCCCCCTCGCGACCCCGGTGCACGACGCCCTTCCGGTCGACGAGGACGACGTTCTCCCGCACCACCCCGAGCCGGAGGAGGTGCTCGGCCGTGGCCAGGGCGCTCGCCCCCGCTCCGCTGAAGACGACGCGGACCTCCTCCGGACGGCGGCCCGTCAGCTCCAGGGCGTTCAGGAGGGCCGCACCGGCGATGATCGCCGTGCCGTGCTGGTCGTCGTGGAAGACCGGGATCTCGAGGCTCTCCTTCAGCCGCTCCTCGACGACGAAGCAGTCCGGGGCGGAGATGTCCTCGAGGTTGATGCCGCCGACCGTCGGCTCGAGGAGCTCGCAGAAGCGGATCAGCTCCTCGGCGTCGGAGGAGTCCACCTCGAGGTCGAAGACGTCGATCCCCGCGAAGCGCTTGAAGAGCACGCCCTTGCCCTCCATCACCGGCTTCGCGGCCAGGGGGCCGATGTCCCCCAGCCCGAGCACGGCGGTGCCGTTCGTGACCACGGCCACCAGGTTGCCGCGCGCCGTGTAGCGGAAAACCTCGTCCGGATCGCGGTGGATCTCCCGGCACGGCTCGGCCACGCCCGGGCTGTAGGCGAGGGAGAGCTCCCGCTGGGTGGCTACCGGCTTCGTCGGCACCACCTCGATCTTCCCCGCGCGCTTTCCGGCGTGGTAGTCGAGGGCGGCGTTCCGCTCTCTCCTGCGTTGGCTGTCGTCCATGGCTCCCCGGAAGGAGGGGCCGCTGCGGTCGGCTCGCTCGGAATCGCCCCGAGAGCGACGTCCTAACCCCGTCCCGCCAGGAATGTGTCCGTGCCGTACGCGCCCCGGTGACGTGAGCCGCCGGGGACGTGACCGGCACGCGAGGTGAGCGGTTGGTCGTCGGGTCCGACGCCGGACCGGAGGCTCCGCCTCGAAAGGGTGCCACCCCCCTCGGATCGCACCGGTCCGGTGCAGCCGCCGGTAGCCGGGATCGACGGCGCACCCAATGTAACCTGCCGTCCCGCAACGTCTTCGCGTACCCCCGCGGCTTACGGTCGCCTCCTTGCACGAATCGACCCTTCCCGGTCGGAACGCCCGTCCCGGGCGCGGCGGCCCGACGGCCGCCCATTCGCCCCCCTCCATGGACGCTTGATTATGGTGCAGGATTGCGGCACGGAACGGGTGCCTTATTTTGGTTCACCCTCTCCCCTTCCATACCCGGAGGCGACCCCGCCCCCATGGGCTCGCGGATCCTGGCCCTCACCCCCGAAGCCGGCCCCTTCCGCGCCCTCGCCGGGAACGCGGAGGTCGAGTCGGTCGTGATACGGACGGACGCCGGAGGGGGCCTCGAGTCCTTCGCCACCGACGACTGGTCGCTCGTCCTCCTGGACGGCGCCTTCGCCGCGGGAGGTGGAGGCGACCTCCTCGAGCGGCTCGTCCAGTCGAGGCCGGAGGTCCCGGTGGTGCTCGTGACGCGGCACCCGTCCGTCGAGGTGGCGCTCCGGGCCGTGGAGCGGGGGGCCCGCGACGTCATCTCCTATCCGCCGGACCCCGTCCGCGTCCTCTCCGTCCTCCCGCGCCCCTCGGACAACGGGGCCGGCCGGCGCATCCGGCTGCGCGAAGCGGGAGAGGAGGGAGAGCTCGTCGGGTGCAGCGCGGCGATGCTGGAGGTCTTCCGCACGGTGGCTCGGGTGGCCGACAGCTCCGCCACGATCCTCCTCCAGGGAGAGTCCGGGACGGGTAAGGAGCTGGTGGCACGGGCGCTCCATCGGAGCGGCCCCCGACGCGGCGAGCCCTTCGTCGCGGTCAACTGTGCCGCGATCCCGGATGCGCTGCTCGAGAGCGAGCTCTTCGGGCACGAGAAGGGAGCCTTCACCGGAGCCATCTCCCGGAGGCGGGGCAGGTTCGAGCGCGCCCACGGCGGCACGCTCCTCCTGGACGAGGTGGGAGACATGTCCCTCCCGCTCCAGGCGAAGATCCTGCGTGTGCTCGAGGAACGGGAGGTGGAGCGGGTGGGCGCGGAAGGGTCGCTTCCGGTCGACGTACGGGTGGTGGCGGCGAGCAACCGCCCGCTCGATGAGCTCGTGGCCCGCGAGCGTTTCCGCGAGGACCTCTACTACCGGCTCGCGGTCGTCCCGGTATCGCTCCCGCCGCTCCGGGAACGGGAGGAGGACCTGCTCCTCCTCGCTCGGCACTTCGGAGCCCACGCGGCCCGGCGGCACGGGCGCGACGTCCGGGCCCTGTCGGGTCGCGTCGCCGACCGCCTCGCGGCGCACTCGTGGCCGGGCAACGTGCGGGAGCTCCGCAACGTGATGGAACGGGCCGTTCTCCTGGCGGAGAGCGAGCTCATCCGTGAGGAGCACCTGCCCATCGAGCTGCGGAAGAGCGCAGCCGAGGGCTCGGTGCACCGCGCCCCCCCGCCCCCCGACGCGTCGCTCGAGACGGTGGAGGCGGCGCACATCCGCACCGTCGTCCGTGCCGAGGCCGGCAACCTCAGCCAGGCCTCTCGCGTCCTCGGCATCCACCGTAACACCCTCCGGAGAAAGCTCCGGAAATACGACATTCCCCACTGATCCGAGGTATCCCGATGAGTCGCCGAATCCGACCTCTCGTCCTCGCGCTCGTCGCGGTGCTCGCCGTCGCGGGCTGCGAGGAGAGCCCCCTCGAGAGCGAGTCCACGGACCAGGAGGATGCCGTGAGCTCGGCTCCCGCCGCCGCCTCGCCGCTCCAGAGCGACGACGATCTCGACGGGGCGCACGCCGATCCGTCCGCTCTTGCCCGCTTTCGTGACGGGCCGCCCTCGATCACGATCGGCTGGGCGAAGAAGACCATCGGGCCCGAGGGCGGATCCCTCCGGCTCCTCGATTTCGAGATCGTGGTCCCGCCGGGCGCCGTGGACCGCGCCACCCGCTTCCAGATCCGGCTCCCGGTCGATCCTCACCAGCGGGAGTACGTGATGGCGGAGTTCGGCCCGCACGGCCGCGAGTTCGCGGTTCCGGTACGGATCCGGTTTCCCCTCCGCGGCACGACGATCGAGGAGAGCGACGCCGCGGGGGTCGTGTGGTGGGACGGCGAGGAGTGGACGCGGCTTCCCACGGAAGTGATCGAGGACGGTGAGCGCCTCGAGGGCACCACCGACCACTTCTCCACCTTCGGGACCTCCGAAGAGTCCGCGTTCGGCGAGATGAGCTCGGGGGGGTGAGCGGTCCCGTGCCCGAGTCCGCGCTCTCTCTCCGGGAGCTACTCGACTACCTGCCCTCCAGCGAGGGACTCGTGGGGCTCCGCGCTTCGCTGACCGCGTCGTCCTCTCCCGACGAGGGGCTCCGCTGGAGTCGCGCCGGAGAGTACGTGACGATGGACGCGCGGCGGGTGGACCCGGACCGCCTCCGGGAGGCCCTCGACCGGAGCCGGAAGGAGGAGGAGGAGCGCGTGCGCCAGCTCTTCTCACGAGCCAGGAAGATCCTCGACGCCCTCACCCGGGGTGAGAGGAAGGACGCGGCGACGGTTCTCCTGGAGATGGGTAGCGGGGAGCTCGACCTCGGGCGACCGCGACGGGCGATCCCGATCCTGACGCAGGCCGTCGAGGTGGCGGCGGCCCTTCCGGACCGGCGCCTGGAGGGGCGTGCGGTGAGGCTCCTCGCGAAGGCCTTCTGGCGGAGCGGATCGCTGGACCGGGCCCTGGACGAGTACCGAAGGGCCCGGACGCAGAGCGCCGAGTCCGGAGACCGCGTGGAGGAGATCCGCTCGATCCAGGGACTCGGAAACGTCCGGGCCTCCCAGGGGCACTGGCCGGAGGCGTGGAGGCATCACCTGGAGGCGCTCCGGCGCTCGACCGGCGACGAGCCCGACGTCCTTCTTCTCCGTGGCCAGACCTACAACAATCTCTCCCAGGTCGTCCGGCGTCTGGGGCGCCTGATCGAGGCGCGGCGGTACCAGGACGAGGCCGCCACGATCTGGGAGCAGGTGGACGCGCCGCGAGACCGCCTCGTCCATCTGAACAACGAGGGTCTCCTCCTGCTGGCGCTGGGGCGGATCGAAGAGGCGCGGCTGTCCTTCCACCGGGGCCTGCAAGGAGCGCAGACCGCCTTCGCGCGCGGCATCTTTCTCATCAACCTCGCCGAGACGGCGCTGCGGAGCGACGATCCGGCCCTCGCCGGGTCCCTGGCCCGTGAGGCGGAGGAGTGGGCGCTCGAGGCGGGGGCCGACGACGTCCTGATCGAGGCGTACCTGCTGCTCGGCGTCAGCCTGCGGGAACGCGGCGACGACCAGGGCGTCACCTTCTTCGAGAAGGGGCTCGAGCTGGCCCGATCGGGCCCCTTCGACCTCCTGCGAGCGCGGGTGCACCTCGAGTACGGGAGGCTCAGGAGCGACACCGCCGACGCCGAGGAGGCCCGCGCCCACTTCGAGGAGTCCCGCCGGATCGCGGCGGAGCTCGGGGCTCCGCTCGAGCAGGCGGAGGCCGAGGCGGAGATCCGGGGACTCGAGTAGAAGGCCGTCCACCGGCTTTCGATCCCCCGCCCCGTCTCCTATGCTCCCGGGGGAGGTCCGCTCGGGACCGTGAGCTTCCAGGGCCCCGCAGGGGCGGCCTCCCCGCACCGCATTCCCCCCGGAAAGGAGGCGCTCGTGGAGATCGCGGCGGGTCGGATGATCCATCTGGGTTACGGAAAGTACTGGCGGGCGGACGAGATCGTGGGGCTCCGGCCGATCGAGGCGGACAGGGGGCCGGGGCGGCGGACGGAGGTCTGGGTGTCCACCCGGAGCGATCCACTCGTCGCCTCGCGCTCCGAACGCTCGATCCTGCGCGACATGGCCGGCGCCCCGGCCGGGGTCGGCGGCATCGAGGAGGCGCGGGAATTGCTCGGGGACCTCCTGGACGATCTCGCGGAGGTGAACCCCGTGCTCCGCCGCCTGCTCTCGCGCGAGGTCGACGTGGACCTGGATCTCTGGGAGCGGCGGATCTCGGCCTTCCTCGAGGGAGCCCCGGGATCGGACGAGGAGCAGGAAGACCTCTTCAGCCCCTGAACCCGATCGACGAGCCCCACCCGCCGGAGCGCCGCTCCCCTTCCGGCGCCGCCTGCCGGATCGATCCTCCGGTGCACCGGTGCACGCGAACCTCCGGCACCCTTCCCGTGCGCGCCCTCCTCACCCTCTCCGCGTTCGCCCTCGGGCTGCTCGGCTCGCCCGGCGCCCGTGCGCAGGAATGCCCGGAGGGCGTGATCTCGCGGATCTTCATCGACAACCGTCCGATCTTCGAGGATCAGGAGATCGAGAGCCGGGAGCGCTTCCGCTGGGCGTACCGGACGGTCAACGCGCTCCACATGGAGACGGATGCGGACTTCATCCGCTCCGAGCTCCTGTTCCGGGAAGGCCGGTGCTTCGATCCCGTCCTGCTGGAGGAGTCGGAGCGGGTCCTCCGGCAGTATCCCTTCCTGGGACGGGTCGAGATCTTCTCGATCTTCCAGTCGGACGGAACCCGGCACGTCGTGGTCGACACGAAGGACGACTGGACCACGAACGCGAGCGTCTCCACCGGGGAGGGGTTCCTCGGCCTCGAGGGGGCCCGGATCACCGAGGAGAACGTCCTCGGACGCGGGATCGTGCTCGGGCTCTCCTACCGCAGCACCGACTTCGCCACGGAGTGGGATGCGCGCTTCGAGACGCCACGCCTCCTCTCGACCCGCTGGGACCTGCGCCTGCGCGCGGGTGAGAGGCGCGCCGGGCAGTTCTTCGAGCAGGAGCTGGTCTTCCCCTTCCTCGGTCAGGTGGGGCGGAAGGCGGCCCGGCAGCGATGGGCCCGCGAGGAGGTCCTCTTCAACTTCGAGGTCCCGGAGGGGGAACGCCCCTACCACCGGGTCCTCCTGCCCCTGGAGAACCGGAGCGCCGAGGCGACCTTCGCCATGCGGCTCGGCCCGCCCCGGAACCTCACGACGCTCGGCGTCGGGCTCTCGCGTGACGAGCTTCACCTTCCCGGCCTCCCCGGCGGGCTGTTGGTACAGCGTCCGGAGGACGACGGAGCCTTCTCGCCCGCGGACTCGGTGGCTCTCGAGGCCGTGCGCCCGCAGCTCACCTCCGGAATTCGGACCCGGGTCAACCTGCTGGTGGGACAGCGCAACGTCCGCTTCGTGAAGCGGCGTGGCCTGGATGCGCTCCAGGGCGAGCAGGACGTGCAGGTCGGCACCGACTTCGCCGCGGTGCTCGGCCGGAGCGTGGGCGCGAGCGGGACGGAGGGGCTGAACGAAGCCGACGACCTCACCGCCCGGATGGAGTTCCAGGTCGGCTACGCGCCGGGTCGCTGGGTCCTCACCCTCGAGGGAGGAGTCGAGGGGCGACGGGTGAGCTCCACCGCCGACTCCCTCGGCGGGTGGCGGGACATCTTCGCCGACCTCGACGCCTTCGCGTACTATCGTCCCGGCTACCTCGACGGGCACACCTTCCTCCTCCGGCTGGGGGGCACGGGCGGCTGGTCCACCGTCGTCCCCTACCAGCTCACCCTCGGCGGCGAGACCCGTCTGCGGGGCCTCCGCGAGGACCGGTTTCCGGGCGGACGCCGGCTGGTCGCCTCGTTCGAGGACCGCGTCTACGTCCCCTGGCCACGCCCGGAGCTCTTCGACTTCGGGCTCACCGGCTTCGTCGACGTGGGCAGGATGTGGGAGGGCGACGCGCCCTTCGGGCGCGACTCGGGAACCGAGGTGTCACTCGGTTTCGGGCTCCGCGTCGGCTTTCCGCAGGGGACGGGCAGCGTCGCCCGCCTCGACTTCGCCTACCCCGTGACGGGCGACGGCAGCCTGGTGGTCCGGGTGAGCGTGCGGGAGGTGCTCGGGCTCCTCGCGGGCTTCGAGGACGAGCAGGTGAGGCGGAGCCGGCGGGTCGGGCTCGGCTCGGAGCTGATCGTGCTCCCGACCCAGGGGCGCCCCGGCCGGGACCTGCGATGAAGGTCCCGCCATGCCGATGATCCGTGGCGCCGGGCAGGGGGGCCCCCGCTCGCGCGCCGTCCGCCGCGTCCTGCTACGGGTGCTCGTCCTGAATCTCGCCCTGGTGGCCATGAAGGGGGGGGCGTGGTGGTCCTCGCGTGCCCTGAGCGTGATCGCCGAGGCGGTCCACTCCTCGCTCGACGCCCTCAACAACGTGCTCGCGCTCGGCTTCGCACGCGTGGCTCGGGAGGCCCCCGACGCCGAGCATCCGTACGGGCACCAGAAGTTCGAGACGCTGGGAGCCCTGATGCTCGTGGGAATCCTCTCGGTGACCGTATTCGAGCTCGCGAAGGGAGCGGTGACCCGGCTCCTCGCGGCCGAGCCGCCGCCCGTCGAGGGAACCCCGATCGCGCTGGTGCTGATGGGACTCTCCGCGCTCGGCGGACTCGCGATCTCGGTCTACGAGACGCGTCGGGGTCGCGAGCTCGACTCTCCGCTCCTCCTGGCTGACGCGGCCCACACGCGCTCCGACGTCTACGCCGCCCTCGCCGTGCTCGGAGGCCTCGTGGCGGTGCGCCTCGGAATGCCGTGGGCCGATCCGTGGATCACGCTCGCCGTGGCCGGGGCGATCGCGTGGACGGGGTGGCGGATCATACGGGAGACGGTGCCGGAGCTCGTCGACGAGCGGGCGGCCGATCCCGAGCGGATCCGCACGCTCGCCGAAGGGGTGGACGGGGTCCAGGCGGCGTACGGGATCCGCTCCCGCGGGCGGGCGGGCGAGGTCTTCAGCGAGCTGACCATCGCCGTTCCGCCGCGGATGGACGTACAGGACTCCCACCGGATCGCGGACCGGGTCGAGGCGCGCCTGACCCGCGCGCTCCGCGCCCGGGAGGTCGTCGTGCACGTGGAGCCGGCGGAGGAGGTCGGCGACGAGGCGGCGGGGGTGGGCGACGGTGTGACGGGGGTCGGCGACGGTGCGGCGGACGGCTCGATGGACCCGGTGTGATCCTTTCCGATCCGGCCCGTGAGCCCCGCGTCGATCGGGACGAGCTCCTGGACGAGACCGGGCACGACCCCGCCGATCTCGCGGACTCGCTCCGCGAGATCGATCGCGTGAACCGGTGGCTGGGCGGACTCCGTCCGCTCCGGGCCGCCGTCGGCCGGGTGGAGTCCGCCGGGGGCGGCGCGGACGGGGCGGCCGCCGGAGCGGACGCGGAGTCCCCGGCGAGGCCTCTCCGGATCCTCGACGTCGGCACCGGGAGCGGGATGGTGCCGCGGGAGCTGGTGCGCTCGGGCGGGCGGGGAAGGCGGCCACGGACGGCCGTCGGAGTCGACGTGCACCCGCAGATCGTCCGCTACGCCGCGAGGGCGGGGCGGACGGACGGGAGCGCGACCGCGCTCCCGGTCGTCCGGGCCGACGGCCGCGCGCTTCCCTTCCGCGCCGGGAGCTTCGACGTCGTGCTCTGCACCCTGACCCTCCACCACCTCGACGAGCGTGCCGCCGTCCGCCTGCTCCAGGAGATGGGGCGGGTCGCACGGAGGCGGGTCCTCGTGAGCGACCTCGAACGGAGCCGTGCGAACTACCTCGGGGCACGGCTCCTGGCGGCGACGCTCTGGCGAAGGAGCCCGGTCACCCGGAACGACGGACCGCTCTCGGTGCTGCGGTCGTTCACCGCCGAGGAGCTGGAGGGGCTCGCCCGGACCGCCGGTCTCCGCGACGTGCGCGTCCGGCGGCACTTTCCCTTCCGGCTGCTCCTCGAATCCCGACCGGCCGGGGGCGAGCGGTGATCCGCCCCCCCGATGTGCCCGACGTCCTCGTCGTCGGGGGCGGCCCGGCCGGGAGCACGGCAGCGCACCTCCTGGCCCGTGCGGGCTGGCGGGTCGAGCTGGTGGAGCGGCGCCGCCTACCACGACCGAAGGCGTGCGGGGAGTGCCTCAACCCCGGCGCGGTGGCGGCCCTCCGGCGGCTGGGGCTCCTCGGGGCGGTGGAGGCGCTCGGCCCGGCCCGCCTCGTCGGGTGGAGGATCCGCGAGCGGGAGGGGGATTCCGCGACGGGCACCTTCGGATCGGACGACCGGGCGCTCGCGGTGCCGCGCGCCGATCTCGACCACGCCCTCCTGCGCGAGGCGTCCGGTGCCGGCGTGCGGGTCGAGGAGGGGGTCCAGGTGGTGCGGAGCCACGAGACCCGGGCGAGCTCGCCCTCGGGGCGGAGCCTTCCCGTCGTCGACACCGTGGAAGCCGACGGGAGCCGGAAGGAGCGCCGCGCCCGGCTGATCGTGGGCGCGGACGGACTCCGCTCGTCCACGGCCGCGGCTCTGGAAAGCTCGACGCGTCCGCCCCGGCTCCGGAAGCTCTCGCTCACCTGCAGGGTCCGGGGCGCCGGTCCGCCCCGGGACCGTGGGCTGCTGGTCGTGGACGCCTTCACTGTCGGCCTCGCGCCGGTGTCCGCCCATCGTCCGGTGTGGAACGCCACCGTGGTGGTCGACCCGGACGCGCGCGGCCGGGAGGTCGCGGCCGACGCCCTCGGGTTCTTCCTGGAGCGGCTCCACGACTCGGGGATCCGCTGGACGGATGGCCCGGAGGTGGTGGACGGTCCCTGGGCCAGCGGCCCCTTCGACCGCCCCCGCTCCCGGGTGGTCGGCGAAGGCATGCTGCTCGTGGGAGACGCCGCGGGGTACTTCGATCCCCTCACCGGGCAGGGGATGTACCGCGCGCTGCGATCGGCGGAGCTAGCCGCTCCCGTGATCTCGGCAGCGCTCGAGGCGACGGACCGGAGCTCCGCGGTCGAGGCGCGCCGCCTGCGGGAGTATCCGCGACGCCTCGCGCGCGAGCGGCGACCGGGTCTTCGGGTGCAGCGCGGGGTAGAAGCGCTCCTCTCCCGTCCCACCGCCCGTCGGCGGGTGCTCGACCGGCTCCGGAGCCGGTCGGGCCCGCTCGACGCACTCATCCGGGTGACCGGCGATGCCGCCCCGGTCCGGAGCCTGCTCCGGCCCGCCGCGTGGCTCCCGCTGATCCTGCCGGGAGGGAACGGACGCTGAACACGACGCCGGACGAGGACGCCGTATGCGCACCGTAGACGAGACCACGACGACCGCCCGCCCCGAGGCGGCGTTCCAGGCGGCCGCCGACGTGGAGCGTTGGCCGGACATCCTGCCCCACTACCGCTGGGTGCGCTTCCACCGGAAGGAGGGCCTCGGCCGTGGACGGGTGGAGATGGCCGCCTGGCGATCCTTCGCCGGGCCGCTCCGCTGGCCCACCTGGTGGGTCTCGGAGATGGAGGCACGCCCGGACGAAGGCCTGGTGCTGTACCGGCACGTCGACGGGATCACCCGGGGGATGGACGTCGTATGGGAGGTGCGGGCGCTCGAAGGCGGCGGCACCCGGCTCCGCATCGTGCACGAGTGGGACGGGCCGCCCTGGCCGCTGATCGGCGGCTTCGCCGCGCGACACGTGATCGGCCCGCACTTCGTGAGCTCCATCGCGGGCCGCACCCTGGCCGGTGTCCGTCGCGCCGCCGAGCGCGCCTCGGGCCGCGCGGCCGGAGACGCGCCGGCATGAGCGACCCCTCCGAAGGCGGCGCGGCGCGTGAGGCCCGTCCCCGGCGGGTGGTCGTCACGGGAATCGGCCCGGTCACCGCCTCGGGAATCGGGCGCGAGCGGCTCTGGGAGGGGCTCCGGCGCGAACGTTCTCCGATCGGCCCCGTCACCCGGTTCGACGCCTCGCCCTTCCGCTCCCGCATCGCCGCCCAGATCGAGGATTTCGGCCCCGAAGACTACATGGATCGGCGGGAGGCTCGCCGGCTGGACCGCTTCGGCCACTTCACGCGGGCGGCCGTCCGGCTGGCGCTCGATGACGCCCGGCTCGACCCCTCCACCGTCGATCCGGACCGGGGAGCCGTGCGGATGGGCTCGGCCCTCGGCGGGATCTCGCTGGCCGAGCACGAGGTCGTCGCCTTCCACGAAGGCGGCGCCCGCGCCGTGAACCCGCGCCTGGCCCTCACGGTCTTTCCCGGCGCGGCGAGCTGCAGCGCCGCGATCGACACCGGCTTCACCGGCCCGAACTCCACCAACTCGATGAGCTGCGCCTCCGGCACCATCGCCGTGGGCGAGGGGTGGCGGGACGTGCGGGAGGGGAGGGCCGACGTCTGTCTCGCGGGAGGAGTGGAGGCCCCCCTCGCGCCCCTCTCCTTCGGCGCCTTCGCCCTCATCCGGGCCATGAGCACCCGGAACGGAGAGCCCGCCGCCGCCTGCCGCCCCTTCGACCGGGAACGGGACGGCTTCGTGATGGGCGAGGGGGCGTGCATCCTCGTGCTCGAGGAGCGGGAGCGGGCGCTCGCCCGCGGCGCTCCGATCTACTGCGAGGTGCGGGGCTACGGCACCACCAACGACGCGCACCACATGACCGCCCCTCTTCCGGACGGCGGCCAGGCGGCGCGCGCGATGCGAATGGCCATGGAATCGGGAGACACCGAGCCCGGCGCGGTGGACTACGTGAACGCGCACGGCTCCTCCACCCCGCTCAACGACTCGACCGAGACCATGGCGATCCGCACCGTGCTGGGCGAGCGGGCGCACCGGATCCCGGTCACCGCCACGAAGCCGTACTACGGCCACGCCCTGGGGGCGTCCGGCGCGATCGAGGCGGGGATCTGCGCCCTGGTGCTCCGGCGGGGATGGATCCCGCCCACCCTGAACCTCGAGGAGCGGGGAGACGGATGCGATCTCGACTACGTCCCCGGCCAGGGCCGGCCCGCCCGGCCGGCCGTCGTGCTCAGCAACTCGTTCGGCTTCGGCGGGATCAACGCCAGTCTCCTCCTGACTTCCTGAGTGGGCGCCGCAGCGAGCGATGGACGAGCCGGTTGGAACCCCTCTCGGCAGGGGCGGGTACCGGGGCGGCGCGGAGCCGAAAGGGCGGATTGCGAATCCCCGTCCCACCGAGGACCTCCTCAGAAAAGCTTTGACTGCTAAGACGGCCTTTTATAGCTTTTTATCGGCTTGCCCCGGGCGGACTTACACACTTCGCCCACCTCGGCCGCCGACTCCGGTCTCCCCCGGCGTCGCCCGGCTCCTCACCCGTGTCGCCTTCTCCCTGACCTCCAGCAAGGCTGAGTGACCGGATGTTCTCTCCTTCCCGTGGCCTGGACTCCTTCGATCAGTACCTGCAGGACGTCGAGAAGTATCCGCTCATCCAGGACCCGGAGGAGGAAAGGGCGCTCGCCCGGCGGGCGAGGTCCGGCGACAAGGAGGCGGCCGAACGCCTCGTGACGGCGAATCTGCGCTTCGTCATCTCCTACGTGAAGAAGTACCAGGGCCGCGGGCTCGGACTCGCGGAGCTGGTCTGCATCGGGAACGAGGGACTCCTGAAGGCGGTCAAGAAGTTCGATCCGGAGAAGGGCGTGAAGTTCATCTCCTACGCCG